>DASTRQ010000211.1:0-3162 GCA_035761145.1 Gemmatimonadales bacterium
GCCGCGATGCCGAGGGGGATCCGGAGCGCGTGCAGGTCGTCGCCGAGGAGCAGCTGGGTGCCGGCATCGAGGAGGGCGAGCCCGCCGGAGTAGATGTCGCTGAAGTCGCGATGCGGCCACGCGCCTCCCCGGACCAACGCCCCCGCCAGGCCGAGCGCGCCCTCGTCGTGCGGCACCCAGTCGCGAAAGAGATGGGAGGCGAGGTCCACCGCGGCCGCGGCGGTGGCGAAGGCGGTCCAGACCCAGCCGGGAAGGGGGGACCGGGGCGCGGCGGTGGAGTCGGTCACGGCGTGGCCGGCGGCGGCGCCAGCCTGAGCAGGAGGAACGGTCCGATCATCGTGTCCGCCACGGGCGGGGCCGGGAGCCTCGCCAGCACCGATTCCGGCGGCACCTTCGAGAAGAAGGGCCGGAGATTGAGCACCACCGCGTCCGGCCGGTGCGCGGCGATCCGTTCCCCGAACGTGGCGGCCGACCAGTCGGGGGAGGTGAACTCGAACAGCTCGCGGTCGAGGAGGGTCCGGTCGCCCAGGTAGTAGATCTCGGGCGCGTCCGGGCCGGCGACCACCGTGCGCGCTCCCCAGCGGTCGAGCGTCCGGATGATCGCCTCGTAGCCGTGCGCCTCGTAGTCCGCGACGCGGAGGCCGCCGTGCGGCAGGTCGAGCCGGGCGTAGGTGAGCGGCGGGGAGGCGTGCCGGCGGCCCAGCAGCGAGAGGGGCTGGCCGTGGTCCACGCCCAGGGTCCAGATCGCGAGCGCCAGGGGGATGGCGGCACCGAGCGGGCGCGCCACCCGGCCGGCGGCCGCGGCGCACCCGGCGAGGAAGAGGAGCGGGGCCACATAGGCCACGTAGTTGGTGGCCGCGAACGGGTACTGTACCAGCGCGAGCCACGCGGCCACCCAACCGGCGATCATCATCGTGCGGCCGCGGGGCCCCGTCTCGCGCCAGCGCACGAGGGCCACGGCGAGCAGGGCGCCGACCGCCCAGACGCGGAGCTCGCGCCAGGTGATCAGCACGGTCCACTTGGAGCCGAGCCGGGCGCCCTCGGTGGCGAAGAAGGTGAGCCCCACCAGCGCCGCGGCGATCCAGGCGGCGGTCTCCGTCCGGAACCGCCGGAGGAGGAGCAGCAGAAGCAGCCCGGCGGCGAGCAGGTCGGGGAGCCAGAAGCCCGGCGGGAACATCCGGGCATAGACCGAGCGGCGGAACGGCAGGACGAGGACACCCTCGAGGAGGGCGTGCGCGCCGCCGCCGAGCGTGTACGCCGCCACCCACGGGAGGACGATCGCGGCCACGCCCGCGGCGAGCCACGCCCCCGGCCGGACGAGTGGGGTGAGGTCGGGGCGGAGCGACCGCTCGGTGCGCCAGAGATGCCCGATCCCGGTGGCGGCGAGGGCCCACAGCGGGAGGACGAAGGGCACGGCGGCGGCGGGACTCCATCCACGCGCGACCATGAGCGTCGCCCCGAGGATCCCGGCCAGCATCAGGACGTGGCCGGGGAGGCCGGCGCGGAAGCGGTCGTCGGTGAGGAGCACGCAGCCGGCCGCGGCCAGGAGGAAGAGGGCGTTGATCTTGATGAACAGCGCGAGGCCGATCAGCGCGCCGGCCGCGCCCCACCAGCCGGGCCGGCCGGTCTCGTCCCAGCGGAGGAGGCACCACACCACCCCCGTGCCGAGGAAGAGCACGTACCAGCTCGGCATCGCGGCGGGGTAGATCGGGGGGCCCCACAGGAAGGCGACCAGCGCGAGCCCCGCCGCCGCGGGCGGCGAGACGAACCGGCGGAAGCAGGCGGCGAGCACCCCCACCCAGCCGATCGCCGCCGCCGCGAAGGGGATCCGGAGCGCGCGCAGGTCGTCCCCGAAGGCCCACTGGGCCGCGGCGTCGAGGACCGCGAGGCCGCCCGAATAGACGTCCGTGAAGTCTCGGTGCGGCCAGGCGCCGTGGCGGACGAGCTTTCCCGCCATGGCGAGCATCCCCTCGTCGAAGGGGATCCAGTTGGTGAACAGGTGGAGCGAGAGGTCCAGGCTGGCCAGGCCCATCGCGAGCAGCGTCCACGCCAGGGGAGTGGTGAGCGTCGCGCGAGCGCCGGAGAACTTCGCGGGGAGCGAGAGGCGCATCCGCGAAGCATACCACGCCCGCCGCGCGGGCCGCCAGCAGCCACCGGGCCCGGCGGGCGCCGGCGGCGTGCTGGCGTCCGCCCGGGGGGCGGGCCATCTTTCGCGCATCATGGCCCAGCTCCCCACCGTCTCCATCATCGTCCCCGTCTACAACGAGATCCGCACCCTCGAGGCGATCGTGGACCGCCTGCACGAGGTGGCGATCCCCAAGGAGATCGTCTGCGTCAACGACCGCTCCACCGACGGCAGCGGCGACCTGATGGACCGCCTGCTCGCGGAAGGGCGGATCCACCAGGCGCTGCACCACCCGGTGAACCGGGGCAAGGGCGCGGCGCTCCGCACCGGCATCCAGGTGGCCACCGGTGACGTGATCGTGGTCCAGGACGCCGACCTCGAGTACGACCCGCTCGAGCTCCCCCGACTGCTGGGGCCGATCGTCGCGGGGAAGGCCGACGCCGTGTTCGGATCGCGCTTCCTGGGGGGTGATCACCGGGTGCTCTACTTCTGGCACTCGGTGGGCAACTCGGTGCTGACGCTCCTGTCGAACATGTTCACCGACCTGAACCTGACCGACATGGAGACCTGCTACAAGATGGTCCGCGCCGACCTGATGAAGTCGCTCATCCTCACGACCGACCGCTTCGGGTTCGAGCCCGAGATCACCGCGCGGCTGGCGCAGGCGCGGGCACGGATCTGGGAGGTCTCGATCAGCTACTCCGGCCGCACCTACGCCGAGGGGAAGAAGATCGGCTGGAAGGACGGCGTCGCGGCGATCTTCCACATCCTGCGCTTCAATCTCTTCCCCCCCGCCGGGGCGCGCCGGTGACCGGCGCCGGGCGAGGGGCGCGCCTCGCCGCGGCGGCGGGGATCGCGGCCTTCGCGTTCCTCCCCATCGCCAACTGGATCCCCGGCGGTCACGCGGCGCCGTTCTACGCCTCGGTGGTCGCGGAATGGTGGAGCGGGGGCCTCCTCGTCGTCGGCATCGGCGCGCTCCTCGCCCTCGCCTCCCGCCGCGTCCCCGCGCTCTGGCGTCCCGGCCTCTGGCGCCGGGC
>DASTRQ010000212.1:0-7173 GCA_035761145.1 Gemmatimonadales bacterium
CCCCGCACTCACCCCACCCCCAGCACCTCCGCCGCGATCCTGAGACCCTGCAGCGTGAGGTCGGGGGCCACTTCCCGCATCGACTCGGTGAGCGGGGCGATGAGCCCGGCGAGCCCGCCGGTGGCGACGACCTTGGGGGTGCGGCCACCGGGCCATTCACGCACGATGCGGCGCAGGATGCCGTCCACCGCGTCCGCGGTGCCGAGGAGCACGCCGGAGCGGATGCATTCCTCGGTGCGCCGGCCGATGACCCGTTCGGGAGGGAGCAGCTCGGTGGCCGGGAGCTTGGCGGCGCGCCGGGAGAGCTGGTCGGCGGAGGTGCGGAGGCCCGGCATGATCACCCCACCGAGGAAGCGTCCCTCGGCGGTGATGCAGTCGAACGTGGTGGCGGTGCCGAAGTCCACGACGACGGTGTCGGTGGCGTAGAGCGTCTTGGCGGCGAGGGTGTTGATGATGCGGTCGGCGCCGACCGACAGGGGCTCGTCCACGTCGAGCACGATGGGAAGCGGGGACCGGGCGTCCACCCCCACGGGGGTGCATCCCGTGATGGTGGCGACGGCGCCGGCAAGGCTCTGCGTCACCGCGGGGGCGACCGAGGCGTACACGGCGCCGCGCACCTCGTTGGGGGAGTGCCCCGCGTTGAGGAGGAAGCTCGCGAGCACCGCGGCCCACTCGTCGGGGGTGCGGTCGGGGTTGGTGGTAAGGCGCCACCGCCCCGCCAGCGCCGGCCCGGCGAAGAGGCCGACGGTGATCTCGGTGTTGCCGATGTCGAGCGCGAGGAGCATGGGATCGGTCCGGAGGTCGCGGGAAGTTACCCCCCGCGCGCGGCTACTCCAACTCCACCGAGGCCGAGCGGAGGTGCACGGTCCCCCCTTCATTCTGCCCCACCTGCAGGGCGCCGTCGGCGGTGACCTGCCCGACGATCCCCGCCACCGGCCCGCTCACCCGCCGCCCCTTGAGCCAGTGGCGCGCGCGGAAGGCGTCCAGTTCCTCGGCGCTGAGCCGCTCCCCCCCCTGCTCCAGCGAGGCGAGCGCGGTGGCCACGGGCGCCAGAAGCTGGTCCGGGGTGAGCGCGGGATCCCACTCGGCCAGCCGCGCGGCGGGCTGGGGCAGCCCCTCGGGCACCGGGTTCCGGACGTTGATGCCGCACCCCACCACCACCCAGCCGAGCTCGCTCCCCCGCCAGCGCGCCTCGCAGAGGAGCCCGCCGACCTTCCGCCCGTCGATGAGCAGGTCATTGGGCCACTTGAGCTGCACCGGTGGGAGCGTGCCGAGGGCGTCGAGCACGGCGGCGACGGCGAGCCCGGCGCGGAGGCTCAGCACCTCCCCCGCCGCGGCGCTCCGCGGGCGCACCAGCACGCTGAGCCAGAGCCCCCCCTCGGGGGAGCTCCACGGCCGCCCCCGCTGGCCCCGCGCCCCCTCCTGCACCGTGGCGACGACGACCGTCCCCGACGGGGCGCCGGCCTCCGCCATCTGGTGCAGCACGTCCTGGGACGAGGGGATCCGCTCGAAGCGGTGGATGTCGAGGTTCACCGGGTCCAGTACCACGCGCCGAGGAGGAGGCCGAAGGCGATCCGGTACCAGGCGAACGCCGTGAAGGTGTTGCTGGCCACGTAGCGCAGGAAGGCGCGCACCACCACCACCGCGGAGACGAAGGCGGCGACGAACCCGACCGCGAAGGGGAGGATGTCGGCGGGGCCGAGGGTGTGCCAGGCGCTCGCCAGGTCGAAGAGCGTGGCGGCCACCATCACGGGGATGGCGAGGAAGAACGAGAAGAGCGTCGCCGCGGGCCGGGTGCAGCCGAGCGCGTAGGCGCCCAGGATCGTGGCGCCGGAGCGCGACGTGCCGGGGATGAGCGAGAGCACCTGGGCGAGGCCGATGCCGAACGCGGTGCCGAGGGGCATCCGGGTGGCGTCGGTGACCCGCTCGGCGGGACGGGCGCGCTCGATGACGAGGATGACGAGCCCCCCGACGACGAGCGCCCCCGCCACCACCGCTGGGCGGAAGAGCACCGCCTTGATCCAGTGGTGCAGCAGGAGGCCGACGACGGCGGCGGGGAGGAACGCCACGAGGAGGGGGAGCCAGAAGGCGCGCCCCTCCGGGCGGAAGGGGTGGCGCGCGGTGGCCGCCAGGCGATCGCGGTAGAGCCAGACGATGGCGAGGATGGCGCCGAGCTGGATGAAGATCTCGAAGGTGGCGGCGCGGGGGCCGGTCCACCCGAGCCACTCCCCGGCCACGATGAGGTGGCCGGTGCTGCTGATGGGGAGGAACTCGGTGACCCCTTCCACCAGGCCGAGCGCGGCGGCGACGAAGAGGTCGTGGGCGGAGACGAGCAGCGCGGGGTTCATCGGCCCAGGACCTCGGCGTAGAGCGCCTCGTACTGCGGCACCACGGTGGCGGCGCTGTAGGTGGCGGCGCGGGCGATCGCGGCGTCGCGCATCGCGGCGTAGCGGGCGGGGTCCCGCAGGAGCTCCACGGCGCGGCGCCCCATCGCCTCGACCGAGCCGGGGGGCTCGAGGATGCCGTCCACGTCGTCGGTGATCACTTCGGGGAGGCCGCCGGCGCGGCTGGCCACGCAGGGGGCGCCGCACGCCATCGCCTCGAGCGCCGCCAGGCCGAACGACTCGGTCTGGCTGGGGAGGACGAAGAGGTCGCTCCCCCGGAGGATCTCCGCCACCGAATCGAGCCGCCCCAGGAAGCGCACGTCGGCGCCCACGCCGAGCTGGGCCGCCTCGCGCTCGGCCTCGTCGCGGTCGGGGCCGTCGCCCACCATCACGAGGGTGGCGGGCATCTGCCGCCGCACCCGCGCGAAGACCCGCACCACGTCCTTGACCCGCTTCACCTCGCGGAAGTTGGAGATGTGGGTGAGCACCTTGTGCCCCGGCGGCGCGAGCGCCGGCCGGTCCCCCGCGGCGGGGCGGTACTCGGCCAGGTTCACGAAGTTGGGCACCACGCGGATGTCGCACCCCATGCAGCCGAAGGCGCGGAAGGTCTCGTCGCGCAGGTGGTCGGAGACCGCGGTGACCCTGTCCGAGCGCTCGATCGAGAACTTGGTAATGGCGTAGAAGCTCGCCTCCTGCCCCACGAGGGTGATGTCGGTCCCGTGGAGGGTGGTGATGACCTTGAGGTCGTGCTCACCGCGGAGCATCTCCCGGGCCATCCAGGCGGTGGCGGCGTGGGGGATGGCGTAGTGCACGTGCAGCACGTCGAGCCGCTGGGCCAGCGCCACCTCGTGCTGCTTGGAGGCCAGCGCCAGGGTGTACGGGAAGTGCTGGAAGAGCGGGTAGTGCGCGAGCGTGGTGTCCACCTCGTGGTAGAACACCCGCGCGTGGTAGCCGCGCAGGCGGAAGGGCGAGGCGTACGAGATGAAGTGCACCTCGTGCCCGCGGGCGGCGAGCTCGATGCCGAGTTCGGTGGCCACCGCGCCGGAGCCGCCATAGGTGGGGTAGAGCGTCAGGCCGATCTTCATGGGGTCGCGGGTCGGGGGTCGCGGGCGGCGGGAGGCGCGCCGCGCGGGGCGGCGGCCTCGGCCCAGCGCGCGGCGATCTCGGCCGCGAGCACCTCGGGCGGGCGCACCGAGTCGAGCATCAGCACGTCGCCGTGCAGCTGGTGGCGGAACCAGGTCTCCTGGCGCTTGGCGTACTGCCGGGTGGCGATGGTGATCGCCTCGGCCACCGACGCGCGCGGGCGGCGGCCCTGCAGGTACTCCACCGCCTCCTTGAGCCCGACGCCGTCGAGCCCGGGGCCGTCGGCGGGGGCGCCGTCGGCGAGGGCGGCGGCCACCTCCTCGATCACGCCGCGCTTCACCATCTCCTCGGCGCGGATGCGGATGCGCTGGTGCAGCACCGGGCGCGGCGCGGTGAGCACCACGTACCACGGCTCGATGAGCGACTCGCCGCGCGCGGCGTGCTGCCACCAGCTGAGCGGCCGCCCCGAGAGGAGCGCCACCTCCACCGCGCGGGTGGCGCGCTGGCGCCCGCCGCCGGCGTAACCGGGGTCGAGCCGCGCCGCCCAGCGCACCAGGTCCATCCCCCCCAGCGTGCCGAGCCACGCCTCGAGCGCCCGGCGGCGCTCGGCGTCGAGCGGCGGCTCGCGGAAGAGCCCCTCGGCCAGCGCGCGGATGTAGAGCCCCGTCCCCCCCACCACCACCGGCAGCCGGCCCCGCGCGTGGATGTCGGCGATCCACTGCGCCGCGTCGCGCGCGTAGCGCCCGGCGCTGTAGCGGTGGCCCGGGTCCACCAGGTCGAGGCCGTGGTGCGGCACCGCCGCGCGCTCCTTGCGGGTGGGCTTGGCGGTGCCGATCTCGAGCCGGCGGTACACCTGGCGGCTGTCGGCGCTCACGATCTCGAGGGGCCAGTGCGCGGCGAGCGCCACCCCCACCGCCGTCTTCCCCACGGCGGTGGGACCCACGATCACCGGGATGCGGAGCCTAGCGCCGGCCAAAGCGGCGCTCCAGTTCCTCGCGCGGGAGCTGCACGATGGTGGCCCGGCCGTGCACGTCGTGCGGCGGGAGCTCGGTGGCGAAGAGCCGGGTGAGGAGCTCGCGCGCCTCGCGCAGGTCGAGCGGCTGCCCCGCCTTGACCGCGGCGCGGCAGGCGAAGGTGGCCGCGAAGCGCTCGAGCGGGTTGGCCCATCCCCCGAAGCGGCCGCGCGCGAGGTCGGCCACCACCGCGCGGAAGCAGGCGACCGCGTCGAAGCGGGGGTGCGGGTTGGGCACCGCGTGGAGCACCACCGTGCGCCCGCCGAAGGGTTCCACCGCGTAGCCGAGCCGGCCCAGCCACTCGCGGTGCGTCTCCACCACGTCGAGCTCCTCGTCGGTGAGCTCCACCGTGGCGGGGAGGAGGAGCTGCTGCGCGGGGAGCCCTCCGGCGTCGAGGCGCGCCATCACCTCCTCGTACAGCACCCGCTCGTGGGCGCTGTGCTGGTCCACGATGACGAGCCCCTCCCCCCCCTCGTAGCAGAGGTAGCTGTCGAAGAGCTGCCAGACCGCCCCCGCGAAGGTCTCGACGGCGGCGGGCGCGGTGTCGAGCGCAAGTTCGGCAGGCGCAGCGTCCGGGGTCCCAAGTCCGAGGCCCGACGGACCGGCCCCGCGACCCTCGACCCCCGACTCGCGACCCTCGACCCCCGACTCGCGACCCTCGACCCGCGGCACGGCAGGCATCGGCCGCCAGTCGCCGAGCGGGGCGGAGGCGGCG
Source organism: Gemmatimonadales bacterium (assembly GCA_035761145.1). GTDB lineage: Bacteria > Gemmatimonadota > Gemmatimonadetes > Gemmatimonadales > GWC2-71-9 > CAMLHU01. The sequence goes on from DASTRQ010000212.1 coordinate 5,196, forward strand.
AGCTGGCCCAGGGCGAGCCGCACCCCCTCCTCCACCGCGCGCTCCACCGCCATCCGCTCGCGGAAGCGCACCTCGAGCTTGGCGGGATGGACGTTGACGTCCACGTCCGCCACCGGGACACTCACGTGCAGGAAGAGCGACGGGCGGTCGCCGGGGTGGATGGCGGAACGGTACCCCGCCTCGGCGGCGCGGAGGAGGAAGTTGTCCTTGAACGGGCGGCCGTTGACGAGGAGCTGGGTGCGCCGTCCGGTGGGCCGCGCGTCGCCGGGACGCTGCGCGAAGCCTTCGACCCGGACGCTCCCCACCCCGTGGGACACCGCGACGAGCGTGCCGGCGAGGTCCCGCCCCCAGATCGCGGCGAGGCGCTCGTCGAGGGGCTGGTCGGCGGGGAGGTGGAGGCGGGTGCGCTCGTCGGCGACGAGCTCGATCCCCACGGTGGGGTGGGCCAGCGCCAGCACGGCGACGGCGTCGAAGCTCACCCGCGCCTCGCTCGAGACCGAGCGGAGGAACTTCCGCCGCGCGGGGGTGTTGAAGAAGAGCGCCCGCACCGTGACCGTGGTGCCGCGCTGGCGCGCGGCGGCCGTCACCTGGTCGATACGCCCCCCCGTCACCGCCACCTCGGTGCCCTGGCCGTCCTCCTCCGCGGTAAGGAGGGAGAGCCGCGACACCGAGGCGATGGCGGGGAGGGCCTCGCCCCGGAAGCCGAACGAGGCGATGCCGACGAGGTCGGCCGCGGAGCGGACCTTGCTCGTGGCGTGGCGGTCGAGCGCGAGCAGCGCGTCCTCGCGCCCCATCCCGTGGCCGTCGTCGCTCACGCGCACGAGGGTCTTGCCCCCCTGTTCGAGCTCCACGCGCACGTGCCGCGCCCCGGCGTCGATGGCGTTCTCGACCAGCTCCTTGACCACCGACGCCGGGCGCTCGACCACCTCGCCCGCGGCGATCTGGTCGGCGACCGTGTTCGGCAGGATGGCGATGCGGCGCGGCATGAGCGTCAAAGATACGGACGGCGGGCCCGCGGCGCAGGGACGCGCCTCACGGGGCGACGACCCACGCCACCGCCGCGCGCGGCACCCACCCCTCCTGCCCCGTGGCGGAACGCACCAGCACCCAGCCGGCCGCCGAACCCACCGGCCGGAGCCCGGTGCCGACCGGGAGCTCTTCGCCCCCCGGCGCGCGGCCGTGCGGCGAGACGCGGAGCGGCACCGGCGCGGCGAGGAGCCCGAGCGGTCGCCGTTCCTCGGCGGTGCGCCAGCCGGCGACCCCCGCGACGACCAGCGCCCCCGCCAGGACGACGATCCACCGCCCCCGCCACCCGCCGAGCGCCGCGACGCCGATCCAGCCCACGAGCCAGAGGAGCGTGGCGGCGACCCAGAGCTCCTCGCGGGTCACCGGGAAGGGGGCGCGCCATTCGGCGGTCACGGCGTCGGGCGCGGGGACGAGGAGCATCGCGCGCGCCAGGGTGCGGTCGCGCGGCGCGAGCCGCGCGGCCCGGGTCCACGCCGCCGCCGCGCGGCCGTCGTCGCCGAGCCGGTAGGCGGCGGCCCCCGCCCCGTACCAGTTGGCGGTGACGGCGGGCGCGACCCGCGCACGCGCGGCGAAGCCCTCCGCCGCGGCGCGATAGGCGCCGCTCTGGTACAACTGCTCGGGCGCCGCCTGCGCGCGCAGGCCGGCGGCGCCCACCAGGAGCAGGAGCCCCGCCAGGGGTCCCGCCCCGCGCCGCGGCCCGCGATAGGCCAGCGCCTCGAGCGCGTCGCAGACGGCGCCGAGTTCCTGGCCCAGGCTTGGCGGCATCCCCGCGCCGCCGGAGGCGAAGCGCCCGCGTCCGAGTTCCCGCCGCACCGCCACCGCCCGCGCCGCGAGCGCCAGGTCGGCCCCCGCGCCGCGCAGCGCCCGGGCCAGGCGGTCCTCGTCCTCGTGCGCGGCGCCGAGCCGCTCGAGCGCCGCATCGAAGCGGCGCACCGCCCGCACGGCCGCCGGC
>DASTRQ010000213.1:0-26827 GCA_035761145.1 Gemmatimonadales bacterium
GTTCGGCCGTGGCCCGCGGGTCGTGTAGTGACTCTCTCTCTCTCTCTCTCAGTGTCTTGATCAGGCGTACCATCGCCAGGGAGCCTGCGGTGTTCTCCTTCAGAGACCTGTTCGACAAGTGAGTAGCGGTGGCGAGCCGCCAACAACTGATCTGGCCCAGTAAGAAAGTCGGCGGCGCGGCGGGGAGGGGGGGGCTACTCCCGCGATAGTGCATTCCAGGGTCGTCTGTCTGGAGGCTGGCACGGATTGAACAATCGTCGGATTTCCGAGGAGCTCACGATGGCGCTGATCCGGATGGAGACGACTCGTCAGCTTGTCACTCGATCCTCGATCGGCGGAAGAGCAGTAAGCCAGATTCGTTGGAGTTTGATCAGCGGGGCGGGGGATTCTCCCGGGATCACCGAGCGATGTCTGGCGAGCCGACATCTCCTCCTGGCGGGCGGTCTGATGGAATGCCCCGGTTGCAGAGTGGCGCCGCGTGACGCTTCGGGGCTGTGGCCCTCTCACGCTCGATTCAGCTCCTGCCAGTTTCACGTGCAACACCACCGCGCTGCTGCCGCTGGCGGCTCGGCGTTGCGGACATATATTGAAGGCAACCCAGCAGACGCGCGCGGCGGTACTTCGCGCGTTTATTTTTCCTAAGTTGCTGGAAAACAATGATTTAGGTGCTATTAATGGCACGAATCATCGCCATCGCCAACCAGAAGGGTGGCGTCGGCAAGACGACCACCGCCGTGAACCTCAGCGCCTCGCTCGCGGTGAGCGAGAAGCGCACGCTCCTGGTCGATGCCGACCCGCAGGGGAACGCCACGAGCGGCGTCGGCGTGGCCAAGGAATCGGTGCGGTGGTCGCTGTACGACGCGCTCGTCGAGGAGCGGAGCGCCGCCGATGTGATCCTGCCGCACGGCCAGATGCCGTACCTCTCCGTGCTCCCCGCCACGCAGGACCTGGTGGGCGCGGAGCTCGAGCTGGTGGGGCGCGAAGGCCGGGAGCACGCGCTGCAGCGGGTGCTCGACCAGGTGCGCGAGGCGTACGACTACATCGTGGTGGACTGCCCCCCTTCGCTCGGCCTGATCACGCTCAACGTGCTGACGGCCGCCGACGGCGTGGTGATCCCGATCCAGTGCGAGTACTACGCCCTCGAGGGGATCAGCCAGCTCCTCAACACCATCAATCTCGTCCAGCAGAACTTCAATCCCGGCCTCGCCATCGACGGCGTGCTGCTCACGATGTACGACTCGCGCCTCAACCTCTGCCGCCAGGTGGCGGAGGACGTGAAGGAGTACTTCGGGGAGAAGGTCATCGGGTCGGTGATCCCGCGGAACATTCGCCTGGCCGAGGCGCCGAGCCACGGCAAGCCGATCCTGCTGTACGACGTGGCCTCGGTCGGCGCCAAGAGCTACCTGACCGCCGCGCAGGAGCTGCTCCGGCGCACCGCCGGCACCACCCGCGGACGTGAGGTGGCCCGATGAGCGACGCCCAGCCGCAGCGCCGGCTCGGCCGCGGGCTCGAGGCGCTCCTCGGTCCGGTCAACAAGGAGCAGGCGGCGCAGGAGGGGACCCTGCGCGAACTCCCGGTGGGAAGCATCCGGCCCAATCCCTGGCAGCCGCGGAACACCATCGAGCCGGCCAAGCTGCAGGAACTGGCCGACTCGATCCAGGCGTCGGGATTGCTGCAGCCGGTGGTGGTGCGCCAGGCCGCCGGCGGCACCTACGAGCTGATCGCGGGGGAGCGCCGGTGGCGCGCCGTCCAGAAGCTCGGCTGGGCCAAGGTCCCTGCCGTGGTGAAGGAGGCCGACGATCGCACCCTCCTCACGCTCGCCATCATCGAGAACATCCAGCGCGCCGAGCTCTCGCCGCTCGAGGAGGCCCGCAGCTACCAGCGCCTGATGGACGAGTTCCAGGCGTCGCAGGCGGAGGTGGGGCGGCTGGTCGGGCGCGACCGCTCGACCGTGGCCAACGCCCTCCGCCTCCTCAAGCTCCCCGACGCGGTGCGACAGCTGCTCGACGACGGGCAGCTCTCGGAGGGACACGCGCGTGCCCTCCTCGCCGTCGCCGACGAGACGCTCCTGGTGCGGATGGCGCGGCAGGCGGTGCTCGAAGGGTGGTCGGTGCGCGAGGTCGAGTCGCGGGTCCGGGGTGAGCGCCCCGCCGGCGCGCCGAAGCGCGGCAAGGGGGGACGCCCGGCCAAGCCGGTCTCGGCCGACGCGCGGCGCGTCGAGGAGGCGCTCCGCAAGCACCTCGGCACCGACGTGAAGCTCCACCCCCAGCGCCGGGGCCGGGGGCTCATCACGGTGCAGTTCTACAGCAACGACGACCTGGCGCGCCTGCTCGAGCTCATCCTGGGCCGGCCGTTCGAGGGATGACCCCGCGCCCGCACCCCCGCGTCACGGTCATCGTCCAGACCGACGGGTCGCTCGAGTCGAAGCAGCTCCGCCTTCCGCGCTGGCTGGCCCGGGGCCTGGTGGCCACCGCGCTCGTGGTGGCGGGGCTCGTGATCCTCGGCGCGGCGGCGTGGCTCCCCCTGGCGCGCACCGCGGCACGGGTGCCGGTGCTCGAGCGGCGCATCGCCCGGCTCGAGGCGGAGAACGCCAAGATCGCCGAACTGGCGCGCGCGCTCGACAGCGCCGAGACGCGCTACGCGCGGCTTCGCGGGATGATCGGCGCCGACATCGTGCCCGACCCGCTGGTGCTCGCCTCCGCGGTGCCGCTCGCGCCGCCGCTCAGCGCCCGCGTCCCCTCCTCCCCCGTGCGGAACGACGCCGCGCCGATGCCGCGCCACTGGCCCCTTGACGAACCGGGTTACGTGACGCGCGGGCAGTCCGAACCGGGCGCCGCGGCCAAGGGGGGCGGCGACAGCCATCCCGGCCTCGACATCGCCGTGGCCACCGGCACGCTGGTGCGCGCCACCGCGGCGGGGATCGTGGCCGAGACCGGCGAGGACACCGAATACGGCACCTTCGTGCTCCTCTCGCACGCGGGCGAATACCAGTCGATGTACGGTCACCTTTCCCGCTCGCTGGTGCACGGCGGGCAGCACATCGCGGCGGGCGAGGTGATCGGGCTCTCGGGGAACACCGGCAATTCCAGCGCCCCGCACCTGCACTTCGAGATCCGCCGCCGCGGGCAGGCGGTGGATCCCCTGACGATGGTCAAGGAGGGTACCTGAGATGGCGATGATGCGCGACGAAGCGAAGCGCGGCGACCGTGCCGACCTGCGCCGGGTGGACGGCGGGCTTTCGATCATCGCCTCGGGCACGGTGATCACCGGTAACGTGGTGGCCGAGGGCACGGTGAAGGTCGAAGGGGAGGTCCACGGCAACGTCCAGGCGGCGCAGCAGGTCCTCCTGGCCCGCGGAAGCCGGGTGAAGGGGGACGTGGTGAGCCGCGAGGCGATCATCGGTGGGGTGGTGGAGGGGGCGATCAGGGCCGCCGAGCGGGTGGAGATCCAGGCCACCGCCGTCGTTCAGGGGGACATCGCCAGCCAGCGGGTGGTGATCGCCGAAGGGGGACAGGTGAACGGCGCCCTGGAGATGCGGAAGGAAGGGCCGGAATTGGTGCGCTGAAGTCAGGGCTGGGGTGTCAAATTCCCTGACGGAGCTCTCCACAAAGGTTCAAAACCCCAGAAACCTGTGGAAATCAACGGCTTATGGTCGGTCGGACCAACGCGTTTCACATAATCTGGTCATATTTCGCCCAAAAACATACGATAGTGATGCGTCATTTTCTTGTTAGTGTCGGTACACTGGCGTTGCTTGGCTGCGGTGGTGCCGGGAGCGGCGGGAGCTTCCGGGTGGCGCTCGTCACCCCTGGCTCCATCGCCGACGCGGCGTGGAACAGCGGGGCGTATGCCGGGCTCCTGCAGATCCGCGACTCGCTGCACGCCCAGGTGAGCAACGTCGAGGCGCGCACCCCCGCCGAGCAGGAGGAAGCGCTGCGGAGCTACGCGGCCCAGGGGTACCCGCTCGTCTTCGGCCACGGCTTCGAGTTCCAGGGGATCGCCGAGCGGGTCTCGGCCGACTTCCCCAAGACGGTGTTCATCATCACCTCGGGGGAGCGGGTCCGGGGGAACGTGGCGCCGATGGTGTTCCGCATCGAGGAAGCGACCTACCTCGGCGGGATGGCGGCGGGCGGGATGACCCGGAGCGGCAAGATCGGTTTCGTCGGCGGGATCGAGCTTCCGCCGATCGAGCGGGGTTACCAGGGGTGGACCAACGGCGCCCGCGCGGTGCGCCCCGACGTGCAGAGCCGGATCGTCTACCTCGGCAACTTCGACGACGCGGCGATGGGCAAGGAGGCGGCGCTGTCGCAGATCCAGCTGGGCGCGGACGTCCTGACCCACAACGCGGATGCCGCGGCGCTCGGCCTCTTCCAGGCGGTGAAGGAAGCTCCCGGCGTCCTGGTGGTGGGGGCCAACGCCGACCAGTCGGCGCTCGCGCCGGGGCAGGTGCTCGGGTCGGCGGTGATCGACCTGCCGCGCGCCCTCCTCCTCGTGGGGCGGGAGGTGCAGGAGGGGCGCTTCACGCCGCACGAGGAGTCGTTCGGTCTCGCGAGCGGCGTGGTCCGGTTCGACTGGGACAGCACGGTGGCCCAGCGGGTGCCGGCGCCGCTCCGCGCCCGCATCGCGGCCGCGGCCGATTCGATCGCCCGCGGCACACTCCTGCCGGTGCCGTGACCGCGATGTCCTCCCTGCCCTCCCTCGACGCCGTCGTCGGCTGGACGGACGAGTACCTCCGCATCCGGGAGCTTCCCGACTACGACGGCGCGGTCAACGGCCTGCAGGTGGAGAACCGCGGCACCGTGACCCGGATCGTCGCGGCGGTGGACGCCTCGCACGAGACGCTGGTCGAGGCGGCCCGTGTGCCGGGAACGCTCCTGCTCGTCCATCACGGTCTCTTCTGGGACCGCACCCCGGCGGTGACAGGCCGGCGTTATCGGCGGCTCCGGACGGCGTTCGACGGGGATGTGGCGGTCTATGCGGCGCACCTGCCGCTCGACGCGCACCCGGAGGTCGGCAACAACGCGCTCCTGGCCAAGCTCATCGGCCTGACGGTCTCGGGCCCGTTCGGCCGGTACAAGGACCTGGACGTCGGGCTCCACGGCGTCCTCGAGATGGATCGTGACGCGCTGACGCGGCTCCTGACCGAGCGGCTTGGCCAGCCGGCGCGGCTCATCCCGGGAGGCCCGCAGCGCACCCGGCGGGTGGCGCTCATCACCGGCGGCGCGGGCGGCTCGGTGGTGGAGGCGGCGGCGCGCGGGTGCGACACGTACGTCACCGGCGAGGGGGCGCACCACACCTGGTCCGACGCGATGGAGGGGGGCGTCAACCTCATCTTCGCGGGGCACTGGGCCACGGAGACGCTGGGCGTGAAGGCGCTGGCCGAGCGGCTGGCGGCGAAGTTCGGCCTCGAGTGGTCGTTCACCGGCACGAACACGGGGATGTGAGCCGCCGATGCCGGGCGCGATGACCGCCCTCCTCGAGCTGCGCGACATCCGGAAGTCGTTCGGCACCACCGCGGCGCTCGCGGGGGTGTCGTTCGCCGTGCGCGCCGGTTCCCTGCACGCCCTGCTCGGCGAGAACGGGGCGGGGAAGTCCACGCTGATGCACGTGGCGGGGGGGCTCGTGCGCCCCGACGCCGGCGCGGTGCGCGTGGCGGCGCCCCCCGTGGCGCTCGTCCACCAGCACTTCACCTCCATCGCGGCCCTGAGCGTGGCGGAGAACGTCGCGCTGGCCGCGGGGTGGCGGCCGGCCGAGGCCGTCACGCGCGCGGCGGAGGCGTTGGGACGCTGGGGGATCGAGTTGCCGCTCGACGCCGAGGCGGGGGCGCTCAGCGTGGGACTTCGGCAGCGGCTCGAGATCGCCAAGGCGCTGGCACGGCGCCCGTCGGTGCTCCTGCTGGACGAACCGACGGGGGTGCTGACCCCTCCGGAGGTGGAGTGGCTGTTCGGGCTGGTGGAGCGCTTCCGGTCGGAGGGGGGTGGCGTGGCGCTCATCACGCACAAGCTCGACGAGGCGCTGTCGCACGCCGACACGGTGACGGTCCTGAGCCGCGGGGTGACGACGCTCGCGTGGCGGCGCGACGAGGGGACCGCGCTCGAGCGCGGCACCCTGCTCCGGGCGATGCTGGGCGAAGGGGCCGCCTTGCCGGAGGGCACGACCGTGCACGGAACGGCGGGAGAGCCGCGGATCCAGGCCACCGCCCTGACGGTGGCACGGGAGGACGGCCGGGGGCTCGGGCTCAGCGAGGCGACACTCACCGTCCGCGCGCGCGAGGTGGTCGGGGTGGCGGGGGTGGAAGGGAATGGACAGCGAGAGTTGCTGCGCGCCGTGGCGGGATTGCTGGCGCCGGCGAGCGGCACGGTCCGGACCCGGGGGGCGCTCGCGTTCATTCCCGAGGATCGCACCACCGAGGGGCTCATCGGGGAGTTCACCCTCGCCGAGAATCTGGCCCTCGACGCCGCGGTGCCGGGCGCGGGCCGGCGGGTGATGGATCAGCGCTCGCTCCAGCGGACGCTGGGCGAGCTCGTGGAACGATACGACATCCGCACCCCTGCCCTGACGGCGCGCGCGGACGCCCTGAGCGGCGGGAACCAGCAGAAGCTGGTCGTGGCGCGCGCCCTTGCGGGGACGCCTGAGATCGTGGTGGCGGAGAACCCGGGGCGCGGACTCGACGTCGGCGCGGCGGGCGCCGTCTTCCAGGCGCTCCGGGAAGCGGCGGCGACGGGGGCCGCCGTGCTCTTCACCTCCACCGACCTGGACGAAGTGGTGGCCTACGCCGACCGGGTCGTCGTCGCCTCGGGGGGACGGTTGCTCGAGGTGGCGCCGGGCGCCGACCGCGCGGCGATCGGCCGGGCGATGGTGACCCCGGAGGGGGCGGCGCGATGACCGGCCGGCGCTGGGTCCCGTTCGCGGCGGTGGCGGGCGCGCTGCTGCTGCTGGCGGCGGGGCTCGCGGCGGCGGGGGTGGCGCCGGGGCCCGCGCTGGCGGCGCTCTGGAACGGCGCCTTCGGTTCGCCATACGCCTTCTTCAGCCAGACGCTGCTCCGCGCCGCGCCGCTCACGCTGATCGGGCTCGGTATCGCGCTCGCGTTCCGAAGCGGCGCGTTCAACATCGGGGCGGAGGGGCAGTTCGCCGCAGGCGCCATCGCGGCCACGGCGGTGGCGCTGCAGCTGGGCCGCTGGCCCGCCGCCGTGGCCATCCCGATGGTGCTCGCGGCGGGGGTGGCCGGAGGCGCGCTCTGGGCCGCGGGGCCGGCATGGCTCCGGTACCGGTTCGGCGTGCTCGAGGTGATCTCCACCCTGATCCTCAACTTCGTGGCGGACGCGGCGGTGTCGTACGCCGTGACCGGTCCCCTGCAGGAGGCGCGGCGCGCCTATCCCCAAAGCGAGACGATCCCGGTGGCGACCCAGCTCCCGCTCCTCACGGGACGCCTCCACGCGGGCGCCCTGCTGACGGTGCTCCTCGCGCTCCTCCTGGCGTGGGTCTTCGCGCGGACGCGCTTCGGCTTCGAGTGGCGCGCGGCGGGCGCCGGCCCGCGCGCGGCCGCCACCATCGGGCGCATCCCGGTGGAGCGGCGGGTGGCGCAGGCGCTCCTCGCCAGCGGCGCCATCGCCGGGCTCGCGGGGGCCGTCGAGGTGACGGGGGTGAGCTACGCGCTCTTCCAGAACCTCTCCCCCGGCTACGGCTTCACCGCCATCGCGGTGGCGCTGCTCGCCCGGCTCGACCCGCTGGGCGTCCTCGCGAGCGGCGTGCTCTTTGGCGCGCTCGAGGCGGGGGCCGCGGGGATGCAGCGCGATGCGGGGGTGCCGAGCGTCGTGGTGTACGTGGTGGAGGCGGTGGTGATCATCGCGGTGCTGCTGGGCGACCGGCTGGCGCGTCGGGAGGGGCGATGATCGAGCTGGCGCTCCTCGGCGGCTTCGTCGCCGCCACCATCCGCATCGCGACGCCTATCCTCTTCGCGGCGGTGGGGGAGCTCATCGCCGAGCGCGGCGGGGTGCTCAACCTTGGCATCGAGGGGGCGATGCTCTGCGGCGCCCTGGCCGGGGCGCTGGCCGGGAGCGCCGCCGGCCCGTGGCCGGGGCTCCTGGCCGGGACCGCCGCGGGCGCGGCGTGCGCGCTCGCCACCGGCGCGATGATCGTGCTCGCGCGCGCCGACCAGGTGATCACCGGCACCGCCGTGACGCTCGGCGCGATGGGGCTCACTGGCGCGGTGTACCGGGCCACGCTCGGCGCCGGGGGCCGCAGCGGGGTGGCCGGACCGCTCCAGACGCTCGGGACGCCGTGGGTGCTGAGCGTCGCCGCCGCGCTCACGGTGCCGGCCGCGTGGTGGGTGCTCTACCGCACCCGCTGGGGACTCGCGCTCCGGGCCGTGGGTGAGGATCGTCACGCGGCGGAGGCCAACGGGGTGCGCGCGGGGAGGGTCCAGCTCGGCGCCACGCTCGCCGCCGGCGCGCTCGCCGGGCTCGGCGGTGCCACGCTCGTGCTGGCGCAGGTGGGGAGTTTCGCCGAGAAGATGACGGCGGGGCGCGGCTTCATCGCCATCGCCATCGTGGTACTGGGGCGATGGAGCCCCCTCGGCGTCCTCGCTGCGAGCCTCTTGTATGCCGGCCTGCAGGCACTGCAATTCCTGCTGCAGGGGATGGGGTTGGACCTCCCCTACCAGCTCTTCCAGATGCTCCCCTACCTCGTGACGCTCGCGGCGCTCGCCGGGTTGGTGGGGCGGAGCCGGGCGCCGGCGGGGCTCGGGAAGTAGGATGCAACCTCGTCCCCACCACGCCTGTCCTACAGGCTGTGGATCGCGAATCCTCCGGCACCGCCGACCGTGACCCAAGACGCGCAAGTCGTTGTCTCGCAAGACGATAGCGCGGACGTCCTCCTCGCCAAGGGGGGGGACGAGCGGGCCTTCGAGCGGCTGTACCGGAAGCACAGTCCGCGCATCTACAACCTGGCCCGCCGGATGCTCGGCGAGGACCACGCCGCCGACGGCACCCAGACCGTGTTCATCCGGTGCTGGACCAAGCTCGAGACCTTCCGCGGCGAAGCGCAGTTCAGCACCTGGCTCCACCGGCTCGCGGTGAACGTCTTCCTGAGCGAACGGGGCCAGCTGGGGCAGCAGCGGCAGCGCTTCACCGACGACGACCTGGTGCTCGAGCACGTGCCGGCGACCCGCGCGGCCGACCCGGGGCTCTCGATGGACCTGGAGCAGGCAATGGCGAAGCTGCCGGAGGGGATGCGGACGGTGTTCGTGCTGTACGACGTACAGGGCCATACCCACGAGGAGATCGCCGAGCAGCTCGGCATCGCGGTGGGATCGTCGAAGGCGGCGCTGCACCGCGCCCGGATGGCCCTCCGGAAGCACCTGGACCGATGACCGGTCCGTCGTTGCGATAGGAAGGAGCGACCCATGACCACCCACGACTGGACCGACCGGCTGTCGGAGTACCTCGACGGCTCGCTCACGCCCGCGGAGCGCGCGGCGTGCGAGGCGTGGCTCGGGGCGCACCCCGAGGGGCGCGCGCTCCTGGCCGAACTGGCGGCGGTGAAGGACGAGGCGCGGCAGCTCGCCGACCGTCCGGTGCCGGCGGAGGTGTGGAGCGGGGTGCTGGCGGGGATCCGCCAGGCGCCGCGCACCCGGAGCGCGCCAGTGGTGTCGCTCCCCGCGCGCGCGGCGCAGCGGGGGGCGCGGCGGTGGGCGTTCTCCCCGCTGCAGCTCGCGGCGGCGGCGGCGGTGCTGCTGGCGCTCGGCCTCGGGATCGGGGTGAAGGTGCGCACGGTCGTGGCGCCAGAGGTGGCCCAGGCCCCGGGGAGGGAGACGCCCGGCGGCGGAGTGGGCACGCCGGTGGGCACCGGGCGGGCGTCCCGCGCCGAGGAATCGTACGACCACGCGGTGGCGGACCTCCAGGCGGTGCTGGAGCAGAACCGTGCCACGATGGACACCGCCACCGTGCGGGTGCTCGAGTCGAGCCTCGCCAAGATCGACACCGCGATCGCGGAGGCCCAGCGGGCGCTGGCCACCGATCCCCAGAGCCGGTACCTGAACGACCACCTGGCGCGCATCAAGCGCAAGAAGCTCGACCTGCTGCGGCAGGGCGTCGCGCTGACGCGCGCAAGCTGAATAGAGAAAGCGAGTCCCCGATGCTGACCACGATCACCGCCCTCGCCCTGCTGCTGCAGGTGCCGGCCCCGACCCCGCCCACCCCGCCCGTGCGGCCCAAGGTGAAGGTGCGCGTCGCGCCCCACGCACCGCGCTGGCACGAGCGCGACGGCGAGGCCACCCGCGACACCACCATCGTCGTGCGCCAGGGGCAGCGCCTCGAGGTGAACAACTTCGGCGGGAGCATCACCGTCACCGCCTCGCGCGACGACCGGCTGCGCGTCTCCGCCACCTCCGGCAGCGACCCGTTCCGGCTGGACGCGGGGGCCATCACGGTCTCGGTGGAGAGCGTGGCCGACGAGGGGTTCGGCCCGGGGGAGGCGGCGCTCAGCATCGAGGCGCCGGCGTGGATGGAGCTCGAGCTCTCGGGGAACGAGGTGGACATCCGCACCACCGGGATGCGCGGCGCCATCCAGGCCAGCACCGTGGAGGGCTCCGTCGCCGTGGATGGGGCGGAGGGGAACGTGGAGCTCAACTCGGTGGAAGGGGACGTCACCGTGGCCAACGCCAAGGGGCGGGTGGAGTTGAGCACCGTGGAGGGGCGGGTGACCCTCACCAACATCACCGGCTCCGCGCTCTCCGCGGAGTCGGTGGACGGGGACATCGAGCTCATCGGGGTCCAGTCGCCCACGGTCACGGTCAGCTCGGTGGACGGCGACATCACCTGGCGCGGGGCGCTGCTCCCCACGGGGACCTACCACCTGGGCACGCACGACGGCGACATCCTCCTCCAGCTCCCCGGCGAGCCGGACGTGGCGGTGTCGGTGGAGACCTACGACGGGTCCATCGAGTCGGACTGGCCGATCACCCTGACGCGGTCGGGGTCGCGGCGGACCACCTTCACCCTTGGCAGCGGCCGGGCGCGGCTCGAGCTCTCGAGCTTCGACGGGACGATCAGCCTCAAGCGCGGCACCGGCCGCTGAACAGGAGCAGAGCGATGCGAATGCACGGAACGATGGCGGGCGTGGCGCTGGCCCTGCTGCTGCCCGCGGCCGCGGCGGCCCAGGCCCCGGACTTCACCTGGCACGGCACGCTGGCCGCGGGAAAGACGCTGGCGATCCGGAACGTGAACGGGCGCATCGACGCCACCCCCGCCTCGGGGAACACCATCGAGGTGACGGCGGTGAAGCACGAGGGACGCCGCGGCGACCCGGACGAGGTGCGGGTCGAGGCGGTGGAGGGCGCCGACGGCGTGACGATCTGCGCGGTGTACCCGACGCCGCGCCGCGCCCGCGAGGAGAACCGCTGCGGCCCGGGCGACGACTACCAGATGAGCACGCAGAACAACGACACCCAGGTGCTCTTCACGGTGAAGGTGCCCGCCGGCGTGCGCCTCGACGCCAGCACGGTGAACGGCGGCGTCCGGGTGGAGGGGCTGCGCGGCGACGCCGAGGTGCACTCGGTCAACGGCGACGTGAGCGTGGACGCCAGCGGCGTCGTGGCCGCGAGCACGGTGAACGGCTCCATCGAGGCGAGCATGGGCCGCGCCGACTGGAGCGGGTCGCTCGAGTTCGAGACGGTGAACGGCGGCATCACCATCACCGCGCCCGCCTCGCTCTCGACCGAGATCGACGCAGAGACGGTGAACGGCTCGATCGACAGCGACTTCCCGATCACCGTGCGCGGCCGGATGGAGCGCCGGCACCTGCGCGGCACCATCGGGCAGGGGGGACGCCGGCTCGAGCTGCAGACCGTGAACGGCGGGATCCGGCTCAGGAAGACGGGCTGAGGGCGGAGACGGGGAAGAGGGGGGAAGCAGGGAGAAGAACGCGCGGGGGGTCCCGGAACGTCGGGGCCCCCCGCGTGGCGTCGGGTGCCGGCCCGCTCAGGACCGGTGTTCGCCGCTGGCGCGCACCTTGTCGGGGTCCACCGCGGCGACGGCCTGCACCTCGAGCAGGGCGCCGTGGCGGAGCGGGAGCACCGGCACCACCGCGCGCGCGGGGCGGTGGTCGCCGAGGAGCCGGGCGTAGGTCTCGTTGACCTGGGGCCAGAGCGCCACGTCGGTGACGTAGATGGTGACGCTCACCAGGCGGTCGAGCCCGGAGCCCGCCGCCTCGAGGATCGCCTCCAGGTTCCCGAAGGTGCGCTCGACCTGGGCCACCACCCCGCCCTCGACCAGGGCGCCGGTGGCGGGGTCGAGCGGGAGCTGGCCGGCGACGTGCACCAGGCCGCCGTGGACCACCGCCTGGCTGTAGTGGCCGGCGGGCTTCGGGGCGTGGGAGGTGGCGATGGTGCGCATTCAGGCGGCGGCCGGGGTGGCCCGCGCCGCGGCGATGAGCGCGCGCACGCGCTCGCGCAGGCCCGCCACGTCGGCGAGGGTGAGCCCGGCGGTCTCGACGGGCTCGAGGATGGTGACGGTGGCGTCGGCGGGATTCATCCGCCAGTCGTGCTTGGCGAGCGCCTCGCGCGTCCCGGTGACCACGAGCGGGAGCACCGGCACCCCCGCCTCGATGGCGAGACGGAAGGCGCCGTCCTTGAACGCCCCCATCTCCGCCGTGCGCGAGCGGGTCCCCTCCGGGAAGATCATCACCGACACGCGACCCTTGAGGACCTCGCGCGCGCGCGCCATCGCATCGCGCGCGCTGGACCCCCTGCCGCGGAGGATCGGGATGTCCCCCGCGAGCCGCATGCACCAGCCCAGGACCGGGATGCGGAGGATCTCGATCTTGCTGAGCCACTTCATCTCCCAGGGGAGATGGCTGATGAGCAGGATGTCGGTGAACGACTCGTGGTTGGACACCACCACGTACGGACGGCGCGGGTCGGCGGGCACCGGGCCCCGCCACCGGAAGCGCCAGAGCGGGTTGGCCTTGACGCAGAGCACCGCCACCTGCCGGAAGACGCGCCCCATCCAGTACCGGCCCGGATCGAAGGGCCAGGTGACCAGGCGCAGCAGGGCGAGGAGCGGCACCCAGAGCAGGAGGAGCAGGCCGAGCACGCCCCAGGTCCAGAGGCTCGCGAGGGTGCGCCTCACGCCTCCTCCTCCACCGGCGGCTGCCACAGCGCGATCCGGTTGCCGTCGGGGTCGGCGATCATCGCCATCACGCCCCACGCCTGCTGGGTGGGCTCCTGGACGAAGGTGACCCCCCGGTCCATCAGCCCCGAGCAGTAGTCGAGCAGGGCCGGGACGTGGAGGGTGACGCCGGTCTCGCGCCCCACCATCGCGCGGGCGTTGGGGTGCGCGGCGGGGTGCACCCCCAGACGAGCCCCCTCGACGAAGAACTCGGCGCCGAACGACCCGCGGGCGCGGAGCGGAAGGCCGAGGACCTCCTCGTAGAAGGTCACGGCGCGGTCGATGTCGGTGACGAAGACGGCCACCGAGTAGAGCGAAGCGGTCATGGGGGAAATCTAGCGGCGGGGGGGCAACGACCCGAATGCCACCGCCCAGTTGCGGCGCAGCCGCTCGAGCCCGGTGCGTTCGAGGGGGGTGCCGCCGAAGCGCACGGCGAACTCCGCCTCGGTCATCCGCTCGAAGTAGTCGGGGCCGGCGTCCGCCGGGATCCAGTGCTGGTCGGCGAAGGGATGGGCGCCCTCCGCGTCGCCGAAGCGCTGGTTCCAGGGGCAGACCGCATTGCAGACATCGCACCCGAAGGCCCACCCCTGGGCCCGGCCGGCCAGCTCCCCCGGGATCTCCCCCTTCCACTCGATCGTGAGATAGGAGAGGCAGCGCGTGGCATCGAGCACCCGGGGCGCCACGAACGCGCCGGTGGGGCAGGCCTCGAGGCACCTGGTGCAGGTGCCGCAGTGATCGGCGCTGAATTCGGGGTCGGGGGGGACGGCGAGGTCGGTGAGGATCACGCCGATGAAGCACCAGCTCCCGGTACCGGGCCGGATGAGCATCGCGTTCTTGCCGATCCAGCCGAGCCCCGCGCGGCGGGCGAGCTCGCGCTCGGGGACCGGGCCGGTGTCCACGTACACGCGGGTATGCGAGGCCCCGAGGCGCCGGCACGCCCGTGCCAGGGTCTCGAGCCGGTCGCCGGTGACGCGGTGGTAGTCGTGGCCGCGCGCATAGCGGGCGATGCGCGGCCGCGCGGGGTCGTCGGGGCCCGGGTCGGGATAGGGATCGAGCACCACGACCGCGACCCCGGCCTGCTCGTCGGCGAGCTGGGGCGCCTTCCGCTTCTTCGCCTGGCGATGGAGATAGCGCATCGTCCCGGCGTAGCCGGCGTCGAGCCAGCGGTCGAGCGCCGCGGCGTGAGGATGGGGTCCCAGGTGCGCGATGCCGCACGCGATGAAGCCGAGGCGCCCAGCCTCGGCCTTGAGCTGGGTGGCGACGTCGGTCACGGCGCGCGGGTGGGGAGCGGGTGCTCCGCGGTGAACTCGCCGGTGATGAGCCGCGCGCCGCGCGCATAGGTGACGTAGGACCACGCCCACTCGAGCAGCACGATGACCCGGTTGCGGAAGCCGATCAGGAAGAAGATGTGGATGAAGATCCACGCCAGCCAGGCGAAAAACCCGTCGAACTCGAGCGCGCCGATGTCCGCGATGGCGCGGCCGCGGCCGATCACGGCGAGCTGGCCCTTGTCGAAGTAGCGGAAGGGCGTGCGCGGCCTCCCCTTCAAGTCCTCGCGGATGGCGCGAGCGGCGTGCTTCCCCATCTGGATGGCGGCGGGGCAGACGCCGGGGACGGGGCCCGCGCCGTGATGATCGAACGCGGCGGCGTCGCCGAGGACGAAGACCTCGCGATGACCGGGGATGGTGCAATCGGCCTCGACGACGGCGCGTCCCTGGCGGTCGAGCGGGGTGCCGAGGCTCTTGAGGAGGGGACTCGCGGCGTTGCCGGCGGCCCAGACCACGGTGCGGGTCGGGATGGTCCACCCACCGGCCACCACCGCGTCCTCCCGGATCTCGGTGACGAAGGTCTGCTCGTGCACGGTGACATCGAGCCGACGCAGTGAGCGCTTGGCCTTCTCGCTCAGCTCGGGGGGGTAGCTCCCCAGGATGCGCGGCCCCCCCTCGAGGAGCACCACCGATGCCTCGCGCGGGTCGATGTGCCGGAAGTCGCGCAGGAGGGCGAAGTTCCGGATCTCGGCGAGGGCGCCGGCGACCTCGACCCCGGTGGGACCACCCCCCACCACCACGAAGGTGAGATGCGCCTGGCGCTTGACCGGGTCGGGCTCGCGCTCGGCGCGCTCGAAGGCCAGCAGGATCCGGCGGCGGATCTCCTCGGCGTCCTCGAGGCTCTTGAGCCCCGGGGCGAGGCGTTCCCATTCGTCCTTGCCGAAGTAGGAGTGCCGGGCGCCGGTTGCGAGGATTAGGTAGTCGTACAAAAGACTACTACCATCCTTGAGGCGGACCTGCTTCGCCCCGGCATCCACCCGATCGGCCTCCGCGAGGATCACCTCGGTGTTGCGCTGGCCGCGGAGGATCGAGCGGATGGGGCTCGCGATGTCGCTCGGTGAAAGGGCCGCGGTGGCCACCTGGTACAGCATCGGCTGGAACAGGTGGTGGTTGTGCCGGTCGATCAGGGTGATGCGGACGGGGGCGCTGCGGAGGGCCTTGGCGCAGTAGAGCCCGGCGAAGCCGCCGCCGATGATGACGACGTGCGGGCGCGGGTCGGGGCCGGGCACGGTTCAGTGGCCGAGTTGGAGAAGCTGGCGCCGCCAGCGGGCGAAGCGTTCGACGTCGCGGGCGGGGGGGACGGCATCCTCATCACCGTAGGCGGTGTACATCCGCCAGCGGAGGTAGGCGCGGTCGGGGAGGGGGAGGAACGGGGGGGTGTGCCACCACCCCCGGCGGCGGAAGGCCCAGGCCGCGGCGACGAGCGCCAGGGCGAGGCGCGGGCGGACGAGCGCGCGCCCCGCGAGGGTCAGGGTGAGGCGGGCCCAGGAGCCCGTGGAGGGGGCGGCGTCCATGCCGTGCAAGATATCACGTCCCGTCACGCGGGACCGTGGGGGCTCATCACCCCTCGACCTCCGTGTCCTCGCTCAGCGCTTCCTTCACGAACCCGGCCAGCGCAACGACGGCCCGCCGTTCGGACTCATTCAGGCGCGCGTCGGAGTAGGTGGAGTCGGGGTGATAGCCGGGGAGGGAATCGGCCCAGCGGCGGGCGAGGGAATCCTCCAAGGGCGCGCCATGCGCGGCGAGGATGCTCCAGCGCCAGCGGTCGGCATCCTCGGCGAACATGAACTCGCTGTTCAGCGTGTTAGGGTCGAGACCGGCGGCGAGCAGGCGGGCGCGGCGATCGGTCTCGGCCGTGCGGATGACGGCGAGATTGGCGCGGTCGGTCTCGGTGAGCAGGGAATCGTCCCAATCGGGGCGGGGATGATAGATGCCATCCATCTCGAACAGCTGCGCGATCCCGGGGTGGGGGCTCGGAGCGCCGCGGCGGATGCGGATCTCCTCGCGCAGCAGCCGGAGGGTCCGGAGCGTCGCATCGCGCAGCTGGGCGGGCCGGAGCACTCGGTCGCTGAAGGCGGCGAGGTCCCCGACCTGCACCCCGCCCCCCTCGGCGGCCTCGGCCTGGGCCCGGATCGTGGCCAGGTTCTGGCGCTCGAGCGGCGTGAGCACGGTGTCGGCGTAGGCGCTGTCGGGGTGGTACCAGTAGCGCTCGTCGAAGTAGCGCTGCAGCCACGCGTCGTCGGGGAAGGTCCTGCCGTGGATGGCCTCGACCTCCGCCACGAGCACACGCCAGTCCACGGCGCCGTGGGGCCCCAGGCGCTCCGGGGTGAACAGGGTGGACTGCCAGTAGCGGAGATCGCCGGGCTGCACGTGCTCGTGCCGGGCGGCCTCGGTCAGGCGGATCAGGTCCAGATTGTAGCGCTCGGTGTCGTTGAGCCGGGCGTTGGTGAAGAGGGTATCGGGCCGGTACCAGTCCTGGTCCTCGAGGAACCAGTCGAGCGCCTCGTCGGCGAAGATGCGGCCGTGGCGCCCGAAGACCACGGCGCGGATGAAGCCGAGCGTGTCGGCGGGGAACTGGTCGAGGACCCCGGCGGGGATGGTGTCGGTGTCGTAGGCGAAGCCGACCCAGTCCCAGCGCGGGGAGCTGTCGGGGAGGGCCGGGAGCGGGACCGAGTCGACCGGCGGTCGGGCCGCGACGGGGGCGGGGGTGGGGCGGCAGGCGGCGGCGACGAGCGCGCAGGCCAGGGGCAGCCCGGTGCGGGGGAGGCGCATCCCCGCAACGCTACGGTCCGACCGGACCGCGCGCAACCGGGTCCCGCGCCCCTCCGGCCCCCCGCGATGGGCGGTATATTCCACCCCCCATGACCAAGCCCTCCCGCCGCAGCGGCCCGCACGGCGTCCCGGCCCGGCCCACCGAGGACGAGGCGCTGCTCTCCGTCCCGCTCGAGCGTCCCGACGCGCTGAAGCATTCCGACCCGTGGCGCGTGCTGCGGATCATGGGGGAGTTCGTGGAAGGGTTCGACGCGCTGGCCGACGTGACCCACGCGGTGACGATCTTCGGGTCGGCGCGCACGCCGGCGGACGACCCGATGTATGCCAAGGCGGTGGAGGTGGCGCGGCTCCTGGCGGAGCAGGACTTCGCCATCATCACCGGCGGCGGGCCGGGGATCATGGCGGCGGGGAACCAGGGGGCCAAGGAGGGGGGCGCGCTCTCGATCGGGCTCAACATCGAGCTGCCGTTCGAGCAGGGGCTCAACCCGCACGTGGACCGGGGGGTCGAGTTCCGGTACTTCTTCGTGCGGAAGACGATGTTCATCAAGTACTCGACGGCGTTCGTGGTGTTCCCGGGGGGCTTCGGGACGCTCGACGAGATGTTCGAGGCGCTGACGCTCATCCAGACCGGGAAGGTGAAGCACTTCCCGGTGGTGCTCTTCGGCCGCGACTACTGGTCGGGGCTCACGGGCTGGATCGAGCGCACGGTCCTGGCGCAGGGGAAGGTCTCCCCGCACGACCTGGACCTGCTGTTCGTGACCGACGACCCGCACGAGTGCGTGCGGCACATCCTCTCCGCGCGCGAGCGCAAGACCGCCGAGCATCCCGAGGTGCAGCTGTGAGCGACCGTCCCTCCCGACACTACCTGCGCGGCCAGCGCATCGAGCCCACGGCGATCACCGGCGCGGAGACCGCCGCGGACCTGATCGATTCCGCGTTCCTGGCCTACAACGCCGGCCGGCTCCGCGAGGGGTGCCGGCTCTTCACCGAGCGGATGCTGGCGCCCGAGGTGACGGTGGGGATGAGCCTCACCGGCGCGATGACGCCGGCGGGGGTGGGGATGAGCAGCCTGATCCCGCTGATGGAGGCGGGGTTCGTGGACTGGATCATCAGCACCGGGGCCAACCTGTACCACGACGCGCACTTCGGGCTGGGGCTGGCGCTGCACCGCGGCCGCCACGACGCCGACGACGTGGAGCTGCGCGAGCACGGCGTGGTGCGGATCTACGACATCTTCTTCGACTACTCGGTGCTGCTCAGCACCGACGCATTCGTGCGCGAGGTCTCGGCGCGGCCGGAGTTCCAGCGCCCGATGAGCTCGGCGGAGTACCACTACCTCCTGGGCGGCTACCTGCGGGAGCGGGAGCGCGCGCTCGGGAGCACGCGGCGCTCGGTGCTGGCGGCGGCGCACGAGTTCGAGGTGCCCATCTACACCAGCAGCCCGGGCGACAGCTCCATCGGGATGAACGTGGCGGAGCAGGCGCTGGCGGGCTCCCGGCTCCGCTTCGACGTGAGCGCCGACGTGAACGAGACGGCGAGCATCGTGCTCGAGGCCAAGCGCACCGGCGGGAAGAGCGCCGCGTTCATCGTGGGGGGCGGGAGCCCCAAGAACTTCCTGCTGCAGACCGAGCCGCAGATCCAGGAGGTGCTGGGCATCGACGAGCGGGGGCACGACTACTTCCTGCAGATGACCGACGCGCGCCCCGACACCGGCGGGCTCTCGGGCGCGACGCCCAACGAGGCGGTGAGCTGGGGGAAGATCGACCCCGACATGCTCCCCGACACGGTGGTGGTGTACGGCGACAACACCCTGACGCTGCCGCTGCTCACGCACTACGCGCTGGCGCGGCACGCCCGGCGGCCGCTCAAGCGGCTCTACGGCAAGCGGGAGGCGATGCTGGACCGGCTGGTGGCCGAATACCGCGCGGCGCTCGCCTTCCGCGACGAGCGGGCCGAGGCCTCGCACGAGACGGCGCGTGGCGAGTAGGCCCGGGGGCTGGTACCGCTGGTACGCCCTCGGGCTGCTGGCGGCCATCAACATCCTCAACTACCTCGACCGCAACGTCATCTTCGCGCTGTTCGAGCCGATCAAGCGCGACCTGGGGCTGAGCGACACCCAGCTCGGCTGGCTCGGGAGCGCGTACATCCTGGTCTTCTCGGTGGCGGCGCTCCCCTTCGGCGTGCTGAGCGACCTGCGCTCGCGCCGCGCGGTGATCGCCGTGGGGGTGGGCGTGTGGAGCGCCTTCACCTCGCTCGCGGGCCTGGTGCGGAGCTACACCCAGCTCTTCGTGTGCCGCGCGGCGGTGGGGATCGGCGAGGCCGCGTTCGGCCCGGCCTCCACGGCGCTCGTGGCGGAGTATTTCGCCGGCGAGCGGCGCGCCTTCGCGATGGGGATCCTCTCCGCCGGCATCTCGCTCGGCGGCGTGCTCGGCATCTGGCTCGGCGGCCAGCTCGAGGCGCTCTACGGCTGGCGGGTGGCGTTCATGGCGGTGGGGATCCCCGGCTTCCTGCTGGCGCTCCTCGCCGGCCGGCTGCAGGACCCCGGCCGCCCCTCGGGGCCGCTGCGGGTGTGGCGGCTCCTCAAGCGCTTCGAGGTGGGGCTCGCCAAGGTGGTGCGGCAGTTCCACCCGCTCCTCCTCCTGGCCGTGATGGGGGGCTTTGCCGCCTGGTGGGCCGACCGGCATTACGGCGCCAGCTCGCAGGTGGACGCCGCCGTCTTCGCCACGGCGATCGCGGTGGGGCTCGCGCTCAACATCGCCTGGTGGCTGCTGCAGATCCGGCGCCAGCGGATCGCTGACACCCCCTTCGGCCCGCAGGTCACCGGGCCGATGGAGGACGCGCTGCAGGAACTGGTGGGGGCGGGGCGGGTGGTGTTCCGCACCCGCACGCTGGTGTACGTCTTCCTCGCGGGGGCGATGATCTCCTTCGGGCTCAACGGCCTGGTGGGATGGGGCCCCACCTTCGCGACCCGGGAGCTCGGCTGGACCGCGGCGGAAGCGGCCAAGCGGCTCGGCGCCGCGGGGCTCGTGGTGGGGACGCTCGGCACCCTCGCCGGCGGACTGATCGCCGACTGGCTGCGGCGCTACACCGACGCCTCGCGGGTGATCACGACCGCGGCGGGGCTCCTGATCGGCGGGCCGCTCGCGTTCTGGACCCTCACCGTGCGCGACCCCGCCCTCTTCGTGCCGCTCTTCAGCGCGGCGTTCTTCTTCCTCACCTGGTACAACGGCCCGCTCTCGGCGGTGATCTTCGACGTCGTGCCGGCGCGGATCGGCGCCACGGTCGTGGGCGCCTACCTGCTCTTCATCCACCTGGCCGGGGACGCCATCGCCTTCCCCCTCATCGGCACCCTCTCGGACAAGTTCGGGATCGACCGGGCGGTGCTGCTCCTGCCGGTGGTGGCGGGCGCCGGCGGGCTCGTGATCCTCGCGGCCGCCCGGTACGTGCGAGGGGACGCCGCGCGGGCGGCCCTGCCGACCGGGGAGTATCAGGCGATCCAGGGGATCGGGAGGTAGGAGGGGAGGAAGGTAGGAGGGGAGGAAGGTCGGCAGGCGAGGAGGTGGAACGGCGTGGCCGGTTCAGCGCGCCTCGGCGGCGCTCGCGGCCCCGGGGGCGGCGGTGGCGCGGCGGATGGGGCCGTCCACCGGGAGGATGAACCAGAAGGTGCTGCCGGTGCCGAAGACCGACTCGGCGCCGATCTGCCCGCCGTGGAGCTCCACCAGGCGCTTGCTGAGCGCGAGGCCCAGGCCGCTCCCCTGGACGCGCCGGCTGGCGGAGGCGTCCACCTGGCTGAACTCGATGAAGAGCTTGGGCATGTCCTCGGCGCGGATGCCGATGCCGGTGTCGCTCACCGCGACCCAGATGGCCTCGCGGTTCTGGAGCGCGGGGCGTTCGCCCGAGCGGTCCGCCGGCACGGGGAGCGGGGTCTGGGTGGCCAGCGCGCGGAGGACGATCTCCCCCCCTTCGGGGGTGAACTTCGAGGCGTTGCTGAGGAGGTTGAAGAGCACCTGGCGCACGCGCACCGCGTCGGCCAGGGCGACGAGCGGCGCGTCCGGGAGCTCGTAGCGCACCGTCTGCCCGCGCGAGCGGCGGAGGCTCTCGGTGTCGGCCACGGCGCCGCGGATGGCCTCGCGGAGGTCGGTCTCGGCGAGGTCGAGCGTCATCCGCCCCGCGTCCACGCGCGAGAGGTCGAGCACCGAGTTGATGAGGCGCAGCAGGTGCTTGCCGTTGCGGTGGATGGACTCGAGGAACTCGCGGTGCGCGGGGGGGAGCTCGCCGAGGTCGCCGGTGAGGAGGAGCTCGGAGAAGCCGATGATCGCGTTGAGCGGCGTGCGCAGCTCGTGCGAGACGTTGGCGAGGAACTCGTTCTTGAGCCGGGTGGCGCGCTGCAGCTCGAGGTTCTTGCGGGCGAGCTCCTGGGCGCTCTGCCGGCTCTCCTCGAGCATGTGCGCGCGGTCGAGGCCGATGGCGGCCTGGTCGGCCAGGGTCTGGAGCAGGGCCAGCTGGGCGTGGTCGAAGCGGCGACCGCCGGTGCGGTCGTACACCGCCACGGTGCCGATGACGAGGCCGCCGCTGCGGAGCGGGGTCATCACGGCGGCGCGGAGCCCCCTGGGGGTGTCGGGGAAGACGAAGTTGCGCGGGTCGGCCGCCATGTCGTCCACCACGACGGGCTCGTCGTGGGTGACGACCCAGCCGCCGAGCGAGCCGTCGGAGGGGAGGAGCCGCCCCACGGCGTGCTCGAGGGCGCCGATCCCGGCGACGATCTTCAGGAAGCGCCCCTCCTCGACCACGAGGCCGATCGAGGCCGACTCCCCCTCGAGCAGGTCCGCGGCGGAGCGGCAGACCTCGGTGAGGAGCTCGGGGAGGTTGCGCCCGGAGAGGAGCGCCTGGGCCAGGTGGCGGAGCGCCTCGAGCTCCCGGTTGCGCCCGGCGGCGGCGGCGAGCGCGGCGCGCAACGAGGCGCTCCGGCGCCGGGCCAGCACCCGCCCGCGCCAGATGGCGAGGGCCGCGAGCACCGAGGCCACGCCGGTCGCCAGCACCGCCTCGACGCGTTCCTGCCGCGCCAGCGCCATCCCCCACCACCCCAACGCCACGGCCGCCACCGCGAGCCCCGCGGGGGAGATGATCCGCTGGCCCAGGTGCGGGCGGTCCTCGTCGGGGGCGGGCGCGGGCGAGACCATGCCGGGTCAGCCGTCCCGCGGTTCGGTGAGGATCTCGTGGAAGCGGGTCTCGCCGGTGGCGAGGCTCCGCCGCAGGTAGGGGCGGCAGAGGCCGCACTGGCCTCCGGCGCCCAGCTCCCGCCGCACCGCGTCGAGGTCCCACCCGCGCTCGGCGGCGCGGGCGCGCACCTCGGCGAAGGTGAGCCCGGTGCAGATGCAGCGGTCGATGTTCACGAGGGCGTCACGGATTGGCGGGCCGGATCTCGAGCTCGGAGAGGGTGGCGCGCGCGGGGAGGCGGAGCGCCGTGAGCACCACCTCCGCCACGTCCTCGGGCTGCAGGATGCGGGCGGCCTCGCGCTCGAAGACGGTCTGCTCGTGGATGATCTTGGTGTCCACGGAGCCGGGGCAGATGGTGATGACCCGCACCCCGTCGCGCCGCACCTCGAGCATCAGCGACTCGGAGAACCCCATCACCGCGTGCTTGCTGGCGGCGTAGGCGGTGCCGCCGGCGAAGCCGCGCTTGCCCGAGAGGCTGCTGATGTTCACCACCGCGCCCCGCCGGCGTTCGCGCATCCCGGGGAGGACGGCCCGCGTCACGACGTAGAGCGAACGCACGTTGGTGGCCATCATCGCATCCCACTCGGCGAGCGAAAGCTCGGCGAAAGGCTTGAGGACGGCGACGCCGGCGTTGTTCACCAGCACGTCCACCGGGCCCAGGGCGGTCGTGACGTGGGCGACGAGCGCTTCCACCTGGGCGGGGTCGGCCACGTCGCAGGGCCGCCCGGCGGCACGGATGCCGGCCGCGGCGAGCTCCGCGAGGAGGGACTCGAGCTTGGGGGCGGTGCGGGCGCAGACGCCCACCTGCCACCCCGCCCGGCCGAGCGCAAAGGCGATGGCGCGACCGATCCCCTCGGTGGCGCCGGTGACGAGTGCGGTATCAGGCATGCTTGGAATGTAGCGGCGGGGCGGGAAGTGGAGGGTCCGAGCCCCGGGGTGCTCTACCCTCGACCCTAGACCCTCGACCCCAGACCCCCCGCCCGTTCCTCATAGAACCGGAGCCGCGCGGCAAGGCGGCGGATCTCGGTGGCCTGCCCCTCCGAGAGCCAACCTTCGAGTTCGCCGGCGTCGGCCCAGAGGATGGCCTGTCCCGGGGGGCAGGGGGGTGCCCCCGGCGGGGCGGCCACGGCCACCGCGGCCTCGACCGCGTGGCGGTAGAACTCGATGAGGGTGACCAGCGTGGGGCTCATGACACCCAAGGTGACGTCCGAACCCCCTCGGACCATCACCCTTCGAGCGCCGAGGGTGGCATTCGAACGCAACCTTTCGGGGGCGGGGACCGTCCCAGTGGGGGTAGTCCGGCACCTCCCTTTACCGATCCAGGAGTCCCCGATGTCGCGCCGACACCTTTCCGCGGCCCTGCTGGCCCTCCCCCTTCTTGCGGTCACGGCGGTGCCGGTGGTCGCCCAGCGTCACGCGCACCGCCACGCCGCCCCGACCAACGAGGAGTGGCAGGCCGACTGCGCCGACCACGGCGATCGCGACCGCGAGCACTTCTGCGAGGTCCGTGCGCTCGGCGCCAGGGGGGTGACGGCGCTGGACGTGGATCCGGGCGCCAACGGGGGGGCGCGCATCGAGGGGTGGGATCGCGACAGCGTGGCGGTCTCGGCGCGGATCGCCACCTGGGCGCGGACCGTGGATGCCGCGGCGGCGCTGGCGCGTGAGATCGAGGTGCGGCTGGCGCAGGGGACCCTGACGGCCGACGGGCCGCACACCTCGCACGGCGAGGGATGGTCGGTGATGCTCGTGGTCCAGGTGCCGCGACGCTTCGCGGTGAACGTGAGCGCCACGAACGGGCCGGTCGAGGTGAGCGGCGTGCGCGGCACGCTCCGCCTCGAGACCACCAACGGGCCGGTGACCCTGGACGACCTCGGCGGGGACGTGCGGGCGCGGCTGCAGAACGGCCCGCTCCACGTCCGCCTGAGCGGCGCCGCGTGGGAGGGCACCGGCCTCGATGCGGAGACGGTCAACGGCCCCCTCACGATCGAGGTGCCGGAGGGGTACAACGCCGTGCTCGAGACGGGAACGCGCAACGGCCCCTTCGAGAGCGAGATCCCGATCACGGTGCAGGGGCGGCTGGGCCCGGGGCTGGGCCGGAACCTCCGCACCACACTGGGGCGTGGCGGCGCCACCATCCACGCCACGACGGTGAACGGCCCGCTCTCGATCGCGCGCGACTGAGCGGCGGACGCGACGAAACGACCCTCCGGTGCCTGGCGGCGCCGGAGGGTCGTGCGCGTCCGGGTCGGCTAGAGGTAGCGCGCCACCGCCATCGCCGCGACGGCGACGCCGAGCATCCCGACGCCGGCCAGGGACGCGACCCGCAGGCGCGTCTGCAGTCGCGCGAGCTCCACGCCCTGCGCGGGGGTGGGCCCCTGGCCGCCCCGGGCGATCTCGGCCCCCAGCGCGCCGAGCCGCTTGGCGGTGGGGCTGTTCACCAGGAGGCCGACGACCGCCGTGAGGATGCCGAGCGCGCCGCCGACGCTGAACGTCATGCCGGCGCGCGACCCCATCCAGGCGGCGTCGAACCCCCCGCTCACCCGGTAGAAGAGGCCGAGACCGCTCACCACGGTGAGCAGGGTCATCGTCAGCATCCAGCGCGGCAGGCTCCGGGTGCGGGTGAGGTAGCGCATCAGCTCGCCACCGGCGGGGCCGAGGTCGCGGGCGGCGGGCATCAGGAAGAAGAGGATCATCGCCGCGCCGCCGAACCAGAGGGCGCCGGCGAGGATGTGGACGAAGCGGAGGACCACGAGCTCGGCGTTCATCGGGACCCGAAGGGGCGGACGGGGAGGGACCGGAGGTAGAGCCAGAGGGCGGCCACCTCGTCATCGGTGAAGTGGGCGAACGCCGCGACCGGCATATCCTTGCCGAGCCGCCGGCCGTCGGGGCGGACGCCGGTGCGGAGGGCGCGGTCGAAGTCGGCCTGGGTCCAGCGGCCGAGTCCGGTGGCGCTGTCGGGCGTCAGGTTGAGGGGGACCTGCATCTCGGGGGGCGCGCCGGGGATCCGACCGCCGGCGAACCCCTCGCCGTGGCATCCCGTGCAGTTGGTGGCGAGGTAGCGGCCGTAGTCCACGCTCACGCCGGGGGCGACCGGGGCGGGGCGCGGGGCCTCGTGGTCCACAAGCTCGGCGGGGAGGAGGGGCACCTTCCCGGTGAGGAGGAGCACCCGGCCGATGGGACCGACCCGCTGCGGACCGAACTCGCGATCCACCGGGGGGAGGGCCTTGAGCCAGGCGATGAGGTCGCCCAGGTCGGCGTCGCTCATCGGGTAGAACTCCTGCGCCGGCATGAAGAGGAGCGCGCGCCCGTCGGGAGCGACCCCCTGCCGGATGGCGCGCTCCCAGTCCTCGGGTTCCGCGTACCGCGCGGCCACCCCGCCCCGGCCCGTGGTGAGGTTGGCGGCGTGGAGCTGGGCCACGGGAGGGACGTCGATGAACACGCCCCCGCCGGCGTCGGCGGTGTGGCAGTTGGTGCAGCCGCGCACGGTGGCGACCTTCTCGCCGCGGAGGACGGCCGCGGGGTCGGTGGGCACCGCGACGGCGTGGCCGCGCACGGCGGCGTACGACCGGCCCATCCGCCGCGCGCTCAGGGCGTAGATCACGGCGAGCGCCACGACGAGGAGGCCGACGAGGCCGGCGAGGGTGTAGCCGAGGATTCGGAGGGCGCGCATCAGGCTCCTGACGGGAAGGAGGACTCCGGTATGACGGGGGGCGGGGTCGAAAGGTTACGCCGCGGGTCCGGGCGCGTCGGGAAGCTCGCGCGTCTCGGTGACGACCTTGAACCGGCGGAAGCCGCGGGCCTCGTAGTTGGCGATGGCGTAGGGGGAGTCGAGGGTGCAGGTGTTGAGCCAGATACGGCGGCTGGGCAGGCCCCACGCCAGCTCGATGGCGCGGGTCAGGGCGGCGCCGCCGAGCCCCTTGCCGGTGCGGCCGGGAAGGAGGCCGAAGTAGACGATCTCGGTGCTCTGCTCGAGGTCGGTGGCGAGCTCCGCGTACCCCGCGCGCACGCCGCGATGGAGGATCTCCCAGGTCCGCACGCCGGGACGGGCAAGATGCCGCGCCCAGTCGTCATCGCTCCAGCGCAGGCGGTCGCGCCAGTGCCAGTCCCGGCCGATGGTCTCGTAGCACCAGCGGTTGAAGGAGGGGACGGGGGGAAAGACGAGCCGGAGGTCGAGCTCGGCCACCCCCGCGGCGGGCCGTACCTGCGCGGGGTCGGTGAGCTCCAGATAGGTGACGGTCACCTCGACGCGCGGCACGGTCGCTCCGGGCGGGGAGGTGATACCTTAATGGGTGCGCGGGGGGCCCGCCAGCGGCCCCCGGCCGCCGTCACCTTCACCGGATCGCG
>DASTRQ010000214.1:0-7298 GCA_035761145.1 Gemmatimonadales bacterium
GGAGGTTCCTGCCGCCGCCTTGCCGGCCCGGCCCCGCTCATCTATTATTCCCGCCCTTCCGAGGCTAGGTAGCTCAGTTGGTAGAGCAGGGGACTGAAAATCCCCGTGTCGGGGGTTCGATTCCCTCCCTAGCCACTTCGCAGGTGACAGACGCTCGAGACGCGTAAGACGCTCCAGGAAGTCCCGGAGCGTCTTCGCCGTTCTTCCCCTCCGATCGCCTTGAGCGCCTTGAGCGCCTTGAGCGTCTTGAGCGTCTCGAGCGTCTTGAGCGTCTTGAGCGTCTCGAGCGCCCCCCTGTCGCACCTCCCCTGTTCCTGTCGCGTTGCCGCCACAGCGCCCGGCCCCCCGTGCCGCGTTCCGCCGCACCCGCCCGGCAATCTTCTTGCGGTAGGGAGGGGGTATGGTCACCTGGGACTTCTCCGAGGGGCTCGAGGCCGGCGTCGTGGCGGTCACCCCCGATTGGCGGGTGGCGGCGTGGAGTCCCTCGGCCGTCCGGCTGACCGGGTGCGGTGAGGGGGACGTGATCGGCACGGAGGTCTGGCGCGCCTTCCCGGCGCTCCGCCGCGCGCCGGTCGAGGCGGCGTTCGCGTCGGTGCAGGTGGATGGCACGGCGCGCACGGTGCGCCTGGCGACCCGTGCCGCCGAACGGAAGGGGGCGGTGCTCGAGGTCGAGGCGTGCCGCGCCGCCGACCGGCACCTGCTGCTCCTCATCCGCGACGCGCCCCAGACCCGCGGCGAAGCGCTCCAGACGGTGCGCGCTCCCCTCGGCAGCGAGCGGGGGGAGGAGCTCTTTGCGCGGGTCTTCGAGATGCTCCCGCTCCCGGTGCTGCTCCTCGCCGCCGACGGCACGGTGATCGCGGCCAACGCGGCGGCCGCCGATCTCCTGCTCGTGGACGCGCCGACGGCGCTGCACGGCCGGTCCATCCGTGAGTGGCTGGCGGGGCCGGGGCTCTCGGTGGCGCTCGAGGCGGCGCGCGCCGGGCCCCGCACCCTCACGCTGCCGCTCGCGGTGCCGGGCCGCGACCCCGCTCACGAGGTGCAGTGGATGTTCACGCCCACCGACGCCGCCTTCGGCCCTTCGCGCCTGCTCTGCGTGGCGATGGACCTGCCGGGCGCGTTCCTCCCCTTCCGCCGCCGTCCCTGAGACCGCCCGCGTGCCCGCGTCCTCGCCGCCTTTCCTCCATCGCGTGGCCGACCGGCTGCATCGCGGGCGCCTCCTGGTCGACCGGGCGCTCCATCCCTGGCGCCGGTGGCGGCTGGTGCGGCGGCTGCGGCGGATGCCGCGGCCGCGCGCGGTGCTGGTGATGTGCAGCGGGAACATCTGCCGCAGCCCCTTCGCGGCGGCGCTGCTGGCCCGGGCGCTCCTCCCGCTCGGGATCTCGGTGCACTCGGGCGGGCTCACCGGTCCCGGCCGGCGCTCGCCCGCGGCGGCGGTGGCCGCGGCGCGGCGCTACGACGTGGCCCTCGACGAACACCGCGCCGTGGTGGTGGCGCCCGGCGCCTTCCCCGCCGCCGACCTCGTGATCGTGATGGACCCGATCCAGCGGCGGATCCTGCGGCGCGACCTCGGGTGCCGCGACGACGCGATCGTGCTGCTCGGCGACCTCGACCCCGCGCCGATCGCCACCCGGTACGTCGTGGACCCGATCGACCGGCCCCCCGAGGTCTATGAGGAGGTGTATGCCCGCATCGCCCGCTGCGTCGGGGCGCTCGCCGCGCTCCTCGCGGCCGCCGCTCCCGCCACCGACCACGCCGCCGCGCGCACCGTCGAGGCCGGCGCCCGCTGACGGGGAGGTCGCCGCGCCCGCGGCCGGGGTGCGGCACCACTTCACCGTGGACGTGGAGGAGTACTTCCAGGTCTCGGCGCTGGAGCGCGTGGTCGACCGCGCCGCGTGGGAGGCGCACCCCTCCCGCGTCGCGGCGAGCGTGCACGCGCTCCTGGACCTCCTCGCGGCCGCCGACGCCCGCGGCACCTTCTTCGTCCTGGGCTGGGTGGCGGAGCGCCAGCCGGCGCTGGTCCGCGCCATCGCGGCGGCGGGGCACGAGCTCGCCTCGCACGGCTACGACCACCGCCGCATCACCGACACCGACGCGGCCGCTTTCCGTGCGTCGGTGCGCCGCACGCGCGAGGCGCTGGAGCAGCTGGGCGGCGCGCCGGTGCGGGGGTTCCGCGCGCCCAGCTATTCCATCGTGCCCGGACGCGAATGGGCGCTCGACGTGCTCATCGAGGAAGGGTACACGTACGACTCGAGCCTCTTCCCCGTGCGCCGGCCCGGGGGCGCCTATGGCTATCCGGACGCCCCGGCGGATCCCTACTGGCTCACCCGCGCGGCGGGGCGGCTCGCGGAGCTCCCGCCCGCCACGCTCTCGCTCGGGGGGTGGCGACTCCCCGCGGGCGGGGGGGCGTACTTCCGCGTGCTTCCCTACGCGCTCACCCGCGCGGCGCTCCGCGCCTGCGAGCGGCGCGGCGTCCCGGGGACGTTCTACATCCACCCGTGGGAGCTCGACCCCGGCCAGCCGCGGCTCCCGGTGTCGTGGCTCACGCGGCTGCGGCATTACACCGGGCTGGCCGGCACCCAGGCACGGCTTGCGCGGCTCCTCCGCGAGTTCCGTTTCACCACGATGGCCGAAAGCGTGGCGACGCTGTGCTGACCGTGGAACGGTGGACGGGGGAGGACGCGGCGTGGGACGCCGCCGTGGCCGCCGATGCCGACGGGACCTTCTGCCACCTCGCCGGCTGGCGCGAGGTGATGGCGGGATCGCTGGGCCACGAGCCGCTGGCGTGGGTGGCGCGGGCGGCGGACGGCCGGGTGGCCGGGCTCCTCCCCGCGGTGGCGGTGCGCAGCCTCCTGTTCGGGCGCTATCTCGTCTCGATGCCGTTCCTCAACGCCGGCGGGCCGCTCGGCGCCCCCGAGGCGCGCATCCTCCTGGCGGAGACGGCGGTGGCGGAGGCGCGCGCGCGCGCCGTACGGCTCCTGGAGCTCCGCACCCGCGGGGCCTCACCCCCAGGTCTCGTCGTGTCGCGGCGCAAGATCACCCACGTGCTGCCGCTGCCGCCGGATGCGGAGGCGCTCTGGCGCGGCTTCCCGCCCAAGCTCCGCAGCCAGGTGCGCCGCCCGCAGAAGGAAGGGCTCGAGGCGCGCACCGGACCCGCGGAGCGCGAGGCGTTCTACGAGGTGTTCGCGCGCCACATGCGCGCGCTCGGCACCCCGGTGCTCCCGGCCACGTGGTTCGATGCCATCGCGCGGCACCTGGCACCCCAGGTGGTGTTCGTCGCCGTGTACCGGGGCGCCGAGCCGGTCGCGGGGGGTGCGGATTCTGCTGGCGGGACACCTGCGAGATCACCTGGGCCAGCGCGCTCCGCGCGGCGAGCCGGGCGGCGCCCAACATGCTGCTGTACTGGACGATGATGCAGGAGGCCATCCGGCGCGGCGCATCGGTGTTCGACTTCGGGCGCTGCACCCCCGGGAGCGCCACGCACGCCTTCAAGCGGCAGTGGGGCGGGGAGGACGTGCCGCTCACCTGGGGGCAGTGGCGCGTGGGCGCCCGCGCGGCGCCGAGGAAGAGCTCCGCCGCGCCGAGCAGGTGGCGCTCGACCACGGGCCCTGGTCCCCCCTCATCGACATCTATACCCGGCTGGGCGGCGTGCGCTGCCGCGCGCCGGGAGAGGAAACGGACCACGCCTGCCAGTTCTTCGAGGAAGCGCTGGCGCTCTGCCGCACCTTCGCCGCGCCCCCCCCGCTCGAGGCCGATGTCTGCCAGCGCTACGCGGCCCTGCAGGCGCGCGCCGGCCGCCGCGAAGAGGCCAAGGCGCTGCTCCACCGCGCGTACGCCCTCCTCGACACCTCCGGTCACGGCCATCGGAGCGCCGCCGTGAGCGAGGCGCTCCGCGACCTCGAGCGCTGAACGACCGGGACCGCGCCGGGGCTCTCTCCGAGCGCGGTGCCGTGCGCATACGCGGAGGCGCCGCGCCGCTAGATTCCCCAGATCCGTTCCTCGTCCCTTCGCCGGACATCGCCCAATGCCACGACTCTCGCTCTGCGGCGCGCTCCTGCTCTTCGTCGCGCTCCCCCTCGCCGCGCAGACCCACGCCCACACCCCCGGGATGGACCACGGCGCCCCCGCTCCCGCCGCGCAGTCGGGACAGGCCGCGTACGCCGCCATCGCCGAGGTCGTGGCGCGGCTCGACGCCGATCCCGCCACCGACTGGTCGCAGGTGGACCTTGAGCGCCTGCGGCAGCACCTGATCGACATGGACGACGTCACCCTCCGGAGCGAGGTGACCCAGCGTCCGGTCGAGGGGGGGCTCGAGATGACCGTCACCGGCGCCGGGCGCACCGCCGAGGCGATCCGGCGGATGACCCACGCGCACGCACCCGAGCTCGTCGCGCTCGGCTACCGGGCCGATGTGGTGGACGTGCCGGGCGGCGTGCGGATGACCGTGCGGGTCGCGGACGCCGGTGACCCGCGCGCGGTGGCGCGGATCCGCGGCCTGGGCTTCATCGGCGCGATGACGCTCGGCGCCCACCACGCGGTGCACCACGAGGCGCTGGCGCGCGGTGCGGCGATGGCCGGTCACGGGCACTGATCCGATGCTCCGCACCCTCGTCCTCCTCGGCTGCCTCGCCGCCGCCCCGCTCGCCGCGCAGGGACCGGCGCATATCGTCGCCGCCACCTTCCCCGACGGCACCCGCGACGCGCCGTCGGGCGACGTCGAGTTCACCCTCACCTTCGACCGCGCCTTCCCCGCCGGCACCCGCCCCGTGCGCGACGGCGAGGCGTACTTCCCGCCCATCCTCGCCGTCGAGTGGACCCCCGACGGCCGCACGGTACGGCTCTGGGTGCACCTCCTCGGCGGAAAGGAGTACAAGTTCCGCTTCGGCGCCGCGGGGCCGGTGTACCGCCTGCGCACCGAGCCGGCGGAGTGAGCGGGTGCGGCCCGGCACCCGGCGGCTCGAGACCCGCGGCATCGCGCTCTTCGAGGCGGCCAAAGGGGTGGTGGTCCTCCTCGGCGCGTTCGGGTTGCTGGAACTGCGGCACCTCCATCTCGACCCGGCGGGCGCGGTGGGCCGCGCCTTCATCCGGCTGGCCGGCCACACCGACCGCCTCGATCTCTGGCTGGTGGCGCTCGCGGCCCTGGGCTACGCCGCGCTCCGATGGCTCGAGGCGTACGGGCTCTGGGGCGACCGGCGCTGGGCCTGCTGGCTCGGTGCGCTGAGCGGGGGGGTCTACGTGCCGTTCGAGCTGCTCGAGCTCTGGCGCCACCCCACGCCGCTGCGCGCCGCCATCGCCGCCGGCAACCTCGCCGTCGTCCTCTTCCTCGCCGCCCGGCTCCGCTCCGCGCCAACGCCCCGCCCGTAGCGCCGTCGGCGCGCCGTCGCCCCGACGCGGCGGCGGACCTGCACCACCCCGCCCCCTGCGCGACGACCCCACCCCCGTTCCCGCCCGCCCCGACCCGGCGCGCGGTGGCATCCCGCTTGCGCTCGGGGGGCCCCGGTCACGATCTCCCGTCGCGGTCCCACGACGAAAGGATCTTTCATGTCGGCACGTCTTCGGCTCGCCACCTGGTCGGGGGTGGCCTGGCTCGCGTTGATGGTGGCGGGGTGCGCCCAGCCCGACCAACCCTTCGCGCCCAGTGAGACGACCGACGGGCCGATGCTCTCCGGCGGCGACACCCCGATGTTCCGGATCACCGGCGGCGGCCGCGTGGATGACCCGGAGGCCCTGCTCAAGAACGCCTTCTACGAGCCGGGCCAGTGCGATGGCCCGAGCTTCGCCACCTTCGGGTTCAACGCCGGCCCCGGTCGCCACGGCGAGCCCAACGGCAACCTGCAGTGGGTGGACCACTGCCGTGGGCTCCGCATCCACGGCTACGACGTGACCTCCTACGAGACCACGAGCGGGAGCGGCCGTGTCCGCGATCGCGGGTGCGCCGTGTGGGAGGGTCCCGCCAAGGTCAACGGCGAGCGAGGCTACCACTTCCGGATCGAACCGGCCTGCGACGAGGGGGAGCCCGGACGGCGCGACCCGGACTCGGCCACCGACACCCCGGACTGGATCCAGATCATCGTGACCGCGGATGACGGTACGGTGACCTATATCCGCCACGGCGGCCTCACCGGGGGGAATATCCAGACGCATCCCGTGCGTCGCTGAATCACCCGGCACCACCAGCGCCACGCCCGCGGGGAGCTCCCCGCGGGCGTCGGCGTTGGGGCCCCGGTGACCCCGCGCCCCGGCGGGGGTACACTTCGCGCGTGTCCACGATCTACTCCACCTGGTGCAGCTGCGCGCCCGGTCTCGAGCCCCTCCTCGCGCAGGAGCTCGTCGCACTGGGGCTCCGGCCCCGCGACCTGGAGCCGGGCGGCGCGGCGGCGGCGATGACCCCGGAGCAGCTCTACGCCGCGCACCTGCGCCTGAGCGTGGCCAGCCGCGTCACGGTGCGACTCGGGCGCTTCCACGCCGCGGAGTTCTGGGAGCTCGAGAAGCGCGCGGAGCGCCTCGCCTGGCACGCGTGGGTGCCCAAGGGGGCCAGCGTGGCCTTCCGCGTGACCTGCCGGAAGTCGCGGCTCTATCACCAGGATGCCATCGCCGAGCGGCTCGGCGCGCTCGTCGCGGGCAGGGTGCCCGGGGTGTCGGTGGTGCAGGGCGGGGGAGAGGACGAGGACGACCTCCCCCACGCCGCCGCCGCGCCGCCGCAGCTCTTCGTGGTGCGGGTGGTGAACGACGAGGTCACCATCAGCGCGGATGCGAGCGGGGACCTGCTCTATCGCCGGGGCTGGCGGCAGGAGACGGCCAAGGCGCCCCTCCGCGAGACCCTCGCCGCCGCGATGCTCACCGCCTCCGGCTGGCGCCCCGGGACGCCGCTGCACGATCCGTTCTGCGGCGCGGGGACGATCGTGATCGAGGCGGCGCGGCGCCTGGCCGGCATCCCGCCGGGGTGGGACCGGGGCTTCGCCTTCCAGCGGTGGCCCACCTTCGACGCGGCGCGCTGGGAAGCGGTGCGCGCCGCCGCCGCCCCCGCTCCCGTCACGGCCCGCCGCGGGGCGCTCCTGGGGAGCGACCGTGACCCGGGCGCCATCCGCGCGGCGCTCGGCAACGCCCGCCGCGCCGGCGTGGTGGAGCTGGTGCAGTTCGGCGAGGCCGACATCCGCGACCTGCCTCCGGCCGCCGATACCGCCATCGTCACCAACCCCCCGTACGGCGTGCGCATCGGCGAGGGGACCGACCTCGCGCCCCTCTTCCGCGCGCTCGGCCGGCTGGCCGGGGCGCCGGGGGCGTCGCTCACCTTCCTCTCC
>DASTRQ010000215.1:0-7741 GCA_035761145.1 Gemmatimonadales bacterium
CCGCTTCACCCCGCCCCCGGGCTTCCTCAACGTGCAGCTGTCGCAGTCGGACATCCGCGCGTTCGCCCGCGGCGAGCTGGTGGACCTCCGTACCCAGGTGCGCGCCGCGCTCCCGCGCGTCACCGACCGCGCCACGCGGCTGCACCTCAACGACGTGCTGGCGCGGGTGGAAGAGATCCTGAACCCGAGGCGGTGACGGCGAGTTCCGAGGCGGCGAGACGGAGAGGCCGCTGACCTGAACTGCGAACGGGGCTCACGTGATGTGGGCCCCGCTCTGCATCCTCGCCGTCTCGGACCTCGCCGCCTCGCCGCCTATTCCTGCTTCGCGATCCACGCCAGCGCCTCGTCCTCGGTGTCGAACGCGGGGATGGTGCGCTTGGAGAAGTACATCACCGTGAGGTAGGCCGCCTTGTGCAGCGGCCCCATCCCCACCACGGCCCCGGCGCGGACGAACGGGGCGTTGTCGGCGGCGAGCGCCTTCATGGCCGAGAGCACCGCGCTGTTGAAGCGCGAACCGCGCACGATGGTCAGCGAATAGACCGACTTGGGCGGCTGGGCCTGGATCAGCGCCCGCGCCTCGGCGATGGCCTCGAGCGCGGCGTCGGCCTCGGTGAAGCCCGCGAAGTCGAGCCGGGCGATCCGCTTCCCGCGGTGTTCGATGAAGGTGGTCCGTGCCATAAGGGTCTCCGGTCGGGGTCAGGCCAGGCGGCCGGTCAGTCGCGCCAGGCGGCGCTGGACCTCGCGCCGCGCCTTGCCGTCGCGGACGGCCACGAAGATCGTGTCGTCCCCGGCAATGGTACCCAGTAATTCTGGCCACGCCAGCCGGTCGAGCGCCACCGCCACCCGGTTGGCCTCCCCCGGCGGGGTATGGATGACGAGCAGGGCGTCCCCCGCCCCGTCCACCGTCAGCACCCCCTCGACGATGCGGCGCTCGTCGGGGTCGTCGGGGTTGCGGAGCACCGGCGCGGGGCGGGTGTAGGCGCCATCCACCTTGACGAGGTGGAGCGCCGTGATGTCGCGGCTCACGCTCGACTGGGTGACCGACCACCCCTCCAGCCGGAGCGCCTCGGCCAGTTCCTCCTGGGTGCCGATGCGACGGGTGCTGATGAGCTCGAGGATGCGGAGGTGCCGCTTGCGGCGCTCGCTCGTCATCCGCGCCTCCCGGCCAGTCGTGCCATCGCGCGCTCCCACCCCCGCCGCGCGCGGGCGTTCCACCGGCGCGCGGCCGCGAGGCGCCGCCGCGCCGCGGCGATGGCGGGCGCGCCGACGCCCCCCGCCACCCGGCGCGCGGCGATGAGCTCGGCCGCGCCGAGCCGCGGCATCGGGCGCCCCGCCTTCACCTCCGCCGCCACCGCGCGATACGCCGCGCGGAAGCTCTCCCCGGCGCGGGTGCGCCGGAGCGCCTCGTCGGTGGCCAGGATCTCCCCTTGCAGCGCGGCCAGGCCGCGCGCACGATCCACGCCGAGGCGCGGCAGCGCCGCCGCCATCATCGCGAGCATCTCGGCCGTGCGGTCCAGCCCCCGGAAGAGCGGCGCCTTGAGGAACTGGAAGTCGCGGTGGTACCCGCTCGGGAGTCCCCGCGCGAGCGCGGCCACCTCCGCGCGCGCCCCTTCGACCTGGGCCGCGCGGGCGCGGGTGAGCTCGAAGAGGTCGGGGTTCCGCTTCTGCGGCATGATGCTCGAGCCGGTGGCGAGCTCCGCGGGGAGCACCAGCCACCCGAACTCCGCCGCGCTGAAGAGGATCACGTCGCTCGAGAGCTTCGCGAGATCGTGCCCGAACTCGGCGCACCACGCGAGCACCGCCCCCTCGAGCTTGCCGCGCTCGTTCTGCACGCTGGTGACGCTCGCCACCGGCGCGGCGAAGCCGAGCGCGCGCGCGGCGGCGCGGCGGTCGTAGGGGAGCGGCGCGCCGTAGCCGGCGGCGCTGCCGAGGGGGCAGCGGTCCACCCGGCGCCAGAGCGCGTCGAGCGACTCGGCCGTGTCGAGGAGCCCCTCGGCGTGCGCCAGCGCCCAGAGCGCGGCGGACGAGGGCATCGCGCGGCGCTGGTGGGTGTACCCCGGCCAGAGCGCCGTGCGGTGCCGCGCCGCGAACGCGGTGAGCGCCGCCGCGACGTCGAGCGCGCGGCCGTGGAGCGTGAGCAGCGCGTCGCGCAGGTACAGCCGGAGGTCGGTGGCCACCTGGTCGTTGCGCGACCGGCCGGCGTGGATCCGCTCCCCGACGTCGCCGAAGCGGCGGGTGAGCCAGAACTCCACCGCGCTGTGCACGTCCTCGTGCGCCGGGCCGATGGTGAGCCGGCCCGATGTCGCGGCCACGAGCGCCTGCCGCAGCGCGCGGCGGAGCGCCGCGCCCTGCGACGCCGCGAGCGCGCCCCCCCGCTCGAGCCCGGCCAGGTGCCCCAGCGAGCCGAGGATGTCCCAGCGGACGAGGCGGGCGTCCACCTCGCGGTCGTCGGCGACGGTGTAGGCCAGCATCTGGGCATCGACCTTCGTCTTGGACCCCCACAGCGTCTGCGCCACTGCGCCCGTGCGCCTCTGCGTCGTCATCCGAGATACTCCCCGGCCAGCGCCGCGTAGAACGCGCGCGCCGCGCCGACCTCCGGCAGGTCCACGTACTCGTCAGGGGTGTGCGAGCGCCGGCTGGTGCCGGGGCCGCACTTGATCGCGTCCGCGTCCCGGACGAAGACCCAGTCCGAGCAGGTGGGCGAGCCGAAGGTGCGGAGCGCCGGCCGCACCCGCGTGGCGGCGGCAAGGAGGCGGGAGCCGGCGGGGGTCTCGCACGGCACCAGCCGCTCGCTCGTGACCGTCACCTCCGACCGCAGGTGCCTCCGCAGCTCCTCCCCCAGCTCCCGGTGGGTCCACGCCGGGGTGCTCCGGATGTCGAGCACCGCGCTCGCGCTGGGCGGTGTCACGTTCCGGCTCACGCCGGCGTGCACCATCGTGGCGGTGAGGGTGGGGTGGCCCAGCACCGGGTGCGCGCGCGACTGCGCCAGCCCCGGCAGGGCGAGGAGGTCGGCCGCGAGGAGGCTCACGGCGTTCACGAACCCTCCCTCCGAGGCGTAGCCGGCGTGCCGCTGGTCGCCGTGGGCCACCAGGTCCACCATCATCAGCCCGCGCTGGGCGACGGCGGCGTCGAGGTTGGTGGGCTCCCCCACCACCGCGGCGTCGAAGGGGCCGTGGCGCGCCACCGCGGCGGGCATCGAGGTGTGCTTCGTCTCCTCGCCGTAGCCGAGCACCACCACCAGCTCTCCCCGCGCGGGTCCGCGGGCGGCCGCCAGGTCCTGCGCGGCGGTGAGCATCGCGGCCACGGAGGCCTTGGCATCCCCCGAGCCGCGGCCGTAGAGCCGGTCACCCTCGATCGTCGCGGCGAAGGGGTCGCGGGTCCACCCTTCGCCCGCCGGCACGGTGTCGAGGTGGGAGATGAACGCCAGGCGGGGCCCGGCGCCCCTCCCCGCGACCCGCACCACCACCGCCGTCTCGTCGCGGACCACCGCGAGCCCCGCCGCGCGCGCCCATTCCTCCACGAGCGCGGCCACCCCCTCCTCGGTCCCCGAGACCGAGGGGGTCGCGACCAGGTCGCGGAGGAGCGCGAGCTCAGTCGGCGAGGTCGACGCCAAGATAGGTGGCCTTCTCCTTCCGCCCCACGATCATCGTGCCGACGCCGGCGCCGGTGAACACCTCGAGCAGGAGCGCGTCGGGGGAGCGGCCGTCGATGATGTGGGTCCGCTCCACGCCGCCGGTGGCGGCGCGGATGCACGCCTCCACCTTGGGGCGCATCCCCCCCGCGAGCGCGCCGCTCGCCATCAGTCCCGCCAGGTCGTCGGGGTCGGCGAAGGTGACGAGGGTGGCGGGGTCGTTCCGGTCGCGCAGCACCCCGGGCACCGCCGTGAGGTAGATCAGCTTGAGCGCCTTGAGCGCCACCGCCACCGACTCGGCCACCGTGTCGGCGTTGACGTTATAGACGTTCCCCTCGCCGTCGCCGGCGAGGCTCGCGATGACGGGCACGAAGCGCGCGTCGAGCAGGGTGGTGAGCACCCGGGGATCCACCCCCTGGATGTCGCCCACGTGGCCGTAGTCCACGGTGCGCTCGACGCCGTCGTCGTCCACCACGCGCACCGGCGGCCGGCGCCTGGCGGTGAGGAGGTCGCCATCCACCCCCGTGAGCCCCACCGCCTGGATCTCGTGCTCGCGCAGCGCGGCCACGAGGTCGGTGTTGAGCTGGCCGTTGAAGACCATCTTCATCACCTCGAGCGCCGCCTCGTCGGTGACGCGTCGCCCCGCCACGAGCCGGGGCTCCTGCCCCAGCCGGCGCTGCAGCTCGCTGGCCTGCGGCCCCCCGCCGTGCACCACCACCAGGCGGATGCCGAGGGAGTGGAGGAGCGCCATCTGCCCCGCGACGTGGTCCAGCGCGGCGGCGTCCTTCACCACGTCGCCGCCGAGCTTCACCACGAAGGTCTGGTCCCGGTACGCCCGCACGTAGCGCAGCGCGCCCTTGAGCCCGGCGATGCCCTTGCTGCTGTCGATCATGGTACCTGCACCTTGCATTGGTCGGGTGAGCGGTGAGCGGTGAGCGGGGAGCAGGCCCTGCGGCCGCCATCCGCGCCGATCTCCTGGGTCATGCGACCCCGCCCACCGCTCACTGCGTACCGCTCACCGGCTCCCGATCATCTCCAGCAGCAGCGCCCGCTGCGCGTGCAGCCGGTTCTCCGCCTCGTCGATGACGGCGCTGTTGGGGGAGTCGAGCACCGCCCCGTCGATCTCGACGTTGCGCCGCACCGGGAGGCAGTGCAGCACCTTCCCCTTCCCGTCCCTGGTCCGCTTCACCCGGTCCAGGGTGAGCCGCCAGTCGCGGAGCCCGGCGCGGAAGCCCGACTCCTCCTCCGGCCGCCCGAAGTACCGCAGGGCGCCCCACGACTTGGGGTACACCGCGTGGGCCCCGTCGATGGCGCCGTCGAGGTCGTCGGTGACGCGCACCGAGCCCCCGCGCGAGGCCGCCAGCGTCTCGATGATCCCCATATCCTCGGGGTCGAGGTCGTATCCCTCGGGGCGCGCGATCACGACCTCCATCCCGAGGTGCGCCGCGGCGATGGCCGCGCTGTTGGGCACCGCGGTGGGGAGCGCCTTCGGGTGCCAGGCCCAGTGCAGCACGAACGTCTTGCCCCGCGTCTCGCCCAGCTGCTCCTGCAGCGTCAGCGCGTCGGCGAGCCCCTGGCAGGGGTGCCGCCGGGCCGACTCCATGTTGATGAGCGGCTTCTCGCAGTACCGCGCGAAGTTCCGCACCACCTCGTCCCGCCGGGTGGCCTGCCAGTCGGTCCCCTTGGGGAAGCTCCGGAGCCCCAGCGCGTCGGCGTAGCGCCCCAGCACGCGCGCCGCCTCGATGATGTGCTCCACCGTGGCGCCGTCCATCACCGCGTCGAGCTCGGTCTCGAGGCTCCAGCTCCCCTTCCCCGGCTCGAGGATCACGGCGTGCCCGCCGTGGAGGAACATCGCGGTCTCGAAGCTCGCGCGGGTGCGGAGGCTCGGGTCCATGAACACGAGCGCCAGGACCTTCTTCTCGAGCCCGCCGGGATACTTCCCCGCCTTGACCTGCCGGGCGAGGGCCAGGAGCCCGTCGATCTCGTCGGGACTCCATTCCTCCATCGCGAGGAAATCGCGCTTGGTCACAGGACCGACCCCAGGTGGCCGAGCAGCAGCTCGGCCTCGTCCGTCGAAAGGGTGAGCGGCGGGAGGAGGCGCAGCACGTC
Organism: Gemmatimonadales bacterium; assembly: GCA_035761145.1. GTDB lineage: Bacteria > Gemmatimonadota > Gemmatimonadetes > Gemmatimonadales > GWC2-71-9 > CAMLHU01. The sequence goes on from DASTRQ010000215.1 coordinate 5,741, forward strand.
GGGGTCGCCCGAGGTGCCGACCAGCACCTTGCGCTCCCAGAGCCGCCGCTGGAGTTCCGCGGCGGGGCGGCCGAAGTCGAGCCCGAGCAGGAGCCCGCGCCCCCAGACCTTCCGGGCGCCGAGGCGCGTGGCGCCCGCGACGAGCTGGGCGCTCCGCGCGCGGACGTTGCCGAGGACATCCTCGCGGTCGAGCACCTCGAGCGTGGCGAGCGCGGCGGCGCACGGCACGGGGCCGCCGCCGAAGGTGCTGCCGAGGTCGCCCGGGCCGAGCGCGGCGGCGAGGGCGCGGGTGATGACGGTGGCGCCGATCGGGAGCCCCGACGCGAGCCCCTTGGCCATCGTCACGATATCGGGCACCACACCGAACGACTCGGCCGCGGTGAAGCGCCCGCTCCGCCCCACGCCGCACTGGATCTCGTCGTAGATCAGCGCGGCGCCGGCGCGGTCGCACGCGGCGCGCGCGGCGGCGAGGAACTCGGGGGTGCAGTCCTTGGCGCCGCTCATCCCCTGCACCGGCTCCAGGATCACCGCGGCCACGCTCCCGTCCACCACGCCGTCGAAGGCGGCCGGGTCGTTGAACGCCACCTTGGTGCTGAGCGGCACGCCGGCGCGCACGGCGGGGGCCTGGTACTTCTCGCCGTCGGTCACCGACACCGCGCCGAGGGTGCGGCCGTGCCAGCCGCCGGTGACGCTCACGATGCGCTGCCGCCCGGTGGCCTTCCGCGCGATCATCAGCGCGTTCTCGTTGGCCTCCGCCCCCGAGTTGCAGAAGAACACCCGCGTGAGCTCCCCGGGACAGCGCCGCGCGAGCTCCTCCGCCAGGCGTTCGCGCTGGGGGAGCGCCACCGCCATCGAGTAGAAGATGAGCTCCGCCGCCTGCTCCTGGATGGCGTTCACCACGTGCGGATGGCAGTGGCCGGTGCTCGAGACGGCGTGGCCGCCGTAGGCGTCGAGCCACCGGGTGCCGTCGGCCTCCACGAGCCAGCTCCCCTCCCCGCGCACCGGGTGCACGGGGAACTGCGCGTAGGTGGCGAGCAGCGCGGACCCATCAGCGCCCCTGCGTCCCTGCGCCCCTGCGCCCGTCAGATCGGCCATACGCCTCCGAACTCGAGACCCGCGGTCTCGTCGAGCCCCAGCGCCAGGTTCATCGCCTGGACCGCCTGGCCGCCGGCGCCCTTCACCAGGTTGTCGAAGGCGACGGTGACCTGCAGCTCGCGGCCGTCGGGGGTGCCGGCGGCGTGGAGGTGCGCGTAGTTGGTGCCCACCACGTGGGTGAGCTCGGGGGGCCGCTCGAGCACCCGCACGAAGGGACGCCCGTGGTACGCCTTGTGGTAGATGCCGGGCGAGAGCCCCTCGCCGCGCGCGTGGAGCGTGAGGTAGATGCCGCGCACGAACGGCCCGGCGTGGACCAGCAGCCGGGGCTCCGCCTCGGCGTCCCCGGTCCACTCGCGCCAGCGCTGGAGGATCTCCGCCTCGTGGCGGTGGCCCAGCACCGAGTAGGCGAAGACGTTGTGGGCGCGCGCGGGGTGGTGCACCGTGGGCTTGAGCGCCACGCCGGCGCCGCTCGAGCCGGTGATGGCCCAGAGCGCCGGCGCGCCGTGCAGCGCGCCGCCCCCCTGGCGCGTGAGGGGCCAGAGCGCGAGCTGCGCCGCCGTGGCGAAGCACCCGGGCGCGGCCAGCGTCATCCGCCCGCGGAGCGCGGGACCCAGCACGTCGGCGAGCGCGTAGGTGAACCTGCCAAGGAGCTCGGGGTTGGGATGGCGGCCGTAGAAGCGCTCGTAGAGCCCGCGGTCGCCGGTGCGGAAGTCGGCCGCGACGTCGATGATGAGCTTGGGGCCGAGGGCCAGGAGCTCGGGCGCCACCTTCCCCGACTCGCCGTGTTCCAGCGCCAGGAAGACCACCTCGGCCTTCCGGGCGGCGTCGGCGGGGGCGAGCGCCTGGAAGGTGTCGTCGCTCAGCGTGGCGAGCTGCGGATGCACCTCGCCCAGCCGCTTGCCGGCC
>DASTRQ010000216.1:0-14257 GCA_035761145.1 Gemmatimonadales bacterium
CCCCTTCCGCGGCGGGCCGCTCCGGATGATCGACGACCTGGGGCAGGCCAACGTGGTGCAGACGCTCGAGCGCCTGGCGGCGAAGCACGGCAAGCGCTTCACGCCGGCGGAGGCGCTGGTGCGGATGGCGAGGGAGGGGAAGCGGTACTACGAGCCTGGAGCCTAGCGCCTGGAGAATGGAGCCTGGAGCCTAGCGCCTGGAGAATGGAGCCTGGAGCCTAGCGCCTGGAGCCTGGCGCTGGGGAACCAATGCAGAGTCCCGGTGTTTCTCAACGAGCAGCGGGACTCTTCGTGTCCTCTCCAAGCTCCAGGCTCCCGGCTCGCAGTTTGACATAGAGCCACCGATCCCCCACCTCGCCATCCTTGATCACCGCGCGGCGGTTGGTCGCCTCGAGGACGTAGCCCGCCTTCTCGAGCACCCGCGCGCTCGCCGGGTTCCAGCTGTACACGCCCGCCTGCACGCGCAGGAAGTCGAAGTGGGTAAAGATGTGCGTCGTGACGGCGCGCACCGCCTCGGTGGCGATGCCGCGGCCCCAGTGCGCGCGTCCCAGCCAGTAGCCCAGTTCCGCCCCCACCCGGAACACGTCGCCCAGGGGTTCGAAGCCGATCCCGCCGACGGCGGCGCCCTCCACCTCGACGGCGAAGGCCACGCCGGGAGGGAGCGTCCGCGAGAAGCCGAGCCACGCGCGCGCGTCGCGCGCGGTGTACGGGTGGGGAAAGCGGTCGCGGAGGTTGCGCCACACCTCGCGGTCGTTCGCGTGGAGCACGAGCGACCGCGCATCCGACCGGCGCCAGGGGCGGAGCAGGGCGTGGGGGAGCGGGATCTCGACCGGAATGGTCATGGGATCGCGGGCGTCGGGGCTGCTCCAACAATAGCGCGCGAACCCCAAAACCCCGAAGGAGATGTCGGTGGTCTCGAGCGGCGGGCATCGCGGAAACCACGTCGTCCCTTTTCGGGGTTTAGGGGTTTCCTCGCGACGGCCCGCTCACGATCGAAGTCCGGCGACCGCACGGAAACCCCAAAGCCCCGAAGGTGGTGCGGGTGGGCTCGCTTGGCGGCCTTCATCGCGACCACGTGTTCCCCCTTCGGGGTTTAGGGGTTTCCTCGCTTTGGCCTGCCCTCGATCGAGCGCCGGCCTTGCCGCTTCGATCCCCGCGCCGCAACTTCGCGCGGGGCATCCGCGTACATCGGTGTGGGCGGCCTCCGCCGTCCCGCGTCCCGTCTTCCTTCCGCACCACAAGGAGTCCCGATGGCCCGAACCTTCCGTGCGCTCGCCGTGCTGCTCGTCGCCGCGTTCGGCGCGCGCTCCCTCGCCGCGCAGACCCTGTCCGTGGACGATCCCGTGCTCCGCGCCATCTGGGCGCAGGGGATGGACAGCTCCCGCGCCTACGACCTGGCGCAGGCGCTGATGGACAGCATCGGTCCGCGCCTCAACGGCTCGCCCGCGCACCACGCTGCCAACGAGTGGGCGGTGGCCCGGCTCCGGAGCTGGGGCGTGGACGCCCGCAACGAGCAGTACGGCACCTGGCGCAGCTGGCGCCGGGGGATCACGCACCTGGACCTCCTCACCCCGCGCGTGCGCACGCTCGAGGCGACGATGCTCGCCTGGAGCCCCGGGGTGCGCGGCAAGGTGAACGGCCGGGTGGTGGCGCTCCCCGAGCTCGCCGACACCGTCGCGCTGGCGCAGTGGGCCGCGCGCAACAAGGACGCGTTCATCCTCATCTCCTACGCCCAGCCCACCTGCCGCCCCGACTCGAGCTACCGGGAGTTCGCCCGGCCCGACACGTGGGACCGGATGGTGGCCGAGCGCACCGCCGGCCGCGCGGCGTGGGCCGACCGGCTCCAGAAGCTGGGGGGTGCGGCCACCGTGCAGCGCGTGCTCGACCGCGCGGGGGTGAAGGGGATCCTCACCAACAACTGGTCGCAGGGGTGGGGCGTGGACAAGGTCTTCGGCGCCGGCACCTTCAAGCATCCCCTGGGGAAGGCGCCGGCCCTCGACGTCTCCTGCGAGGACTACGGCCTCCTCTACCGCCTGGCCGAGCGTGGGCAGGGGCCGACGGTCCGGCTCGAGGCCGAGGCCGAGGACCTCGGTGAGCAGCCGGTGTACAACACCATCGGGATGATCCGCGGGAGCACCCTCCCGGACGAGTACGTCGTCCTGTCGGCGCATTACGACTCGTGGGACGCCGGTTCCGGCGCCACCGACAACGGGACCGGCAGCACCGTGATGCTCGAGGCGATGCGGATCCTCCGGGCCGCCTACCCGCACCCCAAGCGCACCATCATGATCGGGCTGTGGGGCGGGGAGGAGCAGGGGCTCAACGGCTCGCGCGCCTACGCCGCCGACCACCCCGAGGTCGTGAGCGGTCTCCAGGCGCTCTTCAACCAGGACAACGGCACCGGGCGCATCGAGAACATCAGCGCGGCGGGGCTCATCGGGCCCGAGCAGGCCTGGGCCTCGTGGATCGCCCGGCTCCCCGCCGAGGTGACCCGCGACTTCCGCATCACCTTCCCCGGCATCCCGGCGGGGGGCGGGAGCGACATGGCCTCGTTCGTCTGCTACGGCGCGCCGTCGTTCGGCGTGGGGTCGCTCAACTGGGAGTACTTCCTGTACACCTGGCACACCAACCGCGACACCTTCGACAAGGTGGTCTTCGACGAGATCAAGAACAACGCGGTGCTGGTGGCCTCGCTGGCCTACCTGGCGAGCGAGCACCCGGAGCGCCTCCCCCGCGACCGCCGGGTGCTGCCGATGGGCCGCAACGGGCAGCAGATGACCTGGCCCGAGTGCACCGCGCCGGCGCGGAGCTCGGTGGAGTCGCCGCGGTAGGAGGCCATCGGCCATCGGCCATCGGCCATCGGCTATCGGCCATCGGCCGACAGCCATCGGCCGACAGCCCACAGCCAACAGCCAATAGCCAGCAGCCCATGGCCGGCGTCGATCCGGCCGTGGGCTGTCGGCTGTCGGCCCCATACGGTTGGCCACCGGCTCCACCCTCGGCTATCTTCTGCCCCGGCCACCATCCCGGATCGACCTGTGCGCCACGCGCTCCTCTGGCTCTCCCGTCAGCAGTCCATCTTCCGTTTCGTCCGGAGCAATCCGCTGGCGAAGCGGTTCGCGTCCCGGTTCGTCGCCGGGGAGACGCTCGACGCCGCGGTGGCGGCGGTCCAGGAGCTGAACGGCAAGGGGATCACCGCCTCGCTCGACCTGCTGGGGGAGAGCGTGACCCGCGCCGAGGAGGCCACGGCGGCCAAGGACGAGTACCTGCGGATGCTCGACCGCATCGCGGCCGACCGGGTGCGGGCCAACGTCTCGGTGAAGCTCACCCAGATGGGGCAGGACATCTCCGAGGCGGCGCTGCGCGAGAACGCCTTCGCCATCCTGGAGCGGGCCAAGGCGCACGACAGCTTCGTCCGGTTCGACATGGAGGGCACCCCCTATACCGACCGGACGCTCGACTTCTTCGCCAACGAGTGCTTCCCGACCTACGGCGCGCACTGCGGCGTGGTGATCCAGGCGATGCTGCGGCGGAGCCCCAAGGACATCGACCGGCTCATCGCCCTGCGCGCCCGCGTGCGGCTCTGCAAGGGCGCCTACCTCGAGCCGGCCGAGCACGCCTTCCCCGACAAGCGGGACGTGGACGCGCAGTACGTCGCGCTGATGAAGCGCCTGATGACCGAGGGGAACTACCCGGGCCTCGCCACCCACGACGAGCGCATCATCGCCGAGGCGACCGCGTTCGCCCGCGCCAACGGGGTCGCCCCGGAGCGGTTCGAGTTCCAGATGCTCTACGGCGTGCGGCGCGACCTGCAGGAGCGGCTGCGGCGCGAGGGGTGGAACATGCGGGTGTACATCCCGTTCGGGACGCAGTGGTACCCCTACCTGATGCGCCGCCTGGCCGAGCGTCCGGCGAACATCGCCTTCATCATGGGGAACGTGATGAAGGAGGCCGTCGGGGGCCGGTGAGCGAGGTCACCCTCGGCGGGTACATGGCCAAGCACGCCCGCTCCGCGGCGTTCGGCGGGAGCGACGGGCGGGCCTACTCGGTGGGGATCTGGGTGGACGAGTCCGCGGACGAGCGGGGCCGCTACGGGGCCGCGCTCGTCTTCGTGCGCTGGGATCCCGCCGGCGAGCGTCCCGACGGCCACGCCGAGACCGACTACCTGGCCTGGGGCGGGACCCCCGCCGAGGCGGAGGAGCGGATCAAGGCCCTCTCGCTCTTCGACGTGAAGCAGGCGCTCGACGAGGCGATCGCGGCGCGGCCGCCGGAGGGATGGTGAGCGAGGCCCCGGTGGGCGTCGTCGTGGAGCGGGACGGCGCCCAGTACCGCGTGGCGGTCGGGGGCCGCGAGGTGCGCGCGGTGCTGCGCGGGAAGATGAAGCGCGGCGCGGAGCAGGTGGTGGTGGGGGACCGGGTGCACCTCGAGCCCGAGCCGCAGGGGGGGCTGCACGGCATCACCGCCGTCGAGCCCCGGCGCTCCCTCCTCGAACGGCGCGTGCCGCTGGGCCGCGGCACCCGCCCGGTGGCGGCCAACATCGACCGGGTGCTGGTGATGACCGCCGCGACCCACCCGGCGCCGATCCCGTCGCTCCTCGACCGGCTGCTCGTCGTGGCCGAGGCCAACGACCTCCCCGCCACGCTCATCGTCAACAAGACCGACCTCGACCCCGGCACCGCGCTCATCGCGCGCTACCGCCAGGCGGGGTACGAGGTGCTGCCCGTCTCGGTGCGGAGCGGCGCGGGGCTCGAGGCGGTGCGCGCGCGGCTCGCGGGGGCGGAGGCGGTGGTCACCGGGCCGAGCGGGGCGGGGAAGTCGAGCCTCCTCAACGCGCTCGAGCCGGGGCTTGCGCTCCGCACCGGGGCGATCAGCGAGAAGGTGAAGCGCGGCACGCAGACCACCACCGGCGCGGTGCTGGTGCCGCTCGCCGGCGGGGGGTGGCTGGTGGACACGCCGGGCTTCAGCGAGGTGGGGCTCTGGGGCATCGTGCCGCGCGAGCTCGCCTCCTGCTTCCCCGAGTTCCGCCCCCTGCTCGACGCCTGCCGCTTCCCCGACTGCAGCCACAGCCACGAGCCGGGGTGCGCCATCCAGGCCGCCGCGGAGCGCGGGGAGGTGCATCCGGAGCGGCTGGCGAGCTACCGCCTGCTGCTCACGGAGGTGCTGGAGGAGCCGAAGGAGTGGGAGTAGAGGCGTCAGCGGTGAGCGGTAAGCGGGAAGCGGGCCCACTCGGCGAGGTCTCTCCTCCTCGGCCCGCTCACTGCTCACCGCTTACCGCTTACCTCTTTCTCGTCCACCGGTCCTTATCCCGCACCTCCACCTTCGCCATCATCCGGTCGAAGGCCTCCTGGAGGTCGATCCCCTCGCGGTTGGCCATGCAGATGAGCACGAAGAGGATGTCGGCCATCTCCATGCCGAGGTCGCCGTCGGGCTCGTCCTTCTTCTTGGTCTTCTGGCCGTAGCGGTGGTTCACTTCGCGGGCCAGTTCGCCGACCTCCTCGCTCAGCCGCGCCATGTTGGTGAGCGGCGAGAAGTAGCCTTCCTCGTACTGGGCGATCCAGCGGTCCACCCGGGCCTGCGCGTCGCGGAGCGACATCGCGTCAGTCGGCGTCGCGGGTGGAGGCGCGCCAGCGCTCCACCCGGTCGGCCAGGTCGCGCGGCCTGGTGGCGACGACGTTCCCCTTGAGGTCCACCCAGATGGTGGCGGCGCGGAGCCCCGGCACCTTGGTGCGGTCGTACTCGAACACCCAGACGCGGGGCCGGCCGGGAAGGGTCGTGTCCCCCTGCCACGCGAGGTGCACCGTGCGGCCGGCGATGGCGTCGTCCACGCCGGCGATCTCGCCCTGGCCGAAATAGGCGGCGGCGTAGGAGCCGCCGCCCGCGAGGCCGGCGAGGAGGGCGAGCAGGAAGAGGAACTTGATCAGTTTGCCCATGGGCGGCGCGAGGGTCGGGGGGAAGGGAGCGCGGACGCAGGAAGATGCACGCCCGCGCTCCGCGGCCGCAATGCGCACCCTTCCGGGCCCCCCGGGGGCGATTAGCTTTGGCATTCCCCCTCACCCCCGCCCCCCATGCGCGGCCGCGACGAGATCCTCGGCAACCTCGAGTCGATCTATCGCTCCTCCTACGACGGCGCCAAGCAGGACGGCCAGGCCCGGCGGATGGAGGAGCTCGACAATGCCTACCAGCGGGACCAGCTGATGATGGAGGTCCTGCTCGACGTGCGGGACCTCCTCGCCCGCCAGCCTGCCGCCCCGCCCGGGCAGAGCATCCTCGACCAGCTCGACGCGCTGCGGCGCATCGCCAAGCGCTGACCCCCACCCCGCCTCCCGCCATGCGACGCTCCCTCCGGCTCCTCGGTCCCGTCCTCCTCGCCGCCGCGGTGGCGTGCGCGCCCCGCGCCCCCACCGCGTCCCTCGTCATCTACGGGAAGGTCTGGACCGGCGACACCGCCCGCCCGTGGGCCAGCGCGCTCGCCATCGCGGGCGACACGATCGCCGCCGTGGGCGACAGCGCGAGCGTGGCCCCGCTGGTCGGCGCCGGCACCGAGGTGATCCGCGCCCCGGGGCTCGTGACCCCCGGCTTCACCGACGGGCACACCCATTTCGTGGACGGCGGCGCGCAGCTGGGCCAGCTCGACCTCCGCGACGCGCACTCGACCGACGAGTTCATCCGCCGGATCGCCGCCTACGCGCGCACCCAGCCCAAGGGGGCCTGGATCCTCGGCGGCAACTGGGACCACGAGTGGTGGCCGGGGAGCCCGCTCCCCACGCGGCAGATGATCGACTCGGTGACCCCCGACAACCCGGTCTTCATCGACCGCCTCGACGGCCACATGGCGCTGGCCAACACGGTGGCGCTCCGCCTGGCGGGGATCACCCGCGACACCGTGGCGCCGGAGGGCGGCGTCATCGTGCGCGACGCCCGAGGCGAGCCCACCGGGATCTTCAAGGACAACGCCAAGGACCTGGTGTACCGCGTCATCCCGGCGCTCACGCCGGAGCAGGAGGACAGCGCCGCGATGCGGGCGGAGCGCTACGCCGCCTCCCTCGGCGTGACCAGCGTGGCGCACGTCTCGGCGGGGTGGGGGGACTACGCGGCGTACCGGCGGCTCGCGGCCAAGGGGCTCGCCGTCACCCGGGTGACGGTCTTCCCGCCGCTCAACTGGTGGCAGGCGGTGGCCGACACCATCGCCGCCAACGGCCGCGGCGACGCCTGGGTGCGGCTGCAGGGGGTCAAGGGGTACGTGGACGGCTCGCTCGGGAGCACCACGGCGCTCCTCTACGGCACCTACCTCGACGACCCGCACTCGCACGGCAAGCAGGTCACCAGCACCGACGACCTGCGCCGGTGGATCACGAGCGCCGACTCGGCCGGGCTCCAGGTCGTGGTGCACGCCATCGGCGACAGCGCCAACGGCCTGCTGCTCTCCATCTACGACAGCGTCGCGGCGCTCCACGGCCCGCGCGACCGGCGCTTCCGCGTGGAGCATGCGCAGCACCTGACCTTCCCCGAGATCGCCGACCTGGCGCGGCACCACGTCATCGCCTCGATGCAGCCCTACCACGCCATCGACGACGGCCGGTGGGCGTGGAAGCGGCTCGACGCCGCGCGGCTCCGGGGCACGTACGCGTTCCGCGCGCTGCTCGACTCGGGCGCGGTGCTGGCCTTCGGCTCCGACTGGACGGTGGCCACGCTCGACCCGATGTGGGGCCTGTACGGCGCGGTGACCCGCCGCACCCTCGACGGCAAGAACCCCGGCGGCTGGCTCCCCGAGCAGAAGATCACGCTCGACGAGGCGCTCCACGCCTACACCACCGGCAACGCCTACGCCCTCTTCCGCGAGCACGAGCTCGGCAGCCTCACGCCGGGCAAGCTCGCCGACGTCGCCGTGCTCGACCACGACCTCTTCGCGATGCCCCCGGAGTCGCTGGCCACGGCGCGGGTGGCGGTCACCATCGCCGGCGGCCGGGTGGTCTACCGGCGGTGAGCCGCGCCCGCCGGGCGCTCGTCGCGGGCCTCCTGCTCGGCGCGGCGCCCCTGGCCGCCCAGCGCGCGCCCCGGCTCTCGGCGCGCGGGCTGGACTCGCTCCGCGCCGTCACCGCGGTGGACTCGGTCGATGCCGACGCCTGGTACCGCTACGGCCTGGGGCTCTGGCAGCGCCGGCAGTACGACGCCGCCGACTCCGCCTTCCGGCGCGCCCTGCGCTACCGCCCCTGGCACAGCGGCGCCCACCTGGCGCTCGGCTACCTGATGTTCGGCCGCGGCGGCCGCTATCTCTTCGACCTCCCCGGGCGCGTGGGGCCCGACTCCGCGCTCGCCCTCCTGCGCGACGCCCTGCGGCACCGGCGCGAGGGCTACCGCGCCGACCCGCGCGCCGATCTCTCGGCCCTGCGCTTCCTCAAGGACGACGAGCTCGTCCCCGACTCGCGGTCGGTCACCATCGGCGACGTCACCTACGGCACGCAGTTCTTCATCCCCGCCCTGCGCGACATGCGGCGCGCGGCGCGCCGGCTGGTCGAGGGGCAGGCCGATTCCGCCTTCGCCATCCTCGCCCGCGCCCTGGCCCGCCGCCGCGCCGACCAGACGATGACCGACCAGTTCATCGAGCTCTACGCCCGGGCGGCGCTCCTGTCGGGGCGCCCGGCGGCGGCCGCCGACGGGTATCGGGAGCTGGCCCGGCGCGCGGGACGCCGCGAGGCGGCGGCGGCGGGCGGGCCGTTCGACCTCGCGCCGGTGCTCAACTCCCGCGGGCTCTACCTTCTGCTCTACGGCGTGGCCGAGCTCGAGACGGGGGACCGCGCCGTGGCGCGCGCCGCGTTCCAGGAGGCGCTCACCACGGACCTCACCTTCTACGAGGCCCACGCGCGGCTCGCCGACCTCGCCGAGGCGGAGGGCGACCTCGACGCCGCGCTGGAGGAACGCCGCGCCGCGGTGGCCACGGCCCCCGACGCGGCACGGCCGTACATCGACCTCGGCGTCACGCTGCTGCAGGCGGGGCGCGCGCGCGAGGCCAAGGCGGCGCTCACCGAGGCGGTCGCGCGGCTCCCCTGGGATCCCGGCGCCCAGCGGTTCCTCTTCCAGGCGGCGCTCGCCGCGGGGGACCGCGAGTCGGCGGCGCGCGCGCTCGCCGCGTTCCGGCTCTTCGCGCCGCGGCGCAACCAGGAGCAGGTGGCCGCGGCGACGGCGCAGTGGGAGGCGGCGCCGTGAGGCGCGCGGGCGCCCTCGCGCTGCTGCTCGCCCTCGCCGCCGCCCCGGCCGCGCGCGCGCAGGTGCGCCTCCGCCCCGGGGTCACGCTGCGCGCGCTCGAGGCCGCCGCCGCCCGCGACTCCAACGATCCCGCGGCGCTCTACGACCTGGCCCTGGGCTACTGGAGCGAGCGCCGCTGGGACGACGCCGACCGCGCCCTCCGCACCGCGCTCGCCATCGAGCCCCGCAACGCCTCCGCGCTCCTCGCGCTGGCGCACCTCCCCTTCGCCCGGCGGCCGCGGCTGTGGGAGGAAGTGGACGCGCGGCGGGTCCCGCCCGCCTGGCGCCCCGCGGTGGATGAATGGGACCGCCTCACGCGGCTCGCGTTCCTCGTGGACCCGCTGGTGGACCTCGCCATCGTGGGCGCCGTGGCCCCGCCCGACGATCCCCGGCCGCGGGATGCCAGCGCCGCGACCCCCTTCCGCACGGCGATGGTGGCGCTCGCCAACTTCCGCAACGGCCAGTACGACCAGGCCTACGGCTGGCTGGACCGCCTGGCCCGCCTGCTCGGCGAGGACGAGGACAGCACCAGCGTGCCGGGGCTCGTGCTCTGGTACCGCGGCATCTCGGCCGCGCACCTCAACGACCTCCCCGGCGCCATCCGCGATCTCTCCCGCCTCGAGGCGCGCCCCGAGCGCGAGGAGGGGTTCTGGAACGGCCCCGACCGCGCCCAGGTCACCTACGTCCTGGCGTGGCTCGAGGAGCGCGCCGGGCGGCCGGCCGAGGCGCGCGCCCACTATCAGGCGGCGCTCGCGAGCGACCTCGGCCTCTGGATGGCGCACGTCCAGCTCGCGCGGCTCCACGAGCAGGCCGCCGAATGGCCCGAGGCGATCCGGGAACGGCAGCTGGCGCTCGAGGCCGGCCCCGACGACCCGACCCTCCTGCTCGACCTCGGGACGACCCTCACCCTGGCCGGCCGCGCGGCGGAGGCGCTCGCGCCGCTGGCGCGGGCCGCCGCGGGGATGCCGCGCAACTTCCGGGTGCCATATTACCAGGGCCGCGCCGCGCAGCAGCTGGGGCGCGCGGCCGAGGCCCGGGAGGCGTACCGGCGGTTCCTGGCCCTCGTGCCCTCGCGCTACGCCGACCAGATCGCCGAGGTCCGCCGCCAACTCGAGCAGCTGCCGTGATCCCACGTCGCTCCGCGCCGCGTCGGCGCCGCGTTCCGCTCCTCGGTGTCGCGCTCGCGGCGCTGCTCCTCCTTGGCGGGGCGCGGCGCGCCGCCGCGCAGGCCGCCAGCAGCTATGAGCAGCTGCAGGCGTTCAGCGCGGTGCTCAACTACGTGCGGCTCAACTACGCCGACTCGGTGGACTACGGCCGGATGGTCCGGGCCGCCATCGAAGGAGTGCTGCGCTCCCTCGACCCGCACAGCTACTTCCTGGCCGCCGAGGATTACCGCCGCCGCACCGCCCTGGAGCGGGGGGAGCTCGCCACCACCGGGCTGGTGATGGAGCTCGTGGAGGGGCGCCCCACCGTGCTCACGGTGACGGACGGCAGCCCCGCCGAGCGCGCCGGCGTGCAGCCCGGCGACCGGCTGCTCGCCATCGACGACTCGACCGCGCTCGGGCTCGACGTCGAGCACCTGACGCTGCGCCTCGCGGGCCCCAAGGGGGAGCGGGTCCGGCTTCGCTTCGCGCGCGGGCCGGTGCTCGAGCCCGATTCGTTCAGCGTCACCCTCAAGCGCGACTTCGTGACCGTCCCCGCCGTCACCGCCGCGGTGATGGTGGACTCGGTCACCGCCTACCTGCGCCTCGCGGAGTTCAGCGCCGGTTCCGCCGCCGAGGTGGAGCGCGCGCTTCGCGACCTGCGCGGCGACGGGATGCGGCGCCTGGTGCTCGACCTGCGCGGGGACCCCGGCGGCTTCATCAACGCCGCGGTGGACATCGCGGGGCTCTTCTTCCCGCGGGGCACCGTCGTCTTCCGCACCCGCGGCCGCCGCCAGGTGGCCGACGAGGAATTCGTCACGCGCACCGACGGGCGCTTCCGCGAGCTCCCGCTCGTCGTGCTCATCGACGGGCAGAGCGCGAGCGCCAGCGAGGCGCTGGCCGGGTCGCTGCAGGACCACGACCGCGCCCTCATCGTGGGTCGGCGCTCGTTCGGCAAGGCGCTGATGCAGATGCCCTTCTTCCTGCAGACCGGGGACGTCGTCTTCCTCACCGTGGGGCGGGTGCTCACCCCGCGCGGGCGCTTCATCCAGCGCCGCTACGACGGCCTCTCGCCGGAGCAGTACTGGGCGCTGGCGGGCCGTACCGGGGCGGGGGTGGACACCACCCGGACCTTCCTGACCGACGCGGGCCGGAGCGTCCGGGGCGGGGGCGGGATCGCCCCCGACCTCGAGCTCCCCGGCCCGGTGGGGCTCCCCGCCTGGTTCTCCGAGGCCGCCGACTCCGCCTGGGACGCCGCCGTGGCCGACAGCGTGGCGCAGACGCTCCCCGCCACCGCCGCGGCCCGGGAGCGGTGGATGACCGACTCCGCCGCGTGGGAGGCGCAGCTCCTCCCCCCCTACCTGGCGCGGGTGCGGGCCCGGCTCGGCGTCCGCGCACGGGCCGACAGCGCCGTCTCGGCGCGGCTCTCCCGCATCCTGGCCCGGCGCACCGCCGCCGTGCGCTGGGGTCCCGCCGCGGAACGGCGGTTCGCCCTCCAGAACGACCCGGACCTCCGCGCGGCCCTGGCCACCTTCCCCGACCTGCCGCTCCTGCTGGCCCCACCCCGTCCATAGGCCTATTTTTCCCGTCTATGGCCACTCGAACCAAGTCATCCAGCCGGGCCGCCAAGGCCCTGGGCAAGACCGATCTCCTCGAGATGTACCGGGTGATGCTCCTCTCCCGGCGGCTCGACGACAAGGAGATCCAGCTCAAGCGCCAGAACAAGATCTTCTTCCAGATCTCCGGTGCCGGCCACGAGGCGGTGCTCGCCGCCGCCGCCAAGGTCTTCCGCGCCGGCCACGACTGGTTCTACACCTACTACCGTGACCGGGCGCTCTGCCTCGGGCTCGGGATGACGGCCGCCGAGCAGCTGCTGAGCGCCGTGGCCGCGGCCGACGACCCGAACTCGGGCGGCCGCCAGATGCCGAGCCACTGGGGGCACAAGGAGCTGAACATCGTCAGCGCCTCGAGCCCCACCGGCACGCAGTTCCTGCAGGCCGTGGGCGCGGCGGAGGCGTGGCTGCGCGCGGAGCAGAACCCCGCGGCCGCCGAGCAGGTGCCCACCGCGCGGGACGAGGTGGTCTTCGTCTCCACCGGCGACGGCACCACCAGCGAGGGGGAGTTCTGGGAGGCGCTCAACAGCGCCTGCAACCTCAAGCTCCCCGTGGTCTTCCTGGTCGAGGACAACGGCTACGCCATCTCGGTGCCGGTCGAGGTCAACACCGCCGGCGGGAGCATCAGCAAGCTCGTCACCGGCTTCCCGGGGCTCCTCATCGAGGAGTGCGACGGCTGCGACCCGGTGGCGAGCCACGAGGCGCTCGCCCGCGCGGTGGACTACGCCCGCCAGCGGAAGGGCCCGGCGCTGGTGCACGCCAAGGTGATCCGCCCCTACAGCCACTCCCTCTCCGACGACGAGATCCTCTACCGCCCCAGCGCCGAGCGCGAGGCCGAGGCGAAGAAGGACCCGCTGGTGCGCTTCCCGGCGTACCTCGTGGACGAGGGGGTGGCCACCCAGGCGGAGCTCGAGGCCATCCAGCGGCAGGTCGAGGAGGAGGTCGAGGCCGCGACCGCGATCGCGCTGGCGGCGCCGCAGCCGGCCAAGGACTCGGTCTACAAGTTCGTGTACAGCCCCGACGTGGACCCCACGTCGGAGCGGTTCGACACCGAGGACGATCCCCAGTTCACCGGGGAGCCCACCACGATGGTGGACCTCCTCAACGTCTGCATGAAGGACGAGATGGCGCGCGACCCGCGCATCCTCGTCTTCGGCGAGGACGTGGCCGACGTGAGCCGCGAGGAGCACCTGGGCCAGGTGAAGGGGAAGGGCGGGGTGTTCAAGGTGACCTGGGGGCTGCAGCGCGCCTACGGCTCGGGCCGGGTGTACAACTCCCCGCTGGCCGAGGCCAACATCGTGGGGCGGGCCATCGGGCTCGCCACCCGCGGCTTCAAGCCGGTGGTCGAGATCCAGTTCTTCGACTACATCTGGCCGGCGTACATGCAGCTGCGCAACGAGCTGGCGCTGATGCGGTGGCGGTCCAACAACGCCTTCGCGGCGCCGGTGGTGGTGCGGGTGACGTACGGCGGCTACCTCAAGGGGGGCGCGGTGTACCACTCGCAGACCGGCGCGTCGATCTTCACGCACGTGCCGGGGCTCCGCGTGGTCTGCCCCTCCAACGCGCTCGACGCCAACGGCCTGCTCCGCACCGCCATCCGGTGCGAGGACCCGGTGCTCTTCCTCGAGCACAAGCACCTGTACCGCCAGACCTACAACAAGGCGCCCAACCCGGGCCCCAACTTCATGGTGCCCTTCGGCAAGGCCCGGGTGGTGCGCGAGGGGAAGGACCTCACCCTGGTGACCTACGGCGCGGTGGTGCAGCGCGCGCTGGTGGCGGCCAAGGAGGCCGAGGAGAAGCACGGCCTCTCGGTCGAGGTGATCGACCTGCGCTCGCTCTCGCCGGTGGACTGGGAGACGATCTACGCCTCGGTCAAGAAGACCAACCGCGTCATCGTGGCCTACGAGGACCCGATGAGCTGGGGGTACGGCGCGGAGATCGCGGCGCGCATCGCCGACGAGACCTTCGCCTTCCTCGACGCCCCCGTGAAGCGGGTGGCGTGCACCGACACGTTCATCGCCTACGCCCCCGAGCTCGAGGACGTGCAGCTCCCGCAAGTGGAGCACCTGCTGGCGGCGTACGAGGAGATCGCGCGGTTCTGACCGCGACCCGCTAGCCCCCCAGCGCCCTCCGGTCCCGGCCGGAGGGCGCCGTTCCATCCCCCCCTCCCCCAGGGCGCCGATGCCGCTACGGATCTGGATGAAGACCCTCGGCACCGCCGCGATCATCATCCCGCTCCTCGGACCGGCGGTCCGGCGC
>DASTRQ010000217.1:0-5236 GCA_035761145.1 Gemmatimonadales bacterium
AGCGTCGTGGCCTCCTCACCGTCGGCCGCGATGTCCACCGCGTGTCCTTCCTCACGCAGCCCTTGGGCGATGAAGCCGGCGACCTTCCGGTCGTCTTCCACGACGAGGATCCGCATAGGCAAGAAAGTGCCGGTTCGGGAGTGAACCTGTGAGGAAGGCTTTATGAAAGCGCCTTCATCTCGTCGGCCGGGGTGGGGAGGGTGAGCCGGAAATGGCCACCCGCCTCCGCGGGCACCAGGGCGAAGAGCTCCCCGCCGAGGAGCCGCGCCAGGCGGCGGGAGAGGGGCAGCCCGAGGCCGAGCCCCCGGCCATCCTCCGCCCGGGTCATATAGATGTCGAAGATCTGCTCCAGGTCGTCCGCCGCCACCCCCGGCCCCTGGTCCAGCACGTCCACGACCACGCGGGGGCCATCCACGGCCACGCGCACGGTCACCGTGGAGCTGGCGGGGGTGTGGCGCACCGCGTTGCTGAGGAGGTTGGCGAGGATCTGGTCGAGCCGGTGCCCGTCGGTGTGGGCCACGGCACCCCGCGGGGGCAGCACCGCGTCGAAGGCCACCTGCTTGGCGGTGGCGCTCGGCAGGGCCCGGGTCAGGGCGCGCTGCACCGAGGCACCCACGTCCACGTCCTGAAGGTTGGGGCGCAGGCGGTCCTCATCGAGCCGGCTCAGGTCCAGCAGGTCGTTGATCAGCGTGATGGCCCCCTCCGCCGCCTCGAGCACCTCGAACGCGGCGGGCGGCACGGTGGCGGGGTCGCGCTTGCGCACGAGCACCTCCGCCCAGCCATAGGTGGCGGCGAGGGCGTTGCGGAGCTCGTGGTTCACCATCGCGAAGAAGCGCTCCCGCGCCCGCTGCAGCTGCTGCACCTCCTCGATGAGCCGTGCGCTGGCCTCGTGGAGCCGCGCGTTCTCCACCGCGGCGCCCGCCTGGCTCGCCAGGAGCTGCACCAGGTAGGCGTCCTCGTCGGTGAACTCGGGCCCCTCCAGCTTCTCGGTGAGGTAGAGGTTCCCGAACACGCCCGTGGGCCCGAGGACGGGGGCGCCGAGGAAGGAGCGCATCACCGGGTGGCCGGGGGGGAAGCCGAACGAGTCGGGGTGCTTGCCCAGATCGGGGAGGCGGACCACCCGGCGTTCGCGGATCACGAGGCCCAGGATGCCGTGTCCGCTGGGGGGGGTGACGAGCCGCGCCCGCTCCTCCTCGCTCAGGCCCGAGACGATGAAGCGCTCGAGCGTGCGCCCGTCGGCGGCCAGCACGCCGAGCGCGGCGTAGCGCGCGCCGACCAGCTCGCGGGCCGAGTCGGCGATGCGCTGGAGCACCGCGCCAAGACTGTGCTCGTGGGCCAGCCCGAGGCTCACCTCGAGCAGTTGCTCCAGGCGCGCCTGGGAGGTGGCGGTCGGGGGGACGCCGGGCTCCATGGAGAGCAACATAATGCTTCCGGCGCCGTTCATCCCCCCTTCAGGGCGCGGCGGCCACCGTGGAGGCGGACCGTCACCCCGGAGGGGACCGTGCCCAGGAACCTCGGCCCGTTGGAGCGCGTCATCCGCCTCGTGATCGGCATCGGCGCGCTCTCCTTCTACGGCGCCATCGCGCCGCCGTGGCACTACCTCACGCTGCTCGGCTTCGTGCCGATCGCCACCGCGCTCGTCGGCTACTGCCCGCTGTACCACCTGCTCCATATCCGCGAGCGGCCGGCCCCCCGTTGACCCTCCCCCGGCCCGCGGTCATCCTTCCGGGATGACCCTGGGTCTCCTCGGGCTCCCCGGCCCGCTGCAGAAGCTCGCCACCTGGCTCGAGCTCGACACCGCCCTCCTCCTCAAGGGGGCGGTGCGCGTGCTGTTCATCTGGCTCCTCGCCTGGGGGGCGTGGCGGGTGGTGCGCCACATCGCGCGCCGCATCGTGCAGGCGGTGGACGACGGCGACGATTCCACCCTCACCGCGGCGGAGAAGCGCGGGCAGACCATCGCCCAGCTGCTGCGGAGCGTCGGCGGGGTCGCGATCACGGTCGTGGCGCTGCTCCTGACGCTCAACCTCTTCATCGACATCGGGCCGCTGCTCGCCGGGGCGGGGATCCTGGGGCTCGCGGTCTCGTTCGGCGCGCAGAGCCTGGTGAAGGACCTCATCGCCGGGTTCTTTATCCTGTTCGAGAACCAGTTCGGCGTGGGCGACGTGATCGAGGTGGCGGGGAAAGGGGGCGTGGTGGAGCGAATGACGCTCCGGGTGGTGCAGCTGCGCGACCTCGAGGGGAAGGTGCACGTGGTGCCCAACGGCCAGATCGGCGTGGTCACCAACATGACCAAGGGGTGGTCGCGCGCGGTGCTCGAGATCGGGGTGGCCTACGACGCCGACCTCGACCGCGCCCTGGCCGTCTTCCGCGACGAGGCGGCGCGCTTCGCCGCCGACCCGGCGTGGGCGCCCCTCCTCGACGGCGCCCCCGAGGTGCCGGGGGTGGAGCGCTTCGACGACAGCGCCGTCGTGATCCGCGTCCTGCTCCCCACCCGCGCCGGCAAGCACTGGGACGCCGCGCGCGAGTTCCGCCGCCGCCTCAAGCAGCGCCTCGACCGCGAGGGGATCGAGATCCCGTTCCCGCAGCGGGTGGTGCGGCACGTCGACGCGAAGGCGCGATAGACGCGTGAGGCGCGTCAGTGCCGTCAGGTAGAGACCGGGTGGGAATGCGCGCGACTCTCGCGCCTTACGCGCCTTGTGCGCCAGACCTTCGTTCCTGATGTCCCTGAAGCTCTTCAATACGCTCACGCGCTCCGTCGACCCCTTCACGCCCCTCGTGCCGGGGCGGGTGTCGATGTACACCTGCGGGCCCACGGTGTACAACTACGCCCACATCGGGAACTTCCGCACCTTCCTCTTCGAGGACCTGCTGCGGCGGTGGCTCGAGGCGTCGGGGTACGAGGTGCTCCACGTCATGAACCTCACCGACGTGGACGACAAGACGATCCGCGGCGCCAAGGCGGCGGGGAAGCCCCTCACGGAGCACACCCGGCAGTTCGCCGACGCCTTCTTCGAGGACTGCCGGTACCTGCGGATCCGCCCGGCGACCGAGTACCCGCGCGCCACCGCGTACATCGGCCCGATGGTGCGGCTGGTCGAGGGGCTCCTGGCCAACGGGACCGCCTACCGGGGGGACGACGGGTCGGTGTACTTCGCGATCGCCAAGTTCCCCGCCTACGGCCGGCTCTCGCGCCTGGACACGCGCGAGCTCCGCAGCGGGGCGAGCGGCCGCGTGAGCGCCGACGAGTACGCCAAGGAGGACGCGCGCGACTTCGTGCTCTGGAAGGGGGCGCAGCCCGACGACGAGGCGGTGGGCGCCGCCTGGGACGCCCCCTTCGGCCGCGGGCGCCCGGGGTGGCACCTCGAGTGCTCCGCGATGGCGCTCGACATCCTGGGCCGGCGCTGGGGCGGCAAGGTCCTCGACATCCACGCGGGCGGGGTGGACCTGACCTTCCCGCACCACGAGGACGAGATCGCGCAGAGCTGCGCCTACACCGGGGAGCCCGAGTTCGCCCGGGTCTGGATGCACGGCGAGTTCCTCACGATGTCGGGCACCAAGATGTCCAAGCGCTTCGGCAACATCCTCACCGCGCGCGACCTGGCCGAGCAGGGGGTGGACGCCGCGGCGGTGCGGCTGCTGATGTTCCAGACCCATTACCGCCAGCCGCTCGACTTCACCGACGACTCGCTCGCGGCGGCCCAGCAGGCCACCCGCCGCATCGCGGGGCTCGACGAACGGCTCCGCGGGGCGGGGGGGAGCGGCGACCCGGCGCCCCTCACCGCGGCCGCTGCCGCGCTCCGCGCCGGCGTCACCGAGGCGCTCGACGACGACCTCAACGCCCCCCGCGCGGTCGCCGCGCTCTTCGACTTCATCACCGCCGCCAACCGCGCCCTCGACGCCGGCGCGCGGGTCTCGCCCGAGGCGCGCGAGGGGTGGGCCTGGGCGATGGGGGTGCTCGACCTGGTGCCCGGGCCGGCCCAGGTGGATGCCGACCTCGCCACCTGGGTCGAGGCCAAGCTGGCCGAGCGGGTCGAGGCCCGCCGGGCGCGCGACTTCGCCCGGGCCGATGCGATCCGGAAGGAATTGGAGGCCCGGGGGGTGGAGGTCGAGGATACGCCGCAGGGGCCGAAGTGGAGGGTCAGGTAGTAGGCGCTCCAGGCGCTCAAGGCGCGGTAGGCAGGCGCTCGAGGCGCTCAAGGCGCGTTAGGCAGGCGCTCGAGGCGCTCAAGGCGCGTTAGAGAGGCGCTCCAGACGCTCAAGGCGCTTGAGAGGTGGCGGGTCTGAGCGCCTTGCGGTTCTGGGTGCTAACTCTTTGATTGATAGTCCCTTACGCGCATCGAGCGGCTGTTCGCTCGGGCGCCTCGCCCGCCGACATAGCTCAGCTGGTAGAGCACCCGCCTTGTAAGCGGGAGGTCGTGGGTTCGAGACCCACTGTCGGCTTGTTCAGGAGTCGAGAGGCGCGAGAGGCGCGAAAGGCGCGAGAGGCGCTAGGGGTGCGAGAGTGGTCGACGGCCCCCCCCTCCCACGCCCCTTTCGCGCCTCCCGCGCCTGTTGACTATCTCTTGACCCGGGGCTACTTTACCGTGCTCCGGTGGAATGGCCCGTTTCGTGCCGTGCCACCGCGATACGTAGGCGTGCAGGTGGGGTGGCCGAGTGGCTAATGGCAGCAGACTGTAAATCTGCCGGGCTCTGCCCTACGTAGGTTCGAATCCTACCCCCACCATTGCGGTCGAGAGGCGTGTGAGGCGCGGCAGGCGTGGCAGGGCTCGGTGGTGCGGTGGCGTTCGGTGCGCCTTGTGCGCCTCACGCGCCTGACGACTGAGAAGTGCGGGCGTAGCTCAGTTGGTAGAGCGTCAGCCTTCCAAGCTGAATGTCGCGGGTTCGAGCCCCGTCGCCCGCTTGCCGCCGCCGAGACGGCACGCACTGGCAGGACAGAGGACCGCGCAGGGCCCGTTGCTCGCGTAGCTCAGTCGGTAGAGCACATCCTTGGTAAGGATGAGGTCACCGGTTCGATCCCGGTCGCGAGCTCTGGAGACACGATCGACGGCCGAGGACGGCCGTCGCGGCCGGAACCCCAGCAGCAGGAAGACGCCATCATGGCCAAGGCGAAGTTCGAGCGGACGAAGCCGCACGTGAACGTGGGCACGATCGGGCACGTGGACCACGGGAAGACGACGACGACGGCGGCGCTGACGAAGGTGTCGGCGGACAAGGGGTACGGCACGAAGTACGTGGC
>DASTRQ010000218.1:0-5198 GCA_035761145.1 Gemmatimonadales bacterium
ATCGGGGCGAAGGGATGATCCTCGGCCACCGTGCCCACCGGCGCCCGCGAGGCGCCGCCGTACACCGCCACCGAGCTCACGTGCACCAGGGGGATGCCCCGGGCGCGGGCGTACCCCGCCGCGAGCCGGGTGGCCTCCACGTTGGCGCGCTCGAACTCGCTCCACGGGGCGCGGGCCACGATGCTCGCGGCACAGTGGATCACCCCGCTCGCTTCCCCCTCCCGCCAGCACTCGGCCGTGGTGACGTCTCCCACCCGGAGCGACACCCCGGGTCCCAGCAGCGCGCGCGCGCGGCCGGGATCGCGCACCAGCGCGGTGACCGGCGTGCCGCGCGCCACGAGCCGGGCCACCACCTCCCGGCCGATGAGGCCGGTGGCGCCCGTCACCAGGACGGACCGCGGGTCAGCCACCCAGCAGGTCGGCGGCCACGGGGAGGGGCACCACGGTAGCGGGCCGGCCGCCGGCCATCACCTCGTCGCCGGTGGCCACCTCCCGCCGGATCGGCGCGAGCCCGATGCGCCGGCCATCGAGCGTCAGGGTGCTCCGCACCGTCCCGGCCTCCCGATCGGCGCCCACGATGGCGCGGTCGGCGAGCGGATCGGCGTCGGCCCAGAGGAGGCCCCTGAGCTCGCGGTTGGGGTGGCCGCGGAAGTGGAGCCGGGCCACCGTCTCCTGTCCCAGGTAGCACCCCTTCGTGTAGCTCACCCCGCCCAGCTCGTCGAAGCGCACTTCCTGGGGGAGGGTGCGGTCGTCGATCTCCGCGCCGAGCGCCGGCCAGCCGGCCAGGATCCGGGCGGCCTCCGCCTCGGCGGCGCCCCCGGCCGTGGCGCCCGCGGCCAGAAGGCGCCGTTCCGCCTCCTCGATCGCCGTGCCGGCCCCCACGAGCAGCGCGCCAAAGGGGAGGTCGTGCGGTGGCCGCGCGATGAGGATCTCGCCCTGCGGGGTGAGCGTGCTGGCCAGGTGGCCGGGGCGCTGGTCGCCGGTGAGGCCGCTCGCCGTGAGCACCTGCCGGGCGTTCCCGCCGAGGAGGAGCAGTGTGGCGCTGTCGGCCGTGAGATCCTCGACCTTGGCGAGCCGCGGGGGGAGCGAACGGGCGAAGATCGCACGCGCCGCGGGGGCCCCCGCCTCCGGCAGGACGAGGGTGAAGCCGCCCCCGCGGCGGAGCACCCACAGGTCGGTCTCGATCATCCCCTTGTGGGTGAGGAGCGCGCCCCAGCCGACGCTGTCATCCCCCGGCTTGTCCACGTCGATGGTCACGAGTCCCTGCAGGCACGCCACCGCCCCCGGGCCGCTCACGCGCAGGAGCGCGCGCGGGACCCGCGCCACGACGGCGCCGTGCCGGAGCCGCGCGGTGCGCTCGGGGTCGAGCGCCAGGTCGGGGAGGCTCAGCTCCACGGCAGCTCCCGCGGGTGATGGCCGCTCAGGTCGTCCCAGACCGGGGCCCGGTCCCGGAGCTCGGCGGCCGGGTGGCTGGTGGCCAGCAGCTGGCAGGCGAGCCCCGTGGCGCGCGCCGCCGCGAGGCCGGGAAGGCTGTCCTCGATCACCACGACGTCGGCCGCGGGGAGGGCCAGCGCCGCGAGCCCGCGGCGGTACCCTTCGGGGTCGGGCTTGCAGGCGGCGACGTCCTCGGCCGCCACGATCGGGCCGAAGGCGCCGTGCAGGCCGGCCACGTCGAGCACCAGCTCGATCTCCCGCCGCAGCGCGCCCGAGACGATCCCGAGCAGGAGCCCCTCGCCGGTCGCGGCGCGGATGAACGCCTCGGCGCCCGGGACCAGCGTGAGCGACCCGCGGATGAGTTCCGCGTAGCGTTCCGCCTTGCGCTGCACGAGGAGCTGCAGCGTGCTCCCGGTCAGCGTGCGCCCGGACTCCCGCCACGCGTGCGCGAAGCAGCCCCGGTCGTCATACCCGAGGTAGTGGCGGTAGTAGTCGGCCTCGGTGAGCGCGATGCCGTGCTCGGCCAGCGTGGCGATGAGCGCGGCGCAGTGGTGCCGCTCGTCGTCCACGATGACGCCGTTGAAATCGAAGAGGATGCCGCGCGGGGCCATGCGTTGAATGTAGTCGTGCCCGGCTCAGGCCCCTTCGAGCGCCACGACCAGCCGGCCCCGGGGGTCGGCCTGTTCCCGCCACCCCGGGGGCGGGGCCGCCGCCTCGCGGTAGCTGCCGTAGTGACCCACCCCCTCGCGGAGGGGCCACGGGGCGCGTTCGAGGGTCAGCGGCATCTCGCGGCCCGCCGCCACGCGGCGCAGCGTGGCGAGCCGGCGCGCCTCCGCGCGGCCGCTCCAGCGGATGCCGCCCCCCAGCAGCCCCGCGGAGAGCAGCCCTTCGTCGAGATGGTCCCCCACGAGGTCGATCGCCTCGTCGAGCCCGTCGGCCAGCGCGCCGAGCCGGAGCGTCACCGGGCCACCGAGGGGGGCGCGCGCCGCGAGCGCCCAGAAGGCGGGGGTGCGGTCGGCGGGGAGCTCGGTCCAGGCGAGCGGGGTGGCCTGGGCCAGGTGCGCGCGCTCGGCGATGAGGATCGGGGGCGGGCCGAGGAAGCGGGCCGCGAGCACCCAGTCGGGGGCGCTGGCGACGGCGGGGGAGAGGAGCTCGAGCGCGACGGGACGCGCGCCGGCGGCCAGGGCCTCGCGGGCGGCACGGGTCAGGTCGTCGCGCGGGGCGGTGGCGATGAGGGTGCAGTCCCCCTCCGGCAGGGGGCGCACGCGGAGGGTCACCTCGGTGATCACCCCGCCGGCCCCGAACCCGCCCACGTGCGCCAGCGCGGCGTCGCCGTCCAGCTCACGCACGTCGCCGGCGGGGGTCACCAGGGTGAGGCGCGACACCATCGCGCGGATGCCGCCGAACGTGGCGCGCAGCGTGCCGCCTCCCCCCACCGCCACCGCGCCGCCGAGAGAGCGGTCCGGGCGTCCGGGGGGATCGGTGGAGAGCCAGAGCCCGCGGGCGCGCGACCGGCGCGCGAGCGTCTCGAGCGAGAGCCCGGCGCCGGCGGTGACGGTGCCGTCGGCCGCGATGGCGTGGACCTCGTCGAGCGCGCGGGTGCTGAGCGCCAGGTCGGCGGGGGCGTCCGGGGCGAGCCAGGAGCCCCGCCCCTCGAGCCGCACGCGCCACCCTTCGCCGGCGGCCAGGCGCAGCACGTCGCTCACTCCCTCGACGCTGTCGGGGAGCGCGCGCGGCAGGCCGCCCGGGTCGCGCCCTACCCCTTCGGGGCCGAGGAGGCGTTCGAGATGGGGGCGCGGATCGCTCACGGGGGGAATCTACCCGGGCCGAACGACGAACGGCCCCGCGGAGGGGCCGTGCGCTGGCGGGTGGCGGAGGTCAGGCCGCTTCGGTGTCGTCCTGGCGCTTGAGGCCGAGCACGTCGGGAGACTGCCGCAGCTTGTCGAACGCCCGCTCGCGGATCTGCCGGATGCGTTCGCGGGTGACGCCGAGGAGCGCGCCGATCTTCTCGAGCGTGAGCGCCTCGGATCCCTCCTCGAGCCCGTAGTAGAGCGCCAGGATCTTCCGCTCGCGGGGCGTGAGGTAGCGCTCGAACAGCTTGTCGATGAACTCGCGACGGAGGGCCGCGTCGGTGCGGTCCTCGATGTCGTTCCCCTCGGTGCCGGCGAAACGCTCGCCCAGGGTGGCGGCGCCCTTGTCGCTCCGGTCCACCGGCTGGTCGAGCGAGAGCTCGCCGGCCGTCATCCGGCGCGAGGCGCGGATGTTCTCCACGCTGTCCCCCAGCGCGGTGGCGATCTCCTCGTCGGTGGGCTCGCGGCCGAGCTCCTGGGCCAGGAAGCTCTCCGCCTTGGACATCTTGATCAGGTGGGAGTTCTGGTTGAGCGGGATGCGCACCGAGCGGGTCTGCTCCGCCAGCGCCTTGAGCACCGCCTGGCGCACCCACCACACCGCGTAGCTGATGAACTTGACGCCGTGGTCGGGGTCGAACTTCCGCACCGCCTTGAGCAGTCCCTCGTTCCCGATGGCCACCAGCTCCGACAGGTCGAGCCCGTGGCCCTGGTACTTCTTCACGTAGCTGATCACGAAGCGCAGGTTGGCCGTCACCAGGCGCTCCGCGGCCTTCTCGTCCCCCTTGAGCGCCAGGCGCGCCAGGCGGCGTTCCTCCTGCACGTCGGTGATCATCGGGAGCTTCTGGATGTCGAGCAGGTACTGGTCGAACGCGCTGCTGGCAGCGGGCCGAAAGAAGGGACGAGGCGTCGTCTCGCGGCGGGCACGGGCCATACGGCATCCCCCACGTCAAGGACTGCTGGATTGTGCGGTGCGATCGGGAGAGCGGGGCCGGGCGGCCGCCGCGACTTCACAAGAGGGATGGCCATAATTGGAAATTCCAGCGACACTGTCAAGCAGCCGGAAGAATCCACATCACAAAGTGTGCGGTCACAGCGAGTTGCGCGGTTTGTCCACCAGACGCGTGCGACCTCTGGACCCCTGCGGCACTTTTCGTGTCGCGTAAGTCGTTATTCTGTAATCACTTAATACGGTGTTCAGCGTGTGAGTAGCTGGGGGTGGATGTGGAGGGAAATGGGGAAAGCGGGCCAGCGTGACGCCGGCCCGCTAGGGGGTTCGAACTGTCGCTTCTCCTGTTACGCGGTGGTGGCGTTCAGAAGGCCACGCCGATGTTCACGAGGCGGAGGGTCGGGATGAACTTGTCGCCGTTCACCTCGTTGAAGAGGCGCTTGAGCCCCACGCCGACGCCGACGTAGAAGTTGTCGGCCTGGCCGAGCCGCCAGCTGTGGTCCACGTCGAACCCGACCCCGAAGCTCGACTCGTCCCCCGCGGTGGTGAGCCCCGCCTTGAGGCCGAAGGAGAAGCCGCGGAAGGGGTCGGGGAACTCCTGCGGATAGAAACGCCAGAAGGCGTCCACGTTCACGTAGCGGTCCCCCTCCGAGCGGAAGGTGGAGCCCACCACCCCGACGGTGAACGACTGGCCGGCGGTGTGCTCGTATTCGCCGTTGAAGATCTCGAGCATCATCCCGAACGGGTTGACCGAGACCACCTGGGTGGGCTGGAGCGACTGGGCCGCGGCGGGAGGGGCGGCCGCGGCGAGCGTCAGGACGGCGAGGAGGCGGAAGGGGCGCATGGGGGGAAGTGTGTTGCGCCCGGGGCGCGGGGGCAAGCGGTGGCGTCTGCTCGGCGTCGCAGGGCCGTTGATGCGTGCGGGAGCGCGGGTCACACGGCGGTGCCGAAAAGCCTGCCGATGAGCG
>DASTRQ010000219.1:0-11229 GCA_035761145.1 Gemmatimonadales bacterium
GGTGGTGGCGCCGCGCCCCTCGGCCGCGGCCAAGGCGCGCGCCCGCGCCACCGCCGACTCCATCGTCACCGCGCTCCGCGCCGGGGCCGACTTCGCCACCGCGGCGCGGCGCTTCTCGCAGGACCCCGGCAGCCGGGAGCAGGGGGGCGACCTCGGCTGGTTCCGCCGGGGCCAGATGGTGCGCGCGTTCGACGAGGTGGCGTTCGCGCTCAAGCCGGGGGTCATCTCCGACCCGGTCGAGTCCCCGTTCGGCTACCACGTGATCCAGGTCCAGCGGGTGCAGCCCACCGAGGTGAACGCCCGCCACATCCTCATCATGCCCGAGGTCACCCCGGCCGAGGGGGACTCCGCGCGCGCCCTCGCGGAGCGGCTCCGCGCCGAGGTGGCGGCGGGCGCCTCGTTCGACTCGCTGGCGCGGCTCTACTCCGACCCGGACGAGGAGCGGGTGTTCGACCTCTTCCCGGTGGACCGCCTGCCGGCGTCGTACGGCCCGGTGACCGCGGCCGATTCGGGGCAGCTCACGGCGGTCTTCCCGCTGGCGGCGGGGGACAGCACCCGCACCAAGTACGCCTTCGCGCTGGTGACCGCCAAGCGCGCCGCGGGGCCGCTCCGCTTCGAGGACGTGCGCGACCAGCTGCGCGACCGCGTGGGGCAGGAGCTGGCGCTCCGGCGCTACCTGGACCACCTGCGGCAGATGGCCTACGTGGACATCCGCGACCCGGCGCTCCGCCCGGAGGGGGGCGGCCGGTGACGCCGCGCCTCGCGGTGACCCTCGGCGACCCGCGCGGGATCGGGCCCGAGATCGTCCGCGCGGCGCTCCAGACCCCGCTGGCGGCGGAGGTGACCGCGGTGGGTCCCGAAGAGCTGATCGCCGACCTGCCGGTGTCCCGGCGGGTCGGCGTCGGGCGTTGGGAGGGGGGGAGCGGCGAGCGGGCCGAGGAGCGCGCGCGGGTGATGCGCGCCGGGAAGCTCGCCGGCCACGCCATCGAGGCCGCCGCCCGCCTGGCGCGCGAGGGTGCGGTGGACGCGGTGGTCACCGCCCCCATCGAGAAGCGCGCCTGCCACCTGGCCGGCTTCACCTACCCGGGGCACACCGAGTGGCTCGGCGCCCTGGCCGGCGGCACCGAGACGGCGATGATGCTCGCCTCGGAGCGGCTGCGCGTGGTGCTCGTCACGACCCACGTGCCGCTCCGCGACGTCCCGGTGCTGCTCACGGTGGACAAGATCGTCCGCACCGGGCGGCTCACGCGGCGCGCGCTCACCGAGTGGTTCGGCCTGGCCGAGCCGCGGCTCGCGCTCTGCGCGCTCAACCCGCACGCCGGCGAAGGGGGGCTCTTCGGCGACGAGGAGGCGCGCGTGCTCCGCCCCGCCGCCGAGCAGCTCGGCATCGCCGGCCCGCTCCCCGCCGACACGGTGTTCGTGCGCGCGCTTCGCGGCGAGTTCGACGCGGTGCTCGCGCCGTACCACGACGTGGGGATGACCGCCATCAAGGTGGCGAGCTTCGGCGAGGCGGTGAACGTGACGCTGGGCCTCCCATACCCGCGCACCAGCCCCGACCACGGCACCGCGTTCGACATCGCGGGGACGGGACGCGCGGATGCGAGCTCGATGCGGCGGGCGCTGGAACTGGCGGCGGAGTTGGCGGGGAGGCGGGGAGACGGCGGGTCAGGCGGGTAGGGCGGGTCAAGCGGGTAGGGCGGGTAAGGCAAGGTGCCATCCCGAGCAAAGCGAGGGATCTGCTCCACGTCGAGTAGATCCCTCACTGCGTTCGGGATGACCGTCTGCCGTGCCCCCCTCTCCGCCTCCCTGATCACCCGCCCTATCCGCCCCATCCGCCCTCCCCGCCCGCTTCGCCTACCCCCCCAGCCTCCGCATCAACCCCAGGTGCGCCTCGAGCTTGAGCTTCTGGCTGGCGCGGTTGGCGACGAGGACCGCCGTGCTGGTGAGGATGGTCTCGTGCTCGAGGAGGTCGTTGGCGCGGAGGGTGGCGCCGGTGTCCACGAGGTCCACGATCCAGTGGGCGAGGCCGAGGAGGGGGGCCACCTCGACGGAGCCGCCGATCTCGATGACCTCGACCGCGCGGCCGAGGCGGGCGAAGTGGCGGCGCGCGAGGCGGGGGTACTTGCTCGCCACGCGGGGGGTGATGCCGCCGGTGAGGGCGGGGTACTCCGCCTCGCGCGGGGCGGCGACCACGAGGCGGCAGGCGCCGAAGCCGAGGTCGAGCGGCTCGAGGACGTCGGCCTCGTGCTCGCGGAGGACGTCGGTGCCGGTGACACCGAGGTCGGCGGCGCCGGACTCGACGTACACGGGGACGTCCCCCGGCTTCACGACGAGGAACTCGATCGCGGGGTCGCTCGAGGGGATGAGGAGCCGGCGGCCGGGATCGGGGGCGATGGCGGCGCCGGCCGCGGCGAAGCGCGCGGCGGCGCCGTCGAAGAGCCGTCCCTTGGCGAGGGCGATGCGGAGCCGCTGGCTCATCGCGCCTCCGCGAGGGTGTCGAGGTCCACCGCCACCCCGACCGCGGGGGCGGGGGCGCCGAAGCGCGCCATCAGGTCGTCGTAGCGTCCGCCCCCGCCCGCCGCGCGGCCGGCGCCGGCCACGAAGAGCTCGAAGTGGATGCCGGTGTAGTAGTCGAGGCCGCGCACCTCGCCCAGGTCGTACACCACGTGGGCGCGTTCGTCGGGGGTGAGGGCGGCGTCGAGCGCCAGGAGGTGCCGGAGGCCGGGGCGCGCGGCCTCGGGGGCGCGGGGGAGCGCGGCCTCGAGCGCGGCGCGGCGGCCGATGACGAACGGCAGCTCGGCGAGCGCGGCGGCGTCGCCGGCGGCGCCCTCGAGCGCGCGGGTGAGGGAGGCGCGGTCCTTCCGGTCGATCCAGCGGCGCACCTCCTCGCGCCGGCCGGCCGGGAGGGCGGCGAGGCCGGGGGCCAGCACGCCGGCGTGGCCGAGGTTGAGCTGGAGGTCGCGCGGGCCGGCGGCGCGCCCCAGGCGGAGCGCGAGGCGCACGATCTCCACGTCGGCCGCCAGGTCGCCGGCGCCGATCAGCTCGGCGCCGGCCTGGAGCGTCTCGCGCGCGCGGCCGCCCCGCTCGGGCTCCTGGCGGAACACCTTGCCGGCGTAGCTGAAGCGGCGCGGCCCCGGCACCGCGCCGTAGGTGGTCGCCGCGACGCGCGCGACGCTGGCGGTGAAGTCGTAGCGCAGCGCCAGCGTGCGGCCGTCGCGGTCGGTGAAGCGGATGAGCCGCTCCCCCACCGCCGGCCCCGCGGCGCGCAGGAAGGTCTCGGCGTAGTCGAAGGTGGGGGGGATGAGCTCCTGGTATCCCTCGGCCGCGAGGAGCTCCATCGCCGCGCGCTGCAGGTCGCGCCGGCGCACGACGGCGGGGCCCGTGAGGTCGAGCGCCCCCGGCGGGATCTCGGCGATGCGGTCGGCGGTCATCGGGGAGGCGGCGGGGGGAGGAGCCGGACGCTCTTCACGCGGCGCCCCTCCATCTCGGTGATCTCGAAGGTGCGCTCGCGCACGGTGACCGTGTCACCGGGGCGGGGAAGCCGCCCGAGGCGGCCGAAGAGATAGCCGCCCAAGGTGGTGTAGTCCTCGTCCTCGATCTCGATCCCGGTGCGCTCGGCCAGGTCGCCGAGGGGGAGGGTGCCCTCGAGGAGCGTGGCGCCGTCGGGCTGGGGCGCGGGGCGCTCGGCGCGGTCGTACTCGTCCTCGATGTCGCCCACGATCTCCTCGAGCAGGTCCTCCATCGTGACGAGCCCGGCGGTGCCGCCGTACTCGTCGAGCACGAGGGCCAGGTGGGTGCGCTGGCGCTTCATGTCGGCCAGCACGTCCTCCACCTGGCGGGTGCCGGGGACGAAGAGGGGCGGCCGCATCACGTCCTTGAGGGGGCGCTCCGGGTCCTCGCGGAGCGCCGCGAGGATCGCCTTGGCGTGCACCACGCCCACGATGTCGTCGAGCGTCTCGCCGTAGACCGGGTAGCGCGAGCGACCCGCGGTGGCGATGACCGCGGCGGCGCGCTGCACGCTCGAGTCGGCCTCGAGCGCCACCATCCGCGTGCGCGGCGTCATCACCTCCTGGGCGGTCTTCTCGCTGAACTCGAAGACCCCTTCCAGCAGCCGGGCATCCTCGGTGGCGAGGGAGCCCCCCTCCTC
This sequence comes from Gemmatimonadales bacterium, assembly GCA_035761145.1. GTDB lineage: Bacteria > Gemmatimonadota > Gemmatimonadetes > Gemmatimonadales > GWC2-71-9 > CAMLHU01. Next base: position 4,148 of record DASTRQ010000219.1, read on the forward strand.
GCTCTGCTCCACGAGCATCCGCAGCTCGTCGGGGGAGTGGAGCCGCTCCGCCTCGCCGGGCGGGTTGATGCCGAGGAGGTTGAGCAGGCCGTTGGCCGCGTGGTCGAGGATCCAGATGGGGGGCGTCATCACCCAGACGAACGCGGTGAGCGGGAGCGCCGCCCAGAGCACGACCTGCTCGGGGTAGAGGATCGCCACCGCCTTGGGGACGAGCTCGCCCAGCACGATGTGGAGCAGGGTGATGAGCGCGAAGGCCAACGCCACCGCGACGCCGTGGGTGGCCCAGGGGCGGGCGCCCTCGGGGAGCCAGTCGAAGAGGCCGGCGATGACGTGGGCGAAGGCGGGCTCGCCGATCCAGCCCAGGCCCAGCGAGGCGAGGGTGATGCCGAGCTGGGTGGCCGAGATGTAGCGGCCGAGCGATTGTACCGCCCGGCGCGCGAGGATAGCTTTGCGCTGGCCCTGCTGGATGAGCTCCTCGAGCCGGGTGCGCCGCGCGCCGACGAGCGCGAACTCCGCCGCCACGAAGAAGGCGTTGGCGAGCACCAGCACCACGACGGCGAGGATCCCGAGCAGGGTGGAGCCGCCGAACGGCGTACTTGCGGGGGACATATCCCCCGGAACCTAACACCCCTGTCCCCCCGGGGGCCCCCTATGCTGCGTCGCATCGCCGTGCCGCCCCTGGAGGCGGTGACCCCCTTCCTCCCCGGCCGCGCGGCCGCCGACCCGGAGCTCGTCCGGGCGGTGGAGCGCATCATCGCCGACGTGGCCGCCCGCGGCGACGCGGCGGTGGCCGACCTGACCCGCACGCACGACCACGTGGACCTGCCGCCCGGCGCGTGGGAGCTGCCGCGGGAGCGGTGGGCGGAGGCGTTCGAGCGGCTGGCGCCGGTGCTGCAGGGGGCGCTGGCGGAGGCCACCCGGCGGGTGCGCTACTACCACGAGCGGCAGCGGGAGGAGGGGTTCCGCTACACCCTGCTCGACGGCAGCACGATGACGATGCGGGTCTCGCCGATCGAGCGGGTGGGGCTCTACGTCCCCGGCGGGAAGGCGGCGTACCCCTCGAGCGTCATCATGAACGCGGTGCCGGCCAAGGTGGCGGGGGTGCGCGAGGTGATCGCGGTGACGCCGCCGGGCGGGGTGACCGACGCGGTGCTGGCGGCCTGCCTGCTGGCGGGGGTGGACCACCTCTTCCAGGTGGGGGGCGCGCAGGCCGTCGCGGCGCTGGCGTGCGGCACGGCGACGATCCCCCGGGTGGACAAGATCGTGGGCCCCGGCAACAAGTGGGTCACCGAGGCGAAGCGCCAGGTGCTCGGGCGGGTGGGGATCGACATGATCGCCGGCCCGACCGAGGTGCTCATCGTCGCCGACCACACCGCCGACGTCGCGCGGGTGGCGGCCGACCTCGTGGCGCAGGCGGAGCACGACGAGGACGCCGCCGCGTGGCTCGTGACCACGCACGCCGCGCTGGCCGACGCGCTCCCCGCGGCGCTCGAGGCGACGCTGGCCCGGAACCCGCGCGCGGCCATCGCGCGCGCGGCGCTCGCGGCGCGGGGCCTCGTGGTGCTGGTGCCCGACCTGGACACCGCCTGCCGCGTGGCCGACCTCCGCGCCCCCGAGCACCTCGAGCTCCTCGTGGCCGACGCCGAGCGCTGGGCGGAGCGGGTGCGTCACGCCGGCGCCATCTTCGTGGGCGACGGCACCCCCGAGCCGGTGGGGGACTACTACGCCGGGCCGAGCCACGTGCTCCCCACCAACGGCACCGCCCGCTTCACCTCCCCGCTGGGGGTGCACGATTTCGTGAAGCGCACCAGCGTGGTGCGCTACTCGGAGGAGGCGCTCAGGCGCGACGGTCCCGCCATCATCGCCCTGGCCGAGGCGGAGGGGCTCTTCGGGCACGCGGAGGCGGTGCGCGTGCGGCTCACCCGATGACGGACGCCGCCCCCTGCCTGGACCGCGTCCCCCGCGCCGACCTGCGCCGGCTCTGGGTGGTGCTCGCGCTCTCGCTGGCGACCCTCGTGGCGGAGGTGGTCGGGGCGTGGCTCTCGGGCTCGCTCGCGCTGCTGGCCGATGCGGGGCACGTGCTGACCGACGCCGCCGCGGTGGCGCTCACGCTCGGCACCGCGTGGCTCGCCACCCGGCCGCCGGGCGGCACGCGCACCTACGGCTTCCTGCGGTGGGAGATCCTTGGTGCGCTGATCAACGGCGCCACGCTGGTGGCGCTCTCAGGGTGGATCGCGGTCGAGGCGGTCGGCCGGCTGCAGCACCCGGAGCCGGTGAAGGGCGGGGTGCTGCTCGTGGTCGCGGTGGGGGGGCTCCTTGCCAACGCGCTGGCGCTGGTGCTCCTGCACCGCGACCGCGACGGGAGCCTCAACCTGCGCGGCGCCTACCTGCACGTCCTGGGGGACCTGCTCGGCTCCGTGGGGGCCATCGCGGCGGGCGCCATCATCGCGGTGACGGGATGGACGCCGGCCGACCCGATCATCTCGATCGTGCTGGCGCTCCTGATCCTCGTGGGGGCGTGGCGCCTGGTGCGCGAGAGCGTGGACGTGCTGCTCGAGAACGCGCCGGCGCATCTCTCGCTGCCGGACGTGGAGCGCCGGATGCTCGCCGTGCCGGGGGTGACCGCCGTGCACGACCTGCACGTCTGGACCGTCACCAGCGGCATGGTGGCGCTGAGCGGCCACGCGGTGGTGCCGGCGCTGGGTGAGCACCCCGCGGCCCTGGTCTCGCTGCAGCGGGCGGTGGGGGAGGCGGGGATCGCGCACGCGACGATCCAGCTCGAGGTGGAAGGCCCCTGCCCGGAACCCGCCGAGGCCCACGCGCGTACCCCCCATCACGGGCACGCGCACTAGGGCGCGGTGCCGCGCGGGGCACCGGACGGGGAGTTGTCTTGCGGCGGGGGCGGGGGGCGTCTATATATGCCGCCGAGCGGCCCCCCAGGGGTCCCGGCACGCGGGGCGGAGGGTCGCTTAAGTCGTTGGCAAGGAACGGGTTCGGTGGATATCAGGAACATCGCGATCATCGCGCACGTCGACCACGGCAAGACCACGCTGGTGGACCAGATGCTCCGGCAGGCGGGAGCGTTCCGGGCCAACCAGCAGGTGGACGAGCGCGTGATGGATTCCAACCCGCTCGAGCGGGAGCGGGGGATCACGATCCTCGCGAAGAACACCGCCGTGAAGTGGCACGGCGTGAAGATCAACATCGTGGACACCCCCGGGCACGCCGACTTCGGCGGCGAGGTGGAGCGCATCCTCCGGATGGTGGATGGGGTGCTCATCCTGGTGGACGCGGCCGAGGGGCCGATGCCGCAGACGCGCTTCGTGACCCGGAAGGCGCTGGCGCTGGGGCTCCGGCCCATCGTGGCGATCAACAAGATCGACCGCCAGGACGCCGAGCCGCACCGGGTGCACGACGAGGTGCTGGGGCTCTTCATCGACCTCGACGCGACCTCGGAGCAGCTCGACGCGCCCTTCCTCTATACCTCGAGCCGGGCCGGCACCGCGACCCCCGACCTGGAGGTCCCGGGCACCGACCTGACGCCCCTCTTCCAGGCCATCCTGGACCACGTGCCGGCGCCCAAGGCCGCCGCGGACGAGCCGTTCCAGATGCTCATCTCGACGCTCGACTTCTCGAGCTTCGTGGGGCGGATGGGGATCGGCCGGATCGAGCGGGGGAAGGTGAAGGTGGGTGACTCGGTCGGGCTGCTGCCGCTGGGCGAGCCGGGGATGGTGCCCGAGGAGCAGGTGACCCGCAGCCGCATCACCAAGCTGATGACCTTCGACGGCCTGCAGAAGGTGGAGGTGCAGGAGGCCGAGGCGGGGGACATCGTGGTGATGGCGGGGTTCGAGGGGATCGAGATCGGGAAGACGCTGGCGGCGCTCGAGCGGCCGGAGCGGCTCGCGGGCATCGCGGTGGAGGAGCCCACGATCTCGGTGGACTTCGTGGTCAACAACTCGCCGTTCGCGGGGCAGGACGGGAAGTTCGTGACCAGCCGCCAGGTGCGCGACCGGCTCTTCAAGGAGCTGGAGCGGAACGTGGCCCTGAAGGTGCAGGAGACCGAGAGCCCCGACACCCACACGGTGAGCGGCCGCGGTGAGCTGCACCTGTCCATCCTGATGGAGACGATGCGGCGCGAGGGGTACGAGTTCCAGGTGTCGCGCCCGCGCGTCATCACCAAGGAGGGCCCGGGCGGGGAGCGGCTGGAGCCGTACGAGGAGCTGATGATCGACGTCCCCGAGGAGTTCATGGGCGTCGTGATGGAGAAGATGGGCCCCCGCCGCGCCGAGATGACGGAGATGAAGAACGCCGGGCACGGCACGGTGCGCCTCGCGTTCCGGATCCCGGCCCGCGGCCTGTTCGGCTACCGGTCGGAGTTCCTGACCGACACCCGCGGCACGGGGACGATGAACCACCGCTTCCTCGAGTACGGCCCGTGGGCGGGGCCGCTGGCGGGCCGCAAGCGCGGCGTGCTCGTGGCCGACCGGGAGGGGAGCGTGGTGGCCTTCGCGCTGGGCGGGCTGCAGGAGCGGGCGCAGATGTTCGTGAAGCCGGGGGACGAGGTGTACGAGGGGATGGTGGTGGGCGAGAACTCCCGCCCCGGCGACATGGACGTCAACGTCACCAAGGAGAAGAAGCTCACCAACATGCGGACCACGGCCTCGGACGACAACATCATCCTGGAGCCGCCCCGCCAGATCACCCTCGAGTACGCGCTGGAGTACATCGAGGAGGACGAGCTGATCGAGATCACGCCGCAGGTGATCCGCCTCCGCAAGCGGATGCTGGCGGCCACGGACCGTCGCAAGGCCGCGCGGGCGGCGGCCCGGGCGGAAAGCGCCTGAGGGCGCATACTGTTCAACCCTGATGGCGGGCCACCCCCGCCGCCGGAGGGCACGATGCTGGCCTGGGAGGAGTCGCTGGAGAGGATCGCGCTGCGCCGCCGTCCGCTGGACGACGACGGCGATGAGTTCGAGGACGGCGAGTACGACCTCGACGACGAGGACGACGAGGACCTCTTCGACGACGAGGACGACCTCGACGAGGACGAGGACGAGGATGACCTCGACGACGAGGACCTCGCGGACGAGGGCCTGACGTTCGACGACGACGAATAGCCGCACGACGAGCGGCCCGCCGCCGGGAGCACCCGACGGCGGGCCGTTCACGCAGGGATCGCCGGCAGACCGAGGATCGCTCCTCCGTTCTTCTCTCCGTGGCGCCGCCCCGAGTCCGAATGGTCCGAGGCGGTTGGGCCGTGGAGGCTCCCGGGTCCATCCCCGTCGGTCGTGATCACGGCCGACGGTTCATCCCTGCGAGCGCTGCAGGTCGGGTCGGGTCGCACCGCCCTCCTGCACGGCACGCCGCAGCGCCACCGCGACGTGGATGAGGTACACGACCGACCTCATCACGGGACCAAGCTAGCACCCGCCGCCTGAATCCCCCCTGAGCCCGGGATGAGACCTCTCTCATCCCGGGCTCACGCCCGCCGGCCCGCGGGCGACGCAGTGTTCCACCATGCACAACGCCGAGGTCGCCCGGATCTTCCGCGAGCTGGCCGACCTCCTCGAGATCGAGGGGGCCGACCGCTTCCGCGTGCGCGCCTACCGCACCGCCGCGCGCACGGTGGAGGAGTGCGAGGAGGACGTGGGGGAGCTCCTCCGCCGGGGCCCCGAGGCGCTGACCGACCTCCGCGGCATCGGGGACGACCTGGCCGGGAAGATCGCCGAGATCGTGCGCACCGGCCGCCTCAAGGCGCTGGCCCAGGCCGAACGGCGGGTGCCCCGCGGGGTGGCCGAGCTGCTCCGCCTCCCCGGCGTCGGCCCCGTGCGCGCCCGCCACATCCAGCGGACCCTCGGCGTCCGCTCCCTGGCCGACCTGCGGAAGGCCGCCGCCCGGGGAAGGCTCGCCAAGGTGCCAGGCATCGGCCCCAAGGGGGAGGCCACGCTCCGCGCGGCGCTGGCGGGGCCCGCCCCGGCCGAAGAGCGGACGCGGCTCGCCACCGCCATCGGGTACGCCGAGGCGCTGCGGGAACATCTATTGGCGGTGAAGGGGGTGGAGCGGGTCGAGGTGGCGGGGAGCTACCGGCGGCGGCAGGAGACGGTGGGCGACCTCGACCTCCTCGTGACCTGCCGCGACGGCGCGCCGGTGGTGCGGGCCTTCGTCTCCCATCCCGCCGTGAAGCGGGTGGAGGCGGAGGGGCCCACCCGCGCGGCGGTGCGGCTGGCGTCGGGGCTCCACGTGGACCTCCGCGTGCTGCCGCCCGAGAGCTTCGGCGCGGGGCTCTACTACTTCACCGGCTCCAAGGCGCACAACATCGCGCTCCGGCGCCGGGCGGTGGCGCGCGGGCTCAAGCTCAACGAATACGGCGTATTCCGCGGCACGCGGCGGGTCGCCGGGCGCACGGAGGAAGAGGTCCTCGCCGCGCTCGGCCTCCCCTGGATCCCGCCGGAGCTGCGGGAAGACCGCGGGGAGATCGCCGCGGCGGAGGGGGGCACCCTCCCCCGGCTCGTGCGGGTGGAGGACCTCCGGGGCGACCTCCAGTGCCACACCACCGACAGCGACGGGCGGGACACCCTGCGCGCGATGGCGGAGGCGGCCGAGGCGCTGGGGCACGAGTACCTGGCGGTCACCGACCACAGCCCCGCCGTGCGGGTGGCGCAGGGGATGGACGCGGCGGGGTTCGCCCGGCAGCGCGGGCGGATCGACCGGCTCAACGCGAAGCTGCGCCGGCTCACCCTCCTCGCGGGGGTGGAGGTGGACGTGCTCCCCGACGGCACGCTGGACCTCGACGACCGGTCGCTGGCGCGGTCCGACATCGTGCTGGCGGCGGTGCATTCACGCTTCGACCTCCCGCCGCGGCAGCAGACGGCGCGGCTCCTGGCGGCCATCCGCCATCCGGCGGTGCGGGTGCTGGCGCACCCGACGGCGCGGCTCATCGGCCGCCGCGCGCCGATGCGCTACGACCTCGAGGCCGTGGCGCGGGCGGCGGCGGAGGCGGGGGTGTGGCTCGAGATCGACGCCCAGCCGGAGCGGCTCGACCTGAACGACGTGATGGCGCACGTGGCACGGGCGGCGGGGGC
>DASTRQ010000220.1:0-4778 GCA_035761145.1 Gemmatimonadales bacterium
ATCTGCCTCGCCGGCGACACCGCCTACACCAAGGCGGTGCGCCGCGCGGAGCTGGCCGAGGGGCGCGGGGCGTGCGGCTGGAGCGGCACCCCGGTGCGGGTGGCCGCGTTCGTGGGCGACCAGATGGGGGACTTCCCCGCCGCCGGCGAGGCCGACGCCGACGCGGGCAAGGACGAGGCCTTCGGCCGCCGCTACTTCCTGCTCCCCAATCCGATGTACGGGGCGTGGGCCACGCGCGTCACCCGGCGGCGATGATCCCGCTCCGCGCCGCGCTGCTCCTCGCCGTCGCGGCGTTCGCCCCGCGCGGGCTCGCCGCCCAGGAGGAGGCGGCCCCGCGGACGCCGGAGACCACCGAGATCTTCCGGCGCTACGCGGCGCGCGTCCCCAAGGTGCAGGTGCTCGAGGCCGGCACCGGCGCCAAGGCGGTCACCGGCTCCGGCTTCTTCGTGGACGCGCAGGGCCACCTGGTCACCAACTACCACGTGGTCTCCCGGCTGGTGGCCCACCCGGAGCGCTACCGTGCCGAGATCCTGGACAGCGCCGGCACCGCGCGCGCGGTGCGGGTGCTGCGCGTGGACGTGGTGCACGACCTGGCGCTCCTCGCCACCGCCCCCGCGGGGGACGCGGTGCTCGCCGTCGCGCGCGGGCTCCCGCCGCAGGGGCGCCGCCTCTACGCGCTCGGCCATCCCTACGAACTCGGCATCACGATCGTCGAGGGGACGTACAACGGCCTGATGCGCCACGCCCTCACGCCGCGCATCCACTTCACCGGCTCGCTCAATCCCGGGATGAGCGGCGGCCCCACCCTCGACGGCCAGGGACGCGTGGTGGGGGTCAACGTCTCCACCGCCGGCGACCAGGTGAGCTTCCTCGTCCCCGCCCAGGCGGTGAGCGCCCTGCTCGACGCGGGCGCCGCCGACGCCTGGCGGGCGGTGCCCGACCTCCTGGGCGACGTGGCGCGCCAGCTCCGCGCCTACTCCGACGCCTACCTCGACTCGATGTTCGTGGGCGACGTCCCGAGCACCACGCTGGGGGGGGTCGAGCTGCCCACTCGCGCCGCCCCCTTCTTCAACTGCTGGGCCGACGCCGACCGCGACCCCGACACCCCCTACGAGAGCGTCCAGCACCTCTGCACCACCGACGACGAGGTGTACCTCTCCGAGGACCTCTGGGCCGGTGTGCTCGAGTTCGGCCACACGTATTACGCCAGCGCCACGCTCGACCCCATCCGCTTCTACGCGCTCTACCAGGACGAGTTCGCTGGGGACGTGCAGTGGCTCGGCGGGAGCGACGAGGACCTCACCGACTTCCGCTGCCGCACCCGCAACGTGCGCCAGGGGGGCGCCACCTGGCGCACGGTGTACTGCCTGCGCGCCTACAAGCGCCTTCCCGGCCTCTACGACGCCATCTTCAAGGCCGCCCAGCTGGGGCGCGGCAACGTCGGCGTGATGACCCGCCTCAGCCTGAGCGGCGTCACCGCCGCCAGCGCCGAGCGCACGGCGCGCCGCTACTTCGCGAGGATCCGATGGCACCGCTAGCCTGGGTGGAGGTCCTCGACCGCCGCGGCCACGTGCGCCACCGCCAGCGGGTGGACGCGCTCCCCGCGGTCATCGGCCGCGCCTACAGCGCCGACGTGGTGCTCGACGACCCGTGGGTCTCCCCCGCGCACCTGGGCCTCGAGCGCGACGACCAGGGCGTCCTCGTCGTGCGCGACCTCGCCAGCGAGAACGGCACCTGGGACGCGGCGCGCACGGCCCGCCTCACGCACGCCCCGCTCGGCGACGGCCTCACCCTGCGGCTCGGCGGCACCCAGCTCCGGATCATCCCCGCCGCCGCCCGGGTCGCCGCCACCCTCGTGGGCGGCCCTGTCGTCGAGACCGACGGGTGGGCCGAGCGCCCGTGGGTCCCCGCGCTGCTCGCGCTCGCCGCCGGCGCCCTCTGGGGGATCAACGACCTCCTCGGCGACCCGGAACGCCACACCGCCAGCGCCACGGCGGGGAGCGCGCTCACGATGGTGGCGGTGCTCCTCCTCTGGGCCGGGCTCTGGGCGCTGGTCACCCGCGTGGTGACCCACCGCGCCCGCTTCGGCGCCCACCTCGTGGTGGCCAGCGTCGTCGCCGCGCTCTCGCTCCTCCTCCCGCCGATGAGCGAGCTGATCCTCTTCCTCGCCCCCGCCGCCCCCGCGCTCGATGCCCTCGCCGGCCTCCTCGGCGCGGCCCTCGCGGTGGGCCTGCTCTACCGCCACCTGCGCCTCGCCACCACCGCCGCGCGCCCGCGCCTCCTCGCCATCAGCGCCGGCGTGATCCTCGGCCTGGCGCTCATCGGCGTCCTCGCCGAGAACGACGGCCACCACGGCGACGGCGGCAGCCCCGACTTCAACGCCCAGCTCAAGCCGCTCCGCGCCACGCTCGTGCCAAGCCAGGACACCACCGCCTTCTGGGACGGGATCCCCACCCTGCAGGGATCGGTGGACTCCCTCGCCACCGCCGACCAGGACGAGTAAGGCGCGGACGACCTCGGACCTCGCACTCCGGACCTCGGACCCCCCACCTTGCCTCCCCGCTTCCCCACGCCTCCCCGCGCCCCCACCCGCCCGCACATCCACGAACTCCACGGGGAGCGGCGGGAGGACCCGTACCACTGGCTGCGGGAGAAGGACGACCCCGAGGTCCGTCGCTACCTCGAGGCGGAGAACGCCTACGCCGACGCGGTGCTCGCCCCCCTCGCCGGCTTCCGTGAGCGGCTGTACCAGGAGATGCTCGGCCGCATCAAGCAGACCGATCTCTCCCCGCCGCACCGCGACGGCGAGTGGTGGCACTACAGCCGCACGGAGGAGGGGAAGCAGTACCCGATCTACTGCCGCAAGCGGGGTTCGCTCGAGGCGCCCGAGGAGGTGATCCTCGACGTCAACGTCCTGGCCGAAGGACACCCGTATATGGCGGTCGGGGTCCTGCGCACCAGCGACGACGGCTCCCTGCTCCTCTACAGCACCGATCCCACCGGCTTCCGCGAGTACACCCTGCGCGTGCGCGACCTGCGCACCGGCACGGACCTCCCGCTCGAGATCCCCAGGGTCACGTCCGCCACCTGGTGCGCCGATGGGCGCACCATCTTCTACGCCGTGGAGGACGAGGCCAAGCGTCCCTGGCGCATCCACCGCCACACGCTCGGCGCCGCGATCCACCCCCTGGTCCTGCAGGAGGACGACGAGCGCTTCCGGGTCGGCGTCGGGCGCGGCCGCAGCCGGCGGATGGTGTACCTCGCGGCGCAGAGCCACACCACCAGCGAGTGGCGCTGGCTCCCCGCCGACCGGCCCGACGCCTCGCCGGCGCTGGTGCTTCCTCGCGCGCAGGACGTCGAGTACGACGTGGACGACCGCGACGGCCGCCTCTGGATCCGCATCAACGACACCGGGCGCAACTTCCGCCTGGTCACCGCCCCCCTGGACCGACCGGCCGACCGGTCGCGCTGGGAGGAGGTCCTCCCTCATCGCGGCGATACGATGCTCGAAGGCGTGGACCTCTTCGAGCGCTTCTGGGTGGCGGTGGAGCGGCGCGACGGCCTCCCGCGGCTCCGGGTCACGGTGGACGGCGCGGGGACGCACGAGGTCGAGTTCCCCGAGGCGAGCTGGGACGCCTGGCCCGGCACCAACGCCGAGTGGACCGCCGCCGCCTACCGGTTCGGCTACACCTCGCTGGTCACGCCCTCGTCGGTGTACGACTACGATCCCCGCGCGCGCACGCGGGTGCTCGTCAAGCAGCAGGAGGTGCTGGGCGGCTACGACCCGTCGCGCTACGCCACCGCGCGGCTCCACGCCGTGGCGCCGGACGGCGTGCGCGTGCCGGTCTCGGTCGTGTACCGCCGCGACGTCGCGCGCGACGGCACCGCCCCCTGCCTGCTCGAGGGGTACGGCGCCTATGGCATCCCCTATCCGGTGGGCTTCTCGAGCGCGCGCCTCTCCCTCCTCGACCGCGGGGTGGTCGTGGCGCACGCGCACATCCGCGGCGGCGGCGACCTGGGCAAGCCGTGGCACGACGACGGGCGGATACACCGCAAGATGAACACCTTCACCGACTTCCTCGCCTGCGCCGACCACCTCGTGGCCGAGCGCTGGTGCGACCCCGCGCGGCTGGCGGCGAGCGGGGGGAGCGCGGGGGGGCTCCTGATGGGGGCGGCGATCAACCTGCGCCCCGACCGGTGGCGCGCCGTGGTGCTCGCCGTGCCGTTCCTGGACGTGCTCACCACGATGCTCGACACCTCCCTGCCGCTCACCGTGGGCGAGTTCGAGGAGTGGGGCGACCCGAGCAAGGCCGAGGACTACGCCGTGATGCGGCGCTACAGCCCGTACGACAACCTGCGCGCCGGCGCCTACCCGGCGATGCTCGTGGACACCTCGCTCAACGACAGCCAGGTGATGTACTGGGAGCCGGCCAAGTACGTGGCCCGGCTCCGCACCCTGAAGACCGACGACCACCCCCTCCTCCTCGTCACCAACATGGGGGCCGGGCACGGCGGGGCCAGCGGGCGCTACGACCGCCTGCGCGAGGTGGCGCGTGATTACGCCTTCCTCCTCTGGCAGCTTGACGCGATGGAGCCGCGCCCCCTCCCGTGAGCGCGCGCCCTTCCCTTGGCGACTGGATCACCGCCCTCCCGGACCTCGGGATGGCGGCGTTCTGCGCGCTGGTCTGGGTGGCCCCCGGGCGCGTGGGGGGCCAGGCGGTGCGGTACATCCTCCTCGTGATGCTGCTCGAGTTCATCGTGGTGCACTCGGCCGGCTT
>DASTRQ010000221.1:0-11900 GCA_035761145.1 Gemmatimonadales bacterium
CTTCGGCAACAAGGCGCACGACGGGTTCGTGGGGCACAGCGTGGTGGGGCACTGGGTGAACCTCGGCGCCGGGACCACGACCTCCAACCTCAAGAACACCTACGGCGAGGTGCGGCTCGACCTCCCCGGCGGCCGCGCCGAGACGGGGCGGCAGTTCCTCGGCACACTCTTCGGCGACCACGCCAAGACCGCCATCGGCACGATGCTCGCCACCGGCACGGTGGTGGGCGCGGGGGCCAACCTCTTCGGCGCGGGGCGCCCGCCCAAGTACGTCCCGCCGATGGCGTGGGGGGAGTCGGGCGGGGAGCGGATGACGCGTGAGGGCTTCCTGGCGGTGGCCGAACGGGTGCTCCCCCGCCGGCAGGTCGAGGTGACGCCGGAGCGCCGCCGCGCGCTCGAGCGCCTCTGGGAGCGGGTGACCGGCGCGTGAGCCGGCTCTACGTGCTCGGCTCAGGGTCGGGCGGCAACTGCCTGGCGCTCGAGGACGACGGCGCGGTGCTCCTGCTCGACGCCGGCTTCAGCGCCAAGGAGATCGAAGCGCGCGCCGCCGACGTGGGAGTGCCGCTCGACGCGCTGGTGGGCATCGCCGTGACCCACGAGCACGGCGACCACGCCAAGGGGGCGGCGCGGCTCGCGGCGCGGTACCGCGTCCCCGTGGTGGCCTCCCCGGGGACGCTCGCGGCGCTCGCGGTGCCGCAGGGACTCGCGCTCGCGCCGTCGGCGACGCTGCAGCTGGCGTCGTTCACCCTCGAGGCGGCGAGCACGAGTCACGACGCCGCCGACCCCCTCGCCCTGGCCGTGACAGGGCCCTCCGGCGCGCGGGTGGGGCTCGCGGTGGACCTGGGGCGCCCCACCACCACCGTGCGCTGGCTCCTGAGCGACTGCGCCGCGCTCATCGTCGAGGCCAACCACGACGAGGTGCTCCTCCGGCAGAGCGCCTACCCCGCTTCCGTGCGCGCGCGCATCGCCGGGGCGGGAGGCCATCTCTCCAACCGGCAGACGGCGGAGCTCCTGGCCGAGCTCTGCCACCCGCGCCTGGCGCTGGTGGTGCTGGCCCACCTGAGCGAGCGCTGCAACGCCCCCGACGCCGCCCGCGGCGCCGCCCAGTCGGCGCTCGCGGGGGCGGGGTTCCGGGGGCGCCTCGAGGTGGCGCCGCAGCACGCCCCGCTCGGCCCCTTCGACCTCACCCCCCAGATCCCCCTCCCGCTCGAGGCCCCCGGCCGATGACCCGCGCCCTCCTTCTCCTCGCACTCACCGCGGGCGTCGCCACGCCGGCCGGCGCGCAGCAGCAGGCGCCCGACAGCGCCACGCTGGCCGCCGCCGGCCGGCTCCTCACCGCGATGCGCTCGGCCGAGACGATGGAGCAGGTCCTCACCACCAGCCTGGCCGCCCAGCGCGAAGCGCCGACCGGGCTCCCGCCGGTGTTCTGGGACAGCCTTCAGGCGCGGATGCGCGTGCAGCTCCCGGCGCTCGTCTCCCGGCTGCGGGAGATCTACGCCGAGCGCTTCACGCGCCAGGAGCTGGACGAGCTGACCGGCATCTACAGCACGCCGGTGGGGCGCAAGCTCGCCCGGCTCAACGGCGACCTCACCCAGGCGGGGATGGCGGCGGGCCAGCAGTGGAGCGCGGGGATCGCCCAGCAGCTCCTGGGCGAGATGCAGGAGCAGGGGCTCATCCCGCGCTGACCCTGCCCCCGCCTCCCCGCCTCAGTTGAACGGGAGCAGCGCGCCGAAGACGAACGACGTCGCCTGCCCCGCCGGGAGGTCGTCGAGCCCTCCCGCCCCCCACACGCGGTAGTTCACCTCGGTCCGTCCACGCAGCCCGCCCAGCATCGGGAAGCGCGCCCCGATGGCCGCCACACCGATCAAGCGGAGCTCGGTGTCCGCACCGTCGGCCTTGATGCGCGTCCCCTCGGCGCCCGCGCCGGCGTAGAACACCCGGTCGAACGCGTAGTCGAGCCGCGCCCCCACCTGGAACGAGGTCACCGCCTCGCTGTCCTTCGGCTTGGCGCGGTGGTAGTCGAACGAGGGCTCCACCGCGAGGCGCTCCGTCACCGGGAAGAGCGCCGCCAGCGCGCTCGGCCCCGGCAGCACCCCGGTGGCGCCGACGAGGTTCTGCCCGCGGAGCGGGAGGGTGAAGGAGGTGATGTCCCCCTGCCCCGGGAAGCTCGCCAGGGTCCACCCCCCCTGCACCACGAGCGCGGGGGTCCAGAGGTCGCCGCGATCGGTCCCCTCGACCGGGGAGGGCGTGCTGCCGCGCAGCAGGTAGCCGGCGCCGAGCCGGATCCCCATCACGTCGAGCTCGGGCAGCTGCTCGCTCTTCTCCCGCTTCTCATAGAAGACCTCGGCGTGCCCCTGCATCCGGGGGCCGAAGACGCGGCGGTAGCCGAGCGCCCCCTCGAGCGCGCCCTGGGTGTCCTCCTCGCCCGAGAACTTCACCACGTATGCCGTGGGGCCGACGCCCACGTAGAACTGCTCGGTGAGCGCCACGTCGAAGCGGAGTCCCACCGTGGCGGTGGTGAACACGTCCCCGAACGCCGCCGTGCTGCCGAGGCCGAAGCTCGGCTCGAACGCGAAGCGGCCGCCGATCGGCACCACGCCGTACAGCGACGCCGGTGGCGGGGCCACGACCTCGCCGTTGGAGAGCGGGAGGTCGAACACGTCCACGTAGGCGCTGCTGTTCGGGTCGTCGAAGCGGATGTAGGCGGCGCGGAGCCCCACCTCCGGCCGCCAGAAGTCCTGCGCGCGCGCCCCCGCGGGCCAGAGCGCGGCGAGGAGCGAGACCAACACGATCCTGCGCATGCCCCCTCCTGGATGATGGATCGTTCATCCGCCCCGGACGACGGATGCGGACGGGGCAACGATGCCGAGGGGAGGATGAATGGGAGGGGGGTGGGAAGGGTAAGAGGAGGTGAGCGGCGGGAACGAACAGGGCCCCGTGCGGGGCCCCGTCGGCGGTCCGGCGCGGGTGCGCGCCCCTACCCCTCGAGGTCGGGATCGGGCGGGATCGGGATCTCGGCGGGCCGCGGGGTGGCGGGGCCGGTGCGGCGGAGGGTGATCGCCTCCTGAAGGTCGCCGCCCGAGAGCGTGAGCCGGTTGCCGCGCACACGGTAGTCGTACTCCACCCACTCGCCGCCCAGGGCCAGGAGGATCTTGTTGCCGGCGGTGATCCGCCAGCGGACCGTCTCGGTCCCGTAGCTCGCGCTCGAGTCGGCGCGGACGATCACCGTGGCCGGGGCGTCCTTGATGACCTTCTCGGTCTGCCAGGTGCCGATGATCGGGTTGGGGCGCTGCTGCGCCGGGAGGGGCGCGGCGGCGCAGAGCGCGGCCAGGGCGATGGTGAGCTTCGTCACGACTGTCCTCGGGTTCGGATGACCTCGCACGGGGTTGCACGCTCCGTGCCACCCCGCAAGATAACGGGACCCGCGGCGGGATCAGTCGGGGAGGTGCCGCGCCAGGCCGTCGGGGACGCGCAGGCGCGCGCGCGGGGCGGCGGGCATCACGGTGGGGTGGATCGTGACGAGGATGGTGGCCTTGGGGCCGGGCACCGCGCTGGTCCCCGCGTTGAAGACACCGTCGTTGAACTCGTACGCGCCGCCGTGGACGGTGGTGGAGCCGGCGGTGCCGTCCATCGGATAGGCGTCCACGTCGAGCGTCCCGCTCGTCCACCCCGCCCCGACCTCGGTGGCGGTGGCGTCGAAGGCGGGCGAGAGCACGCCGCCGAAGCGGTGCGGGGCCGAGGTGCCGGCGCCGCCGTCCACCGCGACGGTCATCGTGCCGGCGTAGGTCACGTACACGATGGCGCGGCAGAGCTCGCGGTCGAGCACCAGGCCGCCGTTGTAGGTGGCCTGGTCGGCGCCCACGCCGGTGCTGTCGTGGTGCGCGACGGTGACGTGGGCGTGGACCGTGTCGCTCACGGTGTCCACCGCGAGGGCGTGGCCGGCCACGGGACCGGTCCACTGCACGTAATGATGGCCGTTGGGGGCGATGAACGCGGTGCGCACGTCGAGGGGCCCCGCGACGCTCCCGCTGTCGTGAATGGCGGCGGGGCCCGCGTTGGCGCCGGCGACGGTGAAGGCGCCGTCGTACCGGGCCGTGGTCTCGACGCTCCAGGCGAGCACGTCGCTGAAGCCGCCGCAGGTGGAGGATTCGGACGTGCTCGAGCAGGCGGCGAGGACCACCGCCACCGGCGCCAGGAGGAGGGCGCGCGCTGTCATCGCGGCGGCGCCGCGGCCACCCGCACCGGGCGGGAGCGCGCGAGGGTCGCGGCCGGGGCCGCGGGCGTCACCCCCCAGCGAAGACGGGCGGTGGCGAAGTCGAGGCCGCCGTAGTGCCGTCCGTTCACCCCCCCTTCGAGCGGGAGGTCGACGAGGATGGCGCGCGGGATGGTGCTCCCGCCGAGAGAGTCCTCGGGGGCGACGTCGATCTCCACCGAATCCCCCGCGGTACCGAGCCCGCTGGGCCACGCGGCGGGGAGCGGGGTCCCGAGCGCGGCGTTGATGCCCACGATGGGCCAGTCGCCGGGGAGCATCGTGTCCACCCCGATGGCGAAGTGGAGCAGGCCGTCGAGCCAGGTCGAGAAGGTCAGGTCGTAGGTGCAGCCCGACGTTCTGGCGATGAACGTGGCGCTCGCGGGCTCCGGCGTGGTACCGACGAATTCGAGCATCCCGTCGGAGGCGGAGTCGCGGTCGGCCACGTCGAGCGTCCCCATCGGATGCCCCGTCCAGCCGCGGGAGGTGGCACTGCGGTAGGTGGTGTCCTCGACCAGCGGCTCGGCGTACCCGAACCCCTGATGCAGGCGCACCACGCGGCCACTGCCGGCGTCGATGTCGCGGTCGTAACGGTAGCCGGCGGTGAGATCCCAGGCGGGGGTACGGAGGATCCCGCCGCAGGCCGAGTCGGCCGCGAAAAGATCGAGTTCGGCGCCGGCGGTGCCGGAGACCGCCGTGATCCGGACCCGCCCCGTGTCCTTGACGGTGATGAGGCCGGTGGGTGAGACCGTCATCACCCCGTTGTCGAAGGTGAGCCAGTCCACCGCCGGCGAGGGGATCGTGTCCCCCGCCGAGTCGAGCGCCACCGGGCGCAGGCGGAAGGTGTCGCCGACGACAAGGACGGCGGGGGCCTCGACCGAGAGCTGGGCGGTCCAGCGGTCGGCGGCGGCGGGGCCGCCATCGCTGCCGCCGCACGCGGCCACGCCGGCGAGCAGCGGGAAGAGGGCGCGGCGCGCCGAAGGGGGGATCGTCACGGGGGACCGGAGGAGGGGACGGGTTCGGTGGTCGCTGCTCAATGTAGGACCCCCGAGGCCCCCGGCAAGGTCACAGGTCACATCCCCGCGGCCGGAACGCGAACACCCCGGACCGAGTGGTCCGGGGTGCCGGGGAGATCCTTCGCCCCTGCGGGGCGCAGGATATCAGTACATCCCGCCCATCCCGCCGGCCGGGGCGGCCGGGGCGGGCTTGTCCTCCTTCTTCTCGACCACCACGCACTCGGTGGTGAGGAGCAGCGAGGCGATGGACGCGGCGTTCTGGAGCGCGGTGCGGGTCACCTTGGTCGGGTCGACCACGCCGGCCTTGATCAGGTCCTCGTACTCGCCGGTGGCGGCGTTGTAGCCGAGGCTCTTGTCCTTCGACTCCTTGATCTTGCCGAGCACGATGGCGCCCTCGACCCCCGCGTTGAGGGAGATCATGCGGACGGGCTCCTCGATGGCGCGGCGGATGATGTCCACGCCGATCTTCTCGTCCTCGGTGAGGCCCCGGATCTTCTCGAGCGCGGGCTGCGCGCGGAGCAGCGCCACGCCGCCGCCCGGGACGATCCCCTCCTCCGCCGCCGCCTTGGTGGCGTGGAGCGCGTCCTCGACGCGGGCCTTCTTCTCCTTCATCTCGGTCTCGGTCGCGGCGCCGACGTGGATCACCGCCACCCCGCCGGAGAGCTTGGCCAGGCGCTCCTGGAGCTTCTCGCGGTCGTAGTCGCTGGTGGTCTTCTCGATGGCGGCCTTGATCTCGCCGATGCGGCCCTGGATCGCCTCGTTCTTCCCCTTGCCGTCCACGACGGTGGTGTTGTCCTTGTCCACCACGACGCGCTTGGCGCGGCCCAGCTGGTTCAGCGCGGCGGCCTCGAGCTTGAAGCCGAGCTCCTCGCTGATCACCTCGCCGCCGGTGAGGATGGCGATGTCGCGGAGCATCTCCTTGCGCCGGTCGCCGAAGCCCGGGGCCTTCACGGCCGCGATCTTGAGCGTGCCGCGGAGCTTGTTGACCACGAGCGTCGCGAGCGCCTCGCCCTCGACGTCCTCGGCGATGATGAGGAGGGGCTTGCCGCTCTGCGCCACCTTCTCGAGCACCGGGAGGAGCTCCTTCATCGCGGAGACCTTCTTGTCGTGGATGAGCAGGTACGCGTCATCCAGGACCGCCTCCATCTTCTCCGGGTCGGTCACGAAGTAGGGCGAGAGGTAGCCGCGGTCGAACTGCATCCCGTCCACGGTCTCCAGCGTGGTCTCGAGGCCCTTGGCCTCCTCGACCGTGATCACGCCGTCCTTGCCCACCTTCTCCATCGCCTCGGCGATGAGCTTGCCGATCTCGGCGTCGTTGTTGGCCGAGATGGTGCCCACCTGCTCGATCCCCTTCTTGCCGTTGGCCGGGACCGAGAGCGCCTTGAGCTCGTCCACCAGGGTCTCGACCGCCCGGTCGATGCCCCGCTTGAGCTCCATCGGGTTGGCGCCCGCCGTGACGTTCTTGAGCCCCTCCCGGAAGATCGCCTGCGCCAGCACGGTCGCGGTGGTGGTGCCGTCGCCGGCCAGGTCGCTCGTCTTGGTGGCGACCTCCTTCACCATCTGCGCGCCCATGTTCTCGATCGGGTCCGCGAGCTCGACCTCCTTGGCCACGGTGACGCCGTCCTTGGTCACCGTGGGCGAGCCGAACTTCTTGTCGATCACGACGTTCCGGCCCTTCGGGCCGAGGGTCACCTTCACCGCGTCGGCGAGGGCGTCCACGCCCTTCTTGAGCTTGGCGCGGGCGTCGGTGTTGAAGAGCAGTTCCTTGGCAGCCATGGGTCAGGTCTCCGTTCAGCCGAGCTTGGCGAGGACGTCCGAGGCCTTCAGGATCACGACCTCGTCGCCGTCCAGGGTGATGTTCGTGCCGCTGTACTTCCCGTAGAGCACCTTGTCGCCGACCTTGAGGTCGACCGGCACCCGCTCCCCCTTCTCGAAGCGCCCCGGCCCCACGGCGATCACCTCGCCCTGGGTCGGCTTCTCCTTGGCGGTGTCCGGGATGTACAGACCGCCGCGCATCGTCTCCGTCTCGTCATCCGGGAAGATGACGACGCGATCCTCGAGCGGCTGGATCTTCGGCTTGGGCTTCGCCTTGGTCGTGGCCATCAGCTCCTCCAAGACAGCTAAAATGTTGTAGTGATGTGACTTAGCACTCTCAGTAGTGGAGTGCTGACCGGTGGAAAACTAGCCCCGCACCCGCTCCTGTCAAGCAGGCGCTCGCCCTTGGCGCTCTAGCAAGTGGAGTGCCAATCCCCGTCTGCCAAAGTGGCCGGGGTGTGGCGCTCCTGCCCGATTGTTTCTGACCGAACGATCATCTACTATGGCAATACCCCTAACCCACATTCCGAGATGCTGGTCTCGTTCCCCCTTCTCTTGCACCTCCTGGCCGGCCCCGCGCCGGCCGTGCCCTCCCTGCCCCACCCCCGCGCCCACGGCGGCGACGTCCGCGTCACCATCGACTCCTCGGCCTACACCATCACCCTCGCCGCGGGGCCCTTCGCCATCCCGGCGGGCCACCCCGAGATGGGGCACGCGGCGATGCACGAGCATACGGCCGAGGTGCCGCTGCTCTACTTCAAGTGGCCGATGACCGCGTACCTGCGCGGCTTCCGCCTCGAGCTCACCGACTCGGCGGGCCGCCCCCTCCCGCGGCGGCTCCTGCACCACCTCAACCTGGTGAATTTCGGGCGGCGGCAGCTCTTCTACGCGGTGCCCGAACGCACCCTCGCCGTGGGGCAGGAGACGCCGGACATCATGCTCCCCAAGACGGTGGGGATCCCCGTCGAGGCGGAGTGGCCGATGGCGCTCGTGCTCGCGTGGCACAACGAGACCGCGGAGCCGATCCCCGCGGTCAACGTGACGCTGGTGCTCAGCTGGAGCCCCACCACGCTCACCCCCCGCCCCACCCCGGTGCTCCCGGTGTACATGGACGTGGTGGACCCGGTGGCCAAGCCGGTCACCTTCGACCTCCCCCCGGGGCGGTCACGGTACGAGGCCGACTTCACCCTCCCCACGAGCGGCCGCATCATCGGCATCGGCGGGCACGCGCACGACTACGCCACCGGGATCGCCCTCGAGGAGCTCCGGCCCGACGGCCGGCCGCGCATCGTGACCCGGCTCCGCACCACGCTCGACAGCGCCGGCCGCCTGCTCGGCATCGAGCAGAAGCTCCCCGGCATCCGGAGCGCCGGCATCCCGCTCACGGCGGGGCGCCGCTACCGGATCGTGGGCACGTACGACAATCCCAACCCCGACACGCTCCGCGCCGGGGCGATGATCCACGTCGTGTTCCTCTACGCCGTCACCGACCCCGCCAAGTGGCCGGCGGTGGACCCGGAAGACCGCGACTGGCAGCGCGAGGTGGCCTGGCTCGACGACCGCGGCTCCGGCTACGGCGGCGAGATGGACCACGACGGGATGGGACACACGCACTGAGCGGGGCGCGGGGCGCGGCGGGGGTTCACCCCCCGACCACCCGCCGCGCCCCGACCCAGCGCTTCCACCACCACTTGCCGTAGGGGTCGGTCGGCGAGAGGAGGCTGAGCTGCACCCCGCCGTTGGCGGAGTGGATGATCTTGCCGTCGCCGACATACAGCGCCACGTGGGTCACGTGGCCGCCGCTGTTGCTGAAGGTGAGGATGTCCCCGGGGGCCAGGGCGTCGAGCCGCCGGGCGACGGCGCGGCCCACGCGCGCCTGGTCGCGGCTCACCCGCGGCAGGGCGATGCCGTGCTCGCGGTAGGCGTACTGGATGAGCCCCGAACAATCGAACCCGCCGCCGTTCCCGTTCCCGCCCCACTGGTACGGGGTCCCCATCGCCGCGGTGGCGGTGGCCACCACCCCCGCCACCACGTCGGCGTCGCGGCGGGAGATCCCCTCGTCGCGGGCCAGGTCGGCCACCCGCGCCTCCCCCGGCGGGGTGGCGTGGTGCACTTCCGTGTACGGCCGCTGCGGCGGCGGGCTCGAGACCCGGAGGCGGATCACCGCGCCGAGCGAGAGCGCGAGCCCCCGTTCGGGGCCGGGACGCTCGACGCGCCACCGCCCCTCCCCCCGCAGCACGAACCAGGAGACCGGCACCAGCTCGTACCCCACGCCCGCGTCCCAGGCCCACCAGTCGTCGGTCTCCCCCGAGCGGCGGAGGATGCCGGCGGAGAGCCCGCCCAGCAGGTAGGGACCGGGCCGCCCCCGTTCGAAGAGGGTCAGGTCCCCCCCGACGCCGTAGCGGTCCTGGTCGAGCGCGTCCAGGGCGCGGACGTGGGTACCGTAGAAGCGGACGCCGAGCGGGCTCGTGAGCTCCCGCCCGACGCCGATGCGCCAGCCGGTGCGGGTGTCGTCGGTGCGCCAGACGAGGGCGTCGCCGGTGAGGTCTTGGGCCGCGGCCCGGCGGGGCGCCGCCGCGAGGAGGAGCGCGGCCGCGCCGGCCAGGAAGGCGCGCGCGCCGCTCACCGCCCCCCTCCGCGCCGGGTCGGATAGGCGGTGGCGGGGTCGATCACGTAGTCGGCCACGTCGGCGCAGTTGGTCGAGAGCGTGGCGACGAGCCGCGTCCCCTCGAGCCGCGGCGCGGCGCGCACGAAGAGGAGCGGCACGAGCTTCCGCCCCCCGTCACGGCGGAGCTCCACGCTCCGCTCCACGCAGGTGACCCCGCCGGCCCCCCGGCCTTCCCGTCCCGCCACGAGCCAGACCTCCCCGCCGTCCGGCAGGGCGAGGACCAGGGAGTCGGCGGGGCCCGCCGGGGGCGCGGAATCGGCGGTCGCAGGAGGCGCGGGTGCGCGGCCGCAGGCGGCGGCCAGGAGGACGAGGGCGAGCGTCGCGGTCCCCTTCACGCGGCGGGCTCCGTGGGCGGCGGGGTGTGCACCGGCTCGGTGCCGGGCTCCGCCGCCGCCAGCGCCACGATGGGGCTCTCCACCGTGCTGGTGAGGTCGAGGGCGTCGGTGAGCTTCGGGTGATGGCGGAGGAGGCGGAACCAGAAGACGAGCGTCGTGAAGCCCACCGCCGCGCCGAGCGCCACGGTGGTGATGAGCCCGAGGGTCGGGGAGTCGATCCACTCGGCCACGAGGGTGCCGAGCACCGCCCCAACGAAAGCGGCTGCCGACGCCACCAGCGGCGTCAGCAGCCAGCCGAGCAACCTGAGGACGAGGCGAAGCCCCGCCAATGCCGATCAGGCGCCGCGGCGTCCCAGCCCCGAGACGAGCGTCGCGAGGGGGAGGCCCGCGAGGGTGGTCACCCCGAAGGTCGGCACGTTCCAGCCGGCGCCCGGGAAGTGGATGAGCACCGCCACCACCATCAGCACCGCGTTGCACGCCACCAGGAGGGCCATCATCCCGCCGATGGACGGCTGCCGCCCCTTGGCCGCCTGGTTGGCGAGGATCCACGCGCCGAACCAGGCGAGGTAGGTGTCGAGCATCCACCAGACCGGGTGGTACCACCAGTTGCTCCCGCCGCCGATCTCGCGCCAGCGGTTGGTCCAGAGCCCCACCGGCTGGAAGATCGCCACGTCGAGGACGAGGAAGAACGCCGAGGCCGCCAGGCCGATCCCCGCCGCCCCCGCGATCCCCTCGATGGTGCGGGCGTTGGTCCAGATGCCGGGGAGCCCGCAGCTCACCGCGAGCCCGCCCAGCAGGAGCACCGCGAGCCCCGCCGTCTCGGCCACCCCATCGGTGTACCGGGAGACGAGGGCCATCATCACGATGATCGCCGCCTGGATGAGCCCGTGCTTGACCGAGGCCCGGAGGATCACGGGAAGTTCGGTCTGGTCAGCGGTGGTGGCGTGGCTGGGGGCGGTCATGGGAGGCAAGGTGTTGGGATGGTTGAATATAAGGCGGGTGGGGGGTGCTGGGTACTGGGTGCTGGGTGCTGAGTGCTGAGTGCTGGGTGCTGGGTGCTGGAAGCTGGGTTGGGGGGCCGCGGAGGCTAGGCGGGCGGCTTCCGCCTTGCGACCGCCGCGCGCAGGGCCCCGACCAGGCGACTGACCGACTCTGTCTGGGCCACGAGGGTCTTGAACTCCTCCTCCTGGATCCGGCCCTCGTCGTACGCGGAGTACAGGAAGCTGCGAAGCTCCCCGACCTCCCCCTTCGCGATGTACAGTTTGTGGCTGAATTCTCCGGGAGTGAAGCGCTCGAAGCCTTCGGCGATGTTGGCCCCGACCGATCGCCCCGCCGCAAGCATCTGGGTCACCAGCCGGAACTCGTTCTTGAACTCAGGACGCCGGCAAAGCGCGATCATCGCCTGATGGAGGCGACGTGCTTCCTGCCAAACGACGAGGTCTTCGAACCGGGTGACGGATGGCATCGGCCCAAGATAGGGTGCGCCGCCCCCGGAGCATCATCATTTCCGGCACGCCGATGTGCAATTCCACTCGCCCAGCACCCAGCACCCAGCACTCAGCACCCAGCACTCAGCACTCAGCACTCAGCACTCAGCACCCAGCACCCAGCACTCAGCACCCAGCACCCAGCACCCAGCACCCAGCACCCCGCACTCAGCACCCAGCACTCAGCACCCCCGCACTCACCCCACCCCCAGCACCTCCGCCGCGATCCTGAGACCCTGCAGCGTGAGGTCGGGGGCCACTTCCCGCATCGACTCGGTGAGCGGGGCGATGAGCCCGGCGAGCCCGCCGGTGGCGACGACCTTGGGGGTG
>DASTRQ010000222.1:0-23547 GCA_035761145.1 Gemmatimonadales bacterium
GTCAGGCATCGTGGCCCCAGCTCCGGAACGGCAGCCGGATCAGGCTGGCGTTGGTGTAGCGGGGGTCGTCGGAGACCTCCCGCCCGGCCCACGGCGGCGGGGCGACCACCTCATCGGCATCGGCCAGCTCCACCTCGGCCACGATCAGTCCCTGGTTCTCCCCCTCGAAGCGGTCGATCTCCCAGGTGCGGCCGGCCCACGTTTCGTGGTACCTCGTCTTCTCGATCAGGGGCCGGTGGCAGAGCTCGTCCAGGAGCGCGTCGGCGTCCGCGGCGGGGATGGCGTAGTCGTACTCGCTCCGCGTGATCCCCACCGTGGTCCCCTTGACGGTGAGGGTGCCGCGGTCGCCGGCGCGGCGGACCCGCACGATCCGCGCGGGGTCCAGCGACAGGTAGCCCTGGCGGATCCGGACGCCGCCGGCCGGCCCGGGGCGCCAGCGCCCCGGGTCGACCAGGAATTTCCGCTCGATCTCGCGCGCCATCGCGTCAGAGCGCGAGCGAGGCCCGGACCTGGATGATGTTGAAGTCGTCGTTGCCGGTGAGCGGATCGGTCCCGCCATCCGGCACCGCGTTCTTGTCCGTGACCACCCGGACGTAGTTGGCCATGAACCGGACGTTGGGGTTCACGTACCAGTTGAGTCCGAAGGTGTAGTTGTTGCCCCGGCCACCGAGGATGCCGACGCCGCTCGACGGGTCGTTGAGGTCGATGGTGCTGTAGCGGGCGGCGACCTCCCAGGCCCCGTTCGTCGAGCGGGGGAAGATGCGGTCGAACTCCCCTTCGTGCGGGAGGTAGCGGCGGCTCTCCCCGGTGAGGAAATAGCTCACGAAGGCGTACCCGCTCCAGAAGTTGGCGGTCTCGAGATCGTTCCTCCGGTGGAACTGCGCCCGGGTGTACTCGGCCTGGAACGACAGCGGCCCGCGGACCGCGGCGAGTTCGCCGTTGAACAGCAGCTCGTAGTCCACGTCGTCCACCTTGCCGGTCGAGAAGAAGCGGGCCTTGTTCTGGTTCGTCTCCGGCCGCGCGCGGATCCGCATCTGGTGGGCGTCGGCCGGCTCGGCCGCGTCCGGGGTGCGGCGGCTCACGCCGACGCCAAGGTGGAGCACCCGCCCGTCGGCGAGTTGCGGGGCCATCGAGGCGCGGAGGGTCAGGCCGTAGCCCTGGTCCTGGCCGGTCTCGTCCACGTCGCCCGAGGCCTGTCCGAACACGCCGCCCGAGACCTGCCACCGGTCGCCCCAGCGGGAGTAGCTCATCCCGATGTGCCGGTCGGGGGAGAAGGCGTCCACGTACGAGCGCTCCATGAAGGTGATGAACTTCGAGGAGGTGAGCGTCTCGAGGCTGAACGGTTCCTTGTAATTGCCGACCCGGAGCAGCCCGTCGTCCCCCGTGGCCCGGCCGATCCAGAGGTCCTTGACCTCCACGGCATCCCCGGCGAAGTCCACGTCGATCTCGCCGAGCCAGTCGCGGTAGAGCGTGGTCTTGACCCCGAGCCGGGCGCGGCGGATCAGGACGCCGTTGGCCAGTTCGTTCTCGGACCCGAAATAGCCGGCGCCGTCGATCATCGCCCGGCCGTCCAGCCAGTACTTGAAGGCGCTGTCGGCGCTCTGGAAGACCAGGTAGCCGCCGTCGTACATCCCCGGGAGGGGGACCGGCGGAGGGACGTCACCCTGCTGGCCGACCAGCGGGGCGGCGGTGCCGAGCGCGAGGGACGCGGCGATCGCGGCCCGGATCAGAATGCGAGAGGACATCAGGGGGCTCCTTCGACGGCGTGACCCGGGGCCCGGGGGCGCAGGAAGAGGCGCCTCAGGGCCGCGGGGTAGTTGAGATTGAAGCGGGGGTCGAGGCCGGATCCCGCCAGCACTGCCCGCACGAGCGCCGGGTCTTCGTCCTCGAACGCCAGGCTCATCCAGTGCTGACCGGCCACGTCGATCTCGGTGATCTCCCCGCGACACCCGGCCACGGCGATCCTCCGGCGCCGTTTCACGAGGTCGATCCGTCGCAGGTCGGGGTGCCGGTCCACGAACCGCCAGAGGTCGTCCAGGGGCACGGGGCCCCGGCGGTGCGCCGGCGGCGCGACGCCCCAGCTGGCGCACAGCACCTCGAGTTGATCGGGGGGCAGCGGCCCGGGGCTCTTGAGCACGGGCTCCCACTGTTCGAGCCCGTCCGCGGAGATCTGCCGCAGCCGCTTGAGGTCGACCACGCCCTGGCGGAGCTTGGCGTTGTGCGCGGTGCGGAACGAGACGAGATACGTCTCCGCGGAGGTCGCGGCCGGGCCGGGGGACCACCGCGCGATGGCATCCGCGTCGGCCGGCAGCGCGTGGTCCATCCAGCGGAACTCCCACCGCGCCGCGACCGGAGGGGAGGCGACCACGACGCCTCCCGTGGCGGCGTGGGCCGTCACCGGTGCGGTGTCGCGCGAGATCGAGTCGGGCATCGCCTTCCCCTCCGTCTCGAACCTTGTGCGCCAGGCGGGAACGGATGCTGAGGACGCCGTGAGCGCTCCTTCGCGATCCCGCCGACGGCCCTCTCACGCCGGTTTCACCGTGCGTTCAGGAGCAGGCCCTATCCATCGCGCATGGCCCCGGTCCTTGCGCTCACGACGGCCCGCGATCTTTCGGTCGCGGTGCTGGCCGGGTTGGCGGTCGGGATCGAGCGGGAACGCTCGGGGCACGCGACGGGGCCCGCGGCGCGGTTCGCGGGGACGCGGACCTTCCTGCTCCTCGGCCTCGTCGGGGGGGTGGCGGGATGGCTGGCCACGGTCGCCACCGTCGTGCTGGGCGCCGTGATCCTGGCCGGCGGGGTCGCGCTGACGGTGGCGGCCTACGTGACCGCGTCCCGGCAGGGGCGGGAGGAGATCGGCGCCACGACCGAGGTCGCCGCGCTGGCGGTCCTCGCGCTCGGCGTCGTGGCCGGGCTCGGGTTCCCGCTGCTGACGAGCGCCGCCACGTCGATCATGGTCCTCGCCCTGATCGAGAAGAGCCGGATCCACACCCTGGTGGAACGGATCGGCGAGGTGGAGCTCTCGGCGGCGCTCAAGTTCGCGGTGCTCGCCCTGGTGATCCTCCCGCTCCTGCCCCCGGGGCCGTTCGGCCCGCACGACAGCATCCGGCCTCGCGGGCTCTGGATCATCGTGCTGCTGCTGTCGGGGCTCAACTTCATCGGGTATGTGGCGCGGCGCGCGCTCAGGCCGGCGTGGGGATCCGGCCTGACCGGCCTGCTCGGCGGGCTGGTCTCCTCGACCGCGGTGACCCTCAGTTTCGGCGGCCAGAGCCGCCGCCAGCCGGCGCTCGGGCGGGCGCTGGCGCGGGGGGCGATCGCGGCGAACGCCGTGGCCATCCCCCGGGCGCTGGTGGTCATGGCGGGGCTGCACAGCGCGGTGGCGAGCGATGCGCTGCGGTACCTGCTCCTCCCCCTGGTGGCCGGGGGCGGGGTCGTGGCGTGGGTGATCGGCCGCCGACCGGGGAAGGGGCCCGCCCCCGACGAGAGCGAGGAGGACCGGAGCCCGCTGCGCCTCGCGAGCGCGGTCCGGATGGCGGTCCTCTTTCAACTCGTCCTGATCGCGCTGCCCGAGGCCCGGAGACTCTGGGGCGCGAGCGGCGTGCTCTCGTCGGCGGTGATCGTCGGCCTGACGGACCTCGACGCCTTGGCGGTGTCGATGGCCCAGCTGGCCCGCACCGGGGGCGAGGTGGAACTCGCCGCGCTCGGGTTCGCGCTCGGCGTCGTCGCCAGCGCCTTCTTCAAGACGGGTGTCGCGCTCCTGGTGGGGACGGGGGAGTTCCGTCGTCGCACCGGCTCCGCGCTCCTGGCGCTGGCGCTGGTCGCGGCGGCGGGACTCTGGCTCGGGTGGAGGTGACGCGCGACCGTCTGACGGGGTATGTCAGGTCGCGGTATTCGCCGCCACCGCCGCCTTGATGAGCGCCGTGAATGCGCGCGCGTCGACCGTGTCCCCCTCGCGCAGGTCGATCGCGCGGCGGGTGGCCCCCCGGTCGTCGGCGTTGAAGAGCCCGGCGGGGTCGGGGAGGGCGGCCCCGCGGAAGAAGGTGAGCTTGACCTTGTCCTTGTAGGTCTCGCCGGTGCAGATGATCCCCCCTTTCGACCAGACCGGTACGCCGGCCGGGTTGGAGGGCTTCTTCCATTTCCGTTCCTCGACGATCCCGGGATCGGTGCCAAGGATCAGTTTCCGGATCCGGTCGAGGGTCGCCACCCGCCAGTCGGCGCTCACGGCGCGCTCCGGCCCCGGACGACGTAGGGGAGGACGAACATCCACGCCCCGGTCAGGAAGAGGAGAAAGAGCGGGAGGAGCGGCGAGTAGGTGATCCAGTTGGGCGCCGGCTGCTGCCCGCCGGCCATCCCGATCTGCACGAAGTTGGCGACGACGGTCAGGGTGAAGAAGACCGACATAGACCTGTGGAACGAACGGATCCGGGCACTCCAGTTCACAGGGGCCTCCTCAGGAAGAGAGCGGAGACCGTGGTCACCACTTGGGGACCACGCTCTCGACACCGAACAGCGCGGCATACTCGGCGTTGAGCCGGTGCCATCCCTCGAACTTGAGCGCATCCATCCCCACCATCCGGCCGATCGGCGCGCCGGCAAGGTGCCGGTCCATCGCGTCGAGGCAGATGTGCCATCCGGCGGCCCCCATCGCGATGTAGTTCTTCGGGATGCTGGTCCAGAGCTTGAGCCGAGTGCCCTCGCCCATCGGCTCGAGCTCCCAGCGGATCGGGTGGCCGCCCCATTCGAACTCAAGGAGGGTGGGAGGCTCGGCGCGGGAGATCGTCGTGGGGGTCACCTGCGGCTGGGGGGCGCCGACGGTGGTAAGGATCACCGTGGCCCCCGGCTTTGCGAGGCTCCCGCTCGCGTCGAACGGCGACCACTCGCGGAGATGCTCGGGGTCGGTGAGCGCCTCCCAGACGCGGGCGATCGGATGGCGGTAGGTCCGCACCAGGGCCAGCGTCCAGCGCGGGCCCTCCTTGGTCACGTCCGCGCCGAACGCGGGGCCCGGCACGTAGGGTTCACGGCCTGTCATGCGTCTTCTTTCCCTTCGGGGTGGGGGACTTCGCCATACGGTCGAGGTGGCGCTCGAGCAGGTCGAGGTGCCTGGTCCAGGTGCGGCGGAAGGGGGCCAGCCAGGCGTCGAGCTCCTTGAGGGGCTCGGGGCGGATGCGGTACACCCGCCGCTGGGCATCCACCCGGGCCGTCACGAACCCCGCCTCGCGGAGCACCCGCAGATGCTTGGAGACGGTGGGCTGGGGGAGCCGCAGCTCCTGTTCGAGCTCCCCCACCGACCGCTCGCCATCGAGGAGGCGGGTCAGGATCGCCCGGCGGGTGGGCTCGGCGACGATGGCGAAGGAGCTCTCCATGGGGAGCATATATACTATATCAGGTATATACTTGTCAAGGTATCTAAAATCGAGCGCCGCTGCGCTGGGTGCGGGGCGGCGGGCAGGTCGGTAAACGCCAGCGCCGCAAGGAGTTGTCCTTGCGGCGCTGGCAGCTCCCGAGGCAGGGCTCGAACCTGCGACCCGCGGATTAACAGTCCGCTGCTCTACCAACTGAGCTACTCGGGAAGGGCGGGAAGAATAGAAAGGGGGCCCGGTCGGGTCAAGCCGAACGGCCTCGGCGGGCCGGTTCACCATTCCCTCACCGCCGGTTCAGGAAGCTCTCCTCCAAATCCTAAGGACCCTCTCAGGGGCCCCGTGGATATTGGCCCAGAACGCACCCATCCCGGGTGCGGGGCCCTACCCCTGGAGGACCGGTCCGATGCTCTCTCCGTCCACGCACGCGTGGGCGCCGGGCGAGACCCTCGGTCAGCATCTGGAGCACCGCGGGATCGATCGGCGCGATTTCCTCGCGTTCTGTCGCAACATGGCCATCGTGCTCGGCGCGGGGGAGACCCTGGCGCCCACGATCGCGCACGCGCTCGAGGTGCAGAAGCGCCCGACCGTCATCTGGCTCGAGCTGCAGGAGTGCACCGGGTGCGTCGAGTCGATCACCCGCTCGGGGGAGCCCGACATCGGGACCCTGGTGCTCGACCTCATCTCGCTCGACAGCAGCGACACGCTGATGGCGGCCGCGGGGGCCGCGGCCGAGAAGGCGCGGCTCGACAGCATGCGGGCCAACAAGGGGAAGTACCTGCTCATCGTGACCGGCTCGGTGCCCCTGGCCGAGGACGGGATCTACACGATGATCGCGGGGCGGACGGCGCGGGAGCACCTGGAGGAAGCGGCACGGGACGCGGCGGCGGTGATCGCGGTAGGGGCGTGCGCGCATTTCGGCAGCGTGCAGGCCGCCAGGCCCAATCCGACCCAGGCGGTGGGCGTGCGGGACATCGTGAAGGACAAGCCGGTGCTCGTGATCGCCGGCTGCCCGCCGGTGCCCGACGTCATCACGGCCAGCGTGGTGCACTTCCTGACCTTCGGCTCGCTCCCCAAGGCCGATGCGCAGGGGCGTCCGCTCTTCGCGTACGGGGCGCGCATCCACGACCAGTGCCCGCGGCGGTCCAATTTCGACGCCGGGCAGTTCGTGCAGCATTTCGACGACGAGGGGGCGCGGCAGGGGTGGTGCCTGTACGAGGTGGGGTGCAAGGGGCCGCAGACCTTCTCCCCCTGCCCGGTGTTCCAGTGGAACCTGAAGACCAGCTGGCCCATCGGTGCGGGGCACCCCTGCATCGGGTGCACCGAGGCCCATTTCTGGGACACGATGACGCCGTTCTACCAGCGGCTCCCCGACATCGCCGGGGCCGGGGTGGAGCGCACCATCGACCGCATCGGGGTCACCCTGGCGGGGCTCACGGTGGCGGGCGTCGCCGCGCACGCGGCCTACACCACGGTGCGCCGGGCGGGGCGGGGGAAGGAGCTCCCCGTGGTGCCGCCGGGCGGGCCGTCCACCGGAGGGCAGTGAGCCATGGCCACCACCAAGGTCGTCGTCGATCCCGTCACCCGCATCGAGGGGCACCTGCGCATCGAGGTGGCGGCGGACCAGGGCCGCGTGCAGGACGCGTGGGCCATCGCCACCACCTTCCGCGGCATCGAGCTGGTGCTCAAGGACCGGGACCCGCGCGATGCGTGGGCCTTCGCCCAGCGGATCTGCGGGGTGTGCACCACGGTGCACGCCATCGCGAGCATCCGCGCGGTGGAGGACGCGCTCGATATCCGCATCCCCCCCGCCGCGAACCTGATCCGGAACCTCGTGATCGCGATGCAGTTCGTGCACGACCACGTGATGCACTTCTACCACCTCCACGCCCTCGACTGGGTGGACGTGGTGGCGGCGCTGCAGGCCGACCCGGCGGAGTCGGCGCGGATCGCGTCGTCCATCTCCCCGTGGCCCAACAACGGCACCGCCTACTTCAAGGACGTGCAGAACCGCCTCAAGAAGTTCGTGGGCACCGGCCAGCTCGGCATCTTCGCCAACGGCTACTGGGGCCACCCGGCCTACAAGCTCCCGCCGGCGGTGGACCTGCTGGCGGTGGCGCACTACCTCGAGGCGCTCGACTGGCAGAAGGACGCCGCCCGGCTGCACACGATCTTCGGCGGCAAGAACCCGCACCCCAACTTCCTGGTGGGCGGGATGGCCTCGGCCATCAACCTCGACGCGCGGCAGACGATCAACGGCCGCCGCATCGCCGAACTGCACGACATCATCGGCAAGGCGCAGGCGTTCGTGGAGCAGGTGTACTGGCCCGACCTGCTCGCCATCGCGTCGTTCTATCCGGAGTGGACGAGGATCGGCGGCGGCACCACCGACTTCCTCTGCTACGGCGACCTTCCCGACGGCGACATCCGCGACACCGACTCGTACTACTTCCGCCCCGGGATCGTGAAGGCGCGCGACCTGAAGCAGGTCTGGCCCTTCGACCCCGCCAAGGTGCAGGAGCAGGTGGACGCCGCCTGGTACGAGCCCTACGCCGCCGGCGCCGGGGCGGGGCTGCACCCCTACGAGGGGGAGACCAAGCCGCACTACACCGGCCCCAAGGCGCCGTGGGAATACCTGCAGGGGCTCGACAAGTACACCTGGATGAAGGCGCCGCGGTACGAGGGGAAGGCGATGGAGGTGGGGCCCCTGGCCCGCGCGGTGGTGAACTACGCCCACGGCCACCCCGACTACCGGGACATCGTGGGCGAGGCGCTGAACCGCCTGCAGGTGGGCCCGTCCGCGCTCTTCAGCACCGCCGGGCGCACCCTGGCCCGCGGGATCGAGACGGTGCTCCTGGCGCGGAAGCTCAAGGTGTACATGGACAAGCTGGTGGAGCGCATCGCCCAGGGCGACACGGCGACCTTCACCCGCGACCACTGGGAGCCCGAGTCGTGGCCCGCCGAGACGAAGGGGTTCGGCCGGCACGAGGCGCCGCGCGGCGCGCTGGGGCACTGGGTGCGCATCAAGGACCGGAAGATCGAGAACTACCAGGCCGTGGTGCCGAGCACCTGGAACTGCTCGCCGCGCGACACGACGGGGCAGCGGGGCCCCTACGAGATGGCGCTGATGGACAACCACCCGCTCCTCCGGCCGGACCAGCCGCTCGAGCTGATCCGCACGATCCACTCGTTCGATCCCTGCCTGGCGTGCGGCGTGCACGTGCTCGACGCCACCGGCCGGCCGGTGACGGAGGTGAAGGTCCAATGACCGCGCTGGGGCGTCCGGTGCCGCCGGCGGAGTCGGGCTGGCGGTGGGTGTACCTGTGGGGGGTGCCGCTCCGGGTGATGCACTGGATCGCGGCGCTCGCGATCGTGGCGCTGGTGGTCACGGGGCTCTACATCGGCCGGCCGTTCTTCACGGGCGGCGCCGAGCCGGGGCTCCTGATGACCCGGGTCCGCTTCATCCACTACCTCGCGGCGGTGTTCCTCGTCACCACGGCGATCGTGCGCGCCTACTGGCTCCTCGCCGGCAACCGGTTCGAGCGGCTGGCGGCGCTCTTCCCGGTGCGCCGGCGCGACTGGGTGAACCTCTTCGGGATGGTCAAGCACTACCTGATGATCGGCCGGCGCGAAGGGCCCAACTACCTGGGCCACAACCCGCTCCAGCAGCTGAGCTACACCGGCGTCTACGCGCTGGCGCTCCTCGAGGTGGTCACCGGGCTCACGCTGTACAGCCAGGCCTCCCCCCTGGGCCTCTGGTACAAGCTCACCTTCTGGGTGGTGCCGCTCGCGGGCAGCCTGCAGACGGTGCGCCTCATCCACCACGCGGTGACGTGGATCTTCATCCCCTTCGTGGTGATCCACGTGTACCTCTCCATCCGGGCCGACAACTACGGCCTCCCCGGCACGGTGAGCGGCATCGTGAGCGGCGGGCGCTTCTTCCGCGAGGGCGTGGAGTACGAGGATGAGTGACGCCGCCGGCGGGACCCGCGTGATCGGCCTGGGGAACCCCATCATGGGGGACGACGGGCTGGGGCTCCGCGCCCTGGGTCGCCTGGCGGAGCGGTACGCGCTGCCGCCGGAGGTGGAGCTGGTGGACGGCGGGACGTGGGGGATGCGGCTCCTCGAGGAGATCGAGAGCGCCGGCGCGGTGCTCCTGCTCGACGCGGTGGACCACGCCGCCCCGGCGGGGAGCGTCACCGTGCTCACCCGGCACGACCTGCCGCGGTACTTCGCGCACAAGCTCTCGCCGCACCAGGTGGACCTGCGCGAGGTGCTGGCGGCCTGCGAGCTCCGGGGCACCCTGCCGCCGGTGGTGACGGTGATCGGGGCGCAGCCGGGGCCGCTCGAGATGAGCACGGCGCTGAGCCCCGCGCTCGAGGCCTCGCTCGACCAGGTGACCGACCTCGCGGCCGAGGAGCTGGCGGCGCTGGGACACACGGTGGCGCGCCGCGAGGCCGCCTGTGCATGAGCTGAGCCTGGCGCTCGAGATCCGCCGGATCGCCGCCACGCGGCTCCCCCTCGAGGCGCAGCGCCGGATCCGGACCGTCGCCGTCGGGGTCGGCGAACGGGCCAACGTGGAGCCCGAGAGCCTCCGCTTCAGCCTGACGGCGGTCTTCGCGGAGCCGCCGTTCTCGCAGGTGACACCCGTGCTGCTCCGCCGCGAGGGGGACGCGCTGACGCTCGACTACCTGGAGGTGGACGATGGCGGTCCGGACGATCGAGGTCCGTGAGCGGGTGATGGCCCGCAACGACGAGCTGGCCGCCGAGGTGCGCGCCCGGCTCGCCATCGCGCGGGTGCCGGCGCTCAACCTCGTCTCCTCGCCGGGGTCGGGAAAGACCCTCCTGCTCGAACGCACGCTGGCCGACCTCTCGGACGAGCTCCGCCTGGCGGTGGTGACGGGGGATGTGCAGACCCAGAACGACGCCGACCGCCTGGCGCGGCACACCACCCGCCTCGTGCAGGCGGTGGTGACCCACGGCGCCTGCCACCTCGACGCGAGCCAGGTGGGTGCCGCGCTCACGGCGGTGGACCTCGACGCCACCGACCTGCTGCTCATCGAGAACGTCGGGAACCTGGTCTGCCCCGCCGCCTGGGACCTGGGCGAGGACCACAAGGTGACCGTCTTCTCGGTGACCGAGGGGGAGGACAAGCCGCTCAAGTACCCGCGGATGTTCGAGCGGAGCCGGGCGGTGGTGATCAACAAGGTGGACCTGCTGCCCTACGTGCCGTTCGACCTCCCGCTGGCGGTGGCCAACGCGCGCCGCGTCAATCCGGCGCTCCGCTTCTTCCGCACCTCGGCACTCACCGGCGAGGGGATGCCGGAGTGGTACGCCTGGCTGCGCGGCCTGGTGGCCGCGGCGCGCGCCCCATGATCGCCACCGCGGCGGCGCGCGAGGTGACCGTGCGCGGGGTGGTGCAGGGGGTGGGGTTCCGCCCCTTCGTGCATCGGCTGGCCCGGCGCTTCGGGCTGGCCGGCTGGGTGCGGAACACCGACGGGATCGTGGAGATCCACGTCGAGGGGGAGCCGGGGGCGCTCGACGGCTTCGAGGCGGCGCTCCGCGCCGAGGCCCCGCCGCTCGCCGCGGTGGCGGCGGTGCGGGCGCACGCGGCGGCGGCCACCGGGGCGCACGACTTCCAGATCCTCGCGAGCGCGGCGGCGGCGGCCGCGGGGCACGCGGTGCCCCCCGACGTGGCGATGTGCCCTGCCTGCGCGGCCGAGCTGGCCGACCCCGCCGACCGGCGCCACCGCCATCCCTTCATCACCTGCACCGACTGCGGCCCGCGCTACTCGGTGATCGAGGCGCTGCCCTACGACCGGGTGCGCACCTCGATGCGCGCCTTCGCGCCGTGCCCCGCCTGCGCCGCGGAGTACGCGCGCTTCGACGACCGCCGCTATCACGCCGAGACGGTGAGCTGTCCCGCCTGCGGGCCGCGGCTCTGGTACGAGGGGCCCGGCGGGGTGGTGGACGGGGCCGAGGCGGCGCTGGCGGCGGCGGCGCGGCTCCTGCTCGAGGGGGGGATCCTGGCGCTCCGCGGGATGGGGGGATTCCACCTCGCCGCCGACGCCACCGACGAGCACGCGGTGTCCCGCCTCCGGCTCCGCAAGCACCGCGCGGCGAAGCCCTTCGCGGTGATGGTCCGCACCGTGGACGAGGCCCGGGCGCTGGCGCACGTGGACGACGCGGCCGCCGCGCTCCTCGAGGCGCCCGACCGGCCGGTGGTGCTGCTGCCGGCCCGGCCCGAGGGGGCCCTCGCCCCCGCCGTGGCCCCCGGGATCACGACCCTCGGCCTGCTGCTCCCGTCGACGCCGGTGCACCAGCTCCTGCTGGAGTCGGTGGGCGCGCCGCTGGTGATGACGAGCGGCAACCGCGCCGAGGAGCCGATCGTGGCGGGGCTCGACGAGGCGCGCACCCGGCTGGTGGACATCGCGGACGCCTTCCTGTTCCACGACCGCGAGATCGTGGCCCGGGTGGACGACTCGGTGGTGCGCCCGGCGCCGGGCGGCGCCATCGTGGTGCGGCGGGCGCGGGGGCGGGTGCCGGTGGCGCTCACCCTCCCGGTGGCGAGCCCCGTGCCCCTCCTCGCCGCGGGGCCGCACCTCAAGCACACCTTCACCCTGGTGGACGGCGACACCGCCTGGTGCAGCCCGCACCTCGGGGACCTGGAGGACCTGGCCACGCTCGAGCACGCCCGCCGCACCGTGGCGCACTTCGAGCGGCTGTTCGGCATCACGCCGCGCGCGGCGGCGGTGGACCTCCACCCGGCGTACCTGTCGCGGCGGCTCGCGGAGGGGATCGGGGAGGTCGTCGAGGTGCAGCATCACCACGCGCACATCGCCGCGGTGCTCGCGGAGCACGGCGAGCGGGGGCCGGTGGTCGGCGTGGCGTGCGACGGCACCGGGGCGGGGGACGACGGGACGATCTGGGGTTGCGAGGTGCTGGTGGCCGACCTGGAGGGGTACCGGCGCGAGGCGCGGCTCCGCCCCGCCCCGCTCCCCGGCGGGGACCTCGCCGCGCGCACGCCCTGGCGCGCCGCCCTGGGGTACACCGCGCTCGACCCGGTGGTGGGCGAGGCGTGGCAGGGGGCGTGGGCCGGGCAGGCGGAGGCGCTGGTGTCGGTGGCGCGGACCCAGACCGCGCGGCGCCTCAACGCGCCGCTCGCCTCGTCGCTGGGCCGCCTCTTCGACGCCGCGGCGGCGATCCTGGGGCTCCGGCAGGAGTCGAGCTACGAAGGGCAGGCGGCGATGGAGCTCGAGGCGCTGGCGGGGCACCGGCACGGGGAGGCGCTCCCCTTCCCGTGGCGGCAGGAGGGGGTGGGGCCGCTCGAGCTCGACCCGGTGCCGCTGCTCGTGGCGCTGGCGGAAGGGCGCGCGCGGGGGGAGGATCCCGCCGAGCTCGCGGCGGGGTTCCACGAGGCGGTCGCGGAGGGGCTCGCCACCGTGGTGATGCACGTCGCGGACGGCGCCGGGTGCGGCACCGTGGCGCTCGGCGGGGGGAGCTTCCAGAACCGACGTCTGCTCACGCGGCTGGCCGACCGGCTGGCCGCGCGGGGGCTCCGCGTGCTGCGGCCACGCGCGCTCCCGCCCAACGACGGCGCGATCAGCGTCGGCCAGGCCGCCGTGGCCGCCGCCCGGCTGGCGCGGCAGGCCGGGAGGGACTGATGTGCCTCGGGATCCCGGGCCGCATCGTGGAGCGCCACGATGACGCCGGCCTGCCGATGGGAACGGTGGACTTCGGCGGCGTGCGGCGCGAGGTGTGCCTGGCCTACGTGAAGGACGAGGCGGCGGAGGGGGACTACGTGGTGGTGCACGTCGGCTTCGCCATCGCGAAGGTGGACGAGGCGGAGGCGCGGCGCACCTACGAGGCGCTCCGCGAGATGCGGCTCCTCGAGGAGCTCACCCCGCCATGAGGT
The DNA here is from genome assembly GCA_035761145.1 of Gemmatimonadales bacterium. Lineage (GTDB taxonomy): Bacteria > Gemmatimonadota > Gemmatimonadetes > Gemmatimonadales > GWC2-71-9 > CAMLHU01. The sequence continues at coordinate 13,270 of DASTRQ010000222.1, forward strand.
ACCTCAACGAGTACCGCGACCCCGCGGTGGCCAAGGGGCTCATCCGCCGCATCCGGGACACCGCGACGCGGCGCTGGACGATGATGGAGGTCTGCGGCGGGCAGACGCACACCATCGTGCGGCAGGGGCTGCACCAGCTCCTGGCCGACCAGGTGGAGATGATCCACGGCCCCGGGTGCCCGGTGTGCGTCACGCCGCTGGAGCAGATCGACCGCGCGCTCGCCATCGCCCAGCGGCCCGAGGTGGTCTTCACCTCGTTCGGCGACATGCTGCGCGTGCCGGGCAGCAGCTGCGACCTGCAGGCGGTGCGGGCGCGGGGGGCGACCGTGCGGATCGTGTACTCGCCGCTCGACGCCGTGGCGCTGGCGCGCGCCCACCCCGACCGGGAGGTGGTGTTCTTCGCGGTGGGGTTCGAGACGACCGCCCCCGCCAACGCGATGGCGGTGTACCGCGCCCGGCAGCTCGGGCTCCGGAACTTCTCGGTGCTCGTGAGCCACGTGACGGTGCCCCCCGCGATGGAGGCGATCCTGCAGGCGCCGGACAACCGGGTGCAGGGGTTCCTCGCGGCGGGGCACGTCTGCACGGTGATGGGATGGACGGAATACGAGCCGATCGCCGCGCGGTGGCGGGTGCCGATCGTGGTGACGGGGTTCGAGCCGGTGGACATCCTCGAGGGGATGCTGATGGTGGTGCAGCAGCTCGAGGCGGGGCGGCACGAGGTGGAGAACCAGTACGCCCGCGCGGTGCAGCGCCAGGGCACCGTGCCCGCGCGCTCGCTGGTGCAGGAGGTGTTCCGCCTGGGCGACCGGAAGTGGCGCGGCATCGGCGAGATCCCGCGGAGCGGCCTCGAGCTGCGCGAGGAGTACGCCGACTTCGACGCCACGCTCCGCTTCGGCGTCGCCGACCTGACCACGCCGGAGCCCGCCGGCTGCCGCGCGGGGGACGTGCTCACCGGCCGGCTCAAGCCGCCGCAATGCCCGCTTTTCGGCACCGTGTGCACCCCGGAGCATCCCGCCGGGGCGCCGATGGTGAGCACCGAGGGGGCGTGCGCGGCGTACTATCACTTCGGGCGGCTCGCCGCCCCCACGCCGGAGGGCGCGCGATGAGCATCGCGAGCGGGCTCGTCTGTCCCACGCCCCACGCGGTGGCCGACCGCGTCCAGCTGGGCCACGGCTCGGGGGGCACGCTCACGGCGGCGCTGCTGCGCGACCACGTCTTCCCGGTGTTCGACAACCCGGTGCTGCGGCAGCAGGGGGACGGGGCGGTGATCCGCTCGCTGGGCCCGACGCTGGTGATGAGCACCGACAGCTTCGTGGTGCACCCGCTCGAGTTCCCGGGCGGGGACATCGGGCTGCTGGCGGTGCACGGCACCTGCAACGACCTGGCGATGATGGGGGCCCACCCGCGGGTGATCACCGCGGGGTTCGTGCTGGAAGAGGGGCTCGAGGTGGCGCTGCTCGACCGGGTGCTGGCCTCGATGGGGCGCGCGGTGCGCGCGGCGGGGATCGACCTCGTGGCGGGGGACACCAAGGTGGTGGAACGGGGGCGCGCCGACGGGCTCTACGTCTGCACCACCGGGCTCGGCGCCCGCGACCCGCGGCTCGCGCCCCTGCCCTCGCGGGCGCGGCCGGGGGACGCGATCATCGTGAGCGGCGCGGTGGGGCGCCACGGGATGGCGATCATGGCGGCGCGCGAGGGGCTCGCCTTCGAGGCGGAGATCACGAGCGACACGGCGGCGCTCTGGCCCCTGGTGGACTGCCTGGCGCACCACTTCGGCGACCAGGTGCACGTCCTGCGCGACCCCACCCGCGGGGGCGTGGCGAGCGCGCTGACCGAGATCGCGCTGGCCTCCCGGGTGGGGATGCGCCTGGCGGAGGAGCGGATCCCGGTCCCCGACCCCGTCGCCGCCGCCTGCGCGATGCTCGGGCTCGACCCGCTCTACGTGGCCAACGAGGGCATCCTCCTCGCGATCCTCCCGGCGGAACAGGCCGACCGGGCCGTGGAGCTCCTGCGCGAGCATCCGATCGGGGCCGGCGCGGCGCGCATCGGCACGGTGGTCGAGGAGCACCCCGGCATCGTCACCCTCCAGACCCCCCTCGGCGGCACCCGGGTGGTGGACCTCCTCCCCGGCGACCAGCTGCCGCGGATCTGCTGACATCCCAAGTGGTCGGGGGAGACACGGAGCGCACGGAGGGTCACGGAGAGCACACGGAGGAATGCACATGACTGTGGTCCCGGACCGAGGGCTCCGTCCGAGACCACATTGTCATGCAGTTCTCCGTGCTGTCTCCGTGTCCCTCCGACCCTCCGTGTCTCCACGTGCCCAAGGCTCAACGCGACACGAAGTCTCCCACGAATACCTGTTGCAGCGCCTGGCCGGTGGTGAGGTCGAGCGAGTCGGTGGCGCCGACGGTGCGGAGGACGCGCCGGCCCGTGTTGTCCCAGATGACGCCGCCGCGGCCGGTGAGATAGCCGAAACCGTCCTGGAAGGTGTAGTACGCGAACGGCACCCGTCCCGGCGCAAAGAGGTCGCGTCCCCAGCGCCACCCGTCGCGCGGGAGGCCGAGCTGCGCCAGGAGGGTGGGGCCGAGGTCGGTCTGGTCGCCGAGGGTGTGGAGCCGCACGCCGCGGCGCGCGAGGGCGCCCCCCAGCCAGAGCATCGGGATATGGTGGGTCTCCTCGCGATAGGCGTCGCTCGCGAGGTCCACGCTGGGGAGGCGGTTGCCGTGGTCGGCCAGGATCACGACGAGGGTCGAGTCCCACCAGGGGCGCGTCGCCGCGGCGCGGAGGAGGTCGCCCAGGGCGGCGTCCACGTAGTGCAGCGAGCTCAGGTACTTGGCGAGCTTGGTGCTGTCCCCGTACGCGTAGGGGACGGGGAGGTCGTACGGCTCGTGGCTCGAGAGGGTGAGCGCGGTGAAGAGGAAGGGGCGGCGCGCGGCGTCGGCGTCCTGGAGCAGGCGCTGGAACAGCACGTGGTCGTGGGCGCCCCACTTGGAGTTCCAGCTCTCGGGGGGGAAGCTCGCCTTGTCCACCAGGCGCCCGAAGCCGCTGCTCAGCACGAAGGCGCGGATGTTGGCGAACTCGAGCTCGCCGCCGTAGAGGAACTCGGTGTCGTACCCCGCCGCCGCGAAGCTCCGCCCGAGCCCCGGAAGGCCCACGTACTTCCGCGGCTCCTTGACGACCGAGGTGTTGCCGAGCGGCGGGTAGCCGCCGAGGATGGCGCCGATCCCCTTGTCGGTGCGGTTGCCGGAGGCGTAGAAGCGGTCGAAGAGCACCCCGGTGCCCGCCAGGGAGTCGAACTGGGGGACGGCGTCGGCCACGCCGCCCAGGACCCCCGCCGCCTTGGCGGTGAACCCCTCCCAGATGATCACGATCACGTTGGGGCGGGGCACGCGGAGGAGCCGCTCCGTCGGGGGGAGGGTGTCGGTACCGCCCAGCAGGGAGTCGCGGAGCGCGGTGGCGCGCGCATCAGGGAGCGCCACGTAGGGGTTGGTGCGGTCCTCGTCGTGGCGGTAGAGCCCGTTGAAGAAGCTCCACGCCACGTTCACCGCCGCCTGGTTGGCGAAGTCGGAGTTGGAGAAGTAGACGGTGCTGTGGTTGATGGGGGCGAGCTGCCACCCGCCCCGCGCCGGCACCGCGAGCAGGGCGGTGAGCAGGGCGGTGAGCAGCGCCACCACCGGGTGGGCGCGCTCGAAGGCGGTGCGGTGGGGCACGATCCACCGGACGAAGACCCACACCCCGAGCGCCGAGAGCGCCAGGATGATCAGCACGAGCGCCCAGAGCGGCTGCGAGGCGATCGAGGCCGCCATCTCGCGCGGGGTGTCGAGGTACTGCAGCCACGAGGCGTCGATCCGGTAGCCCCACTCGCGGTAGAGCTCGAGGTCGCCCGCCGTGAGCCCCGCCACGAAGACGATGAGCGGCACCGTCCAGCCGAGGATGATGGGCCGGAGCCAGTGCCAGGGCGCGAAGGTGCTCAGGGTGACGAGCACGAAGGGCACCGCCGCGAGGTAGGCCGTCGCCGCGGCGTCCATCCGGAGTCCGTGCACCACGATCCCCACCGCCGTCCCCGCCGGCAGCGTCAGCGTCTCGGGGTAGAACCACGCCAGGAAGACCAGCTTCCCCAGCACGAAGAAGCCGAGCCAGAAGAGGCAGTAGCGGAGCAGGAAGAGGAGGCGGGGGCGCATGCTGGAAGGTAGGTAGGAAGGGAGGAAGGGAGGAAGGGAGGAAGGGAGGAAGGTAGGAAGGGAGGAAGGGAGGAAGGGAGGAGGGTAGGAAGGGATACGGGGGCACCGCCCGCCCCTTCTTACCTTCCCCCCTTCTTACCTTCCTACCTTCCTCCCTTCCTCCCTTCCTACCTTCTTACCTTCCTCCCTTCTTACCTTCCTCCCTTCTTACCTTCCTACCTCTGCTCCAGCACCCTCCACATCATCCAGCTCCCCACCGTCCGGTATGGCCGCCACCGCTCGCCGTACGCTGCCAGGTCGCGCGGGGTGACGGGGCGGCGGCGCCCGTGGAGGCGGTCGAAGCCCTTGCGCACGCCGAGGTCGTCCACGGGGAGGACGTCGGCGCGGCCGAGGCGGAACATCAGCAGCATCTCGACCGTCCACCGGCCGACGCCGCGGACGGCGGTGAGGCGCGCCACGATCTCGTCGTCGCTCATCCGCGCCAGGTCGCGGGCGCGGGGGACGATCCCCTCCTGCGCCTTGACGGCCAAGTCCCTGATCGCCGCGAGCTTGGCGGCCGAGAGTCCGGCCCCGCGCAGCTCCGCCTCGGGGATCGCGAGCGCGCGCTCGGGGCTGGGGAGCCCCCCGTGCGCGGCGAAGCGGTCGAGCACCCGGCCCCAGATGGTGCGCGCGGCCGCGCCCGCGAGCTGCTGGAAGGTCACCGAGCGGGCGAGGTAGAGGAACGGATCCTCCATCGGGCGCCCTTCGAGCCGATGGTCGCCCAGCTTGCGGAACACCGGCGCGAGGATGGGGTCCACGGTGCGGAGGTGACGGACCGCCGCGTCCCAGTCGTACTCCAGGCCGTCGGCCCGGCGGGTGGGGGGCGTGCGCGGCGCCCAGACATTCACCCCCTCGAGGCGCAACAGGCGCGCCTTGGTCTCGGCGCCGCCCGGCGCCGAGAAGCCCCCGAGCTTGCCGCCGGCGCCCAGCACGCGATGGCACGGCACGACGAGGGGACAGGGGTTCTCGGCCATCGCCGTGCCGATCCCCTGCGCCGCGCCCGGCATCCCCGCCAGCTCGGCGAGCTCGCCGTAGGTCACGGTGCGCCCGGGCGGCACCCGGCGGAGCGCTTCATAGATCCGTCGGCGCGCCGCCGGGAGCTCGCTGAGGTCGAGGGCGATCTCCCGGAGGTCGTTCGTCCGCCCGCGCAGATGCTGGGCGATCCGCTTCCCCGCCGCTTCTATAGAAGAGGGAAGCTTGCGGCGGCGCACATAGCCCCGGGTGGTGAACCGCTCCGCCGTCGCCTCCGGAGTGGCCTCCGGCAGGTGCACCCGGCGGATGCCGACGTCGCTCCACCCGAGCCCGACGGGGCCAAGGGTGGTGGGGATGAGGGTGAATGAGTGGGGCATGTTCCCGAGTCGTGAGCGGTCCCGATGCGATAGAATTCGGCCGGGGTGGAATCTAGTTCGTGGTGGGCTTGGCCATCGGCCGTCGGCCATCGGCCATCGGCCGTCAGCCATCGGCCATCAGCCATCAGCCATCAGCCAATAGCCAATAGCCAATCGCCAATAGCCAACAGCTATGATGCCTCTCACCGAATTCCGTGCGCGCGCGCACCGGCTTGCCGACTGGATGGCGGACTATCTGGAGACGCTCCACGCGCGCCGAGTGTCACCGGAGGTCCGGCCGGGCGAGATTCGGCGTCAGTTGCCGGTGGCGCCGCCGGGGGAGGGGGAGCCGTTCGAGCGGTCGTTCGCGGACTTCGAGCGGATCGTGCTCCCGGGGATGACGCACTGGGATCACCCCGCCTTCTTCGCCTATTTCCCCGGCGACCACAGCCCCGCCTCGATCCTGGCCGAGATGGCGACCGCCGCTCTGGGCGCGCAGTGCATGAGCTGGAACACCTCGCCGGCGGCCACCGAGACGGAGCAGGCGATGATGGAATGGCTGCGGCAGATGGTCGGCCTGCCGGGGACGTTCACGGGGGTGCTGCAGGACACGGCGTCGAGCGCCACGCTGGTGGCGCTGCTCGAGGCGCGGGAGCGGGCCACCCGGTTCGCGTACGCCCGCGAGGGGGCGGCGGCCGCGGGGGCGGACAGGCTCGTGGTGTATGCCTCGGAAGAGGCGCACAGCTCGGTGGCCAAGGGGGTGCGGCTGGCGGGACTCGGCGAGGGGCGGCTCCGGCGGATCCCCGCCGACGACCGCTTCGCGATGCGGGTGGACCTCCTGGCCCGGGCGCTCGAGGCCGACCGTGCGGCGGGGCTCATTCCGTGCGCCATCGTGGCGACGATCGGCACCACGAGCAGCACGGGGGTGGACGACGTGGCGGCCATCGCGCCGCTCGCCGCGCGGTACGGGGCGTGGCTCCACGTGGACGCCGCCTACGCCGGGAGCGCCGCGATCCTGCCCGAGTTGCGGGCGCACTTCCGCGGGGTGGAGCACGCCGACTCCTTCGTCTTCAACCCCCACAAGTGGCTCTTCGCGCAGTTCGACTGCAGCGCCTATTTCGTGCGGGACCCGGGACACCTCATCGCCACCTGCGGCGCGAGCCCCGAGTACCTCAAGTGGTCGGCCGACGACCAGGTGGCCAACTTCCGCGACTGGGGCATCCCGCTGGGCCGGCGCTTCCGCGCGCTCAAGCTCTGGTGGGTGATCCGGGACTTCGGGGTGGAGGGGCTGCGGCGGGTGCTGCGCGAGCACATCCGCCTGGCGGGCGTGGTGCGGCGGCTGGTGGAGGAGGACCCGGACTTCGAGGTGCTGGCACCGAGCCCGTTCGGGCTGGTCTGCTTCCGGTCCCGGCCGGCGGGGATGGCGGCCGACGACCCCGCGCTCGACGGGCTCAATCGCGACCTCCTCGCGCGCGTCAACGCCACCGGCAAGGCGCTGCTCACCCACACCACCCTCAAGGGGCGTTACGCCATCCGCTGGAGCATCGGGTCGCTGCAGGTGAGCGAGCAGGTCGTGCGGGACACCTGGGCCCTGATGCGAAGCCTCCGGCGGTGAGGGCGTGGGAGCACGGAGGGCACCAAGAACGCGGAGATAGCACGGAGAAATGACATTGTGGTCTCGGGCGGAGGGCGCCGTCCGAGACCACGAGCATTTGCAGTTCTCCGTGGAGTCTCCGAGTCCTCGGCGTCCTCCGTGGTCCCACGCCCACCCACCCCCCGCCTAGGACTCGCTCAGCAGGTGGCGCAGGTAGCGGCCGGTGTGGGAGGCGGGCGCGTCGGCGATGACCTCGGGCGGGCCCTGGGCCACGACCCGGCCGCCGCCGCTGCCGGCCTCGGGCCCCATGTCGATGACCCAGTCGGCGCGCTTGATCACGTCGAGGTGATGCTCGATGAGGATCACGGTGTTCCCCGCGTCCACCAGCCGGTCGAGGACCTGGATGAGGACCCGCACGTCCTCGAGGTGGAGGCCGGTGGTCGGTTCGTCGAGGATGTAGAGCTTCCGCCCCTTGCGCTTCCCGGCGGCGATGAGCTCGCGCGCGATCTTGAGCCGCTGCGCCTCGCCGCCGCTCAGGGTGGTGGCGGGCTGGCCCAGCCGGAGGTAGCCGAGCCCCACCGCCTGCAGCTGGTGCAGGGCGGCGCCCAGCCGGCTCTGGTGGCGGAAGCGCTGCAGCGCCTCCTCCACCGAGAACTGCAGCACGTCGGCGATGCTGTAGCCCTTCACCTTGACGTCGAGCACCTCGCGCTTGAACCGGGTGCCGCCGCAGCTCTCGCACGGCACGAAGACGTCGGCCAGGAAGACCATCTCCACCTGCACCGCGCCGGCGCCCTCGCACGCGTCGCACCGCCCCCCCGGGACATTGAACGAGAAGGTCCCCTCGGTGTACCCGCGGGCGTGGGCCAGCGGCTGCTCGGCGAAGAGGGCGCGGATCTCGTCGAAGGCGCGCACGTAGGTGATCGGGTTGGAGCGCGGGCTCCGGCCGATCGGCTCCTGGTCGATGAGGAGCACGTCCTCCACCAGCTGGGCCCCCTCGAGCGCCGTGACCTCCCCCACCGCCTCCCCCAGGTGCGCCTTGGCGCCGTGGTCGCCCCGGATCCGCTCGGCCAGGCGGCGGTAGAGCACGTCGTGCACCAGGGTGCTCTTGCCGCTCCCGCTCACCCCGGTGACGACGGTGAGGGCGCCGAGGGGCAGGTCCGCGTCCACCCCCTGCAGGTTGTGGAGCCGTGCGCCGCGGATGCGGAGCCACGAGGGCCCAGGCGGCCGCCGCACGCTCGGGATGCCGATACGCTTGCGGCCCGAGAGGTACTGCCCGGTGAGCGACTCGGCCGCGGCCGCGGGGGGCCCTGCGTACACGACGCGGCCCCCGTGCTCCCCCGCGCCGGGGCCGAGCTCGAGCATCCAGTCGGCGTGCTCGATGGTGGCGAGGTCGTGCTCCACGACGACGACGGTGTTGCCGGTGTCGCGCAGGCGGGCGAGGAGCGCGAGGAGCCGGTCGGTGTCGCGCGGGTGGAGCCCGATGGAGGGTTCGTCGAGCACGTAGAGCGAGTCCACGAGCTCGCTCCCGAGGGCGTTGGAGAGGGCGATGCGCTGGGCCTCGCCGCCGCTCAGCGTGCGGGTCTGGCGGTCGAGCGTCAGGTAGCCGAGTCCCACGTCGAGGAGGAAGCCGAGCCGCGCCTCGAGCTGCGTGAGGATGAGCTGGGCCACCTGGCGCTGGAACGGCGTGAACGGCACCTCCGCGAGCCAGGCGCGGAGCTGGTCGAGCGGGAGGGCGGTGATGGAGGCGAGGTCGCGCCCGTGCACCTGCACCATCAGCGCCTCGGGCTTGAGCCGCGCGCCGTGGCAGGCGGGGCAGGTCTTGGCCAGCTGGTACTGCCGCAGGAAGACGCGGATGTACTGCTTGTAGCGCTTCTCCTCGAGCCCCCGGAGGAAGGGGAAGATCCCCACGTAGCGCCCCACCTTCCCGTAGAGCAGCTCCCGCTGGACGCTCTTCTTGAGCCGCCTCCAGGGCACGTCGGCGGGCGCGCCGAGCGCCTTGGCGGCGGTGAGGAGCATCTTCCGGCGCGTCTCGTACCGCGGCTTGGTCCAGGGGTCGATGGCGCCGCCCGCGAGGGTGCGCGTCGGGTCGGGGATGACGAGCGACTCGTCGTACTCGAGCACCGCGCCGAAGCCGTTGCAGGCGGGGCAGGCGCCGCGCGGGTTGTTGAACGAGAAGAGCGCCGGCGTCACCGTCGGGGCGGGGGTGTCGCAGGCGGAGCAGGAGGGGAACTCGGTGAAGCGGAAACGGGTCGCGGGTCGCGGGTCGGGGGTCGGGGGAGCGTCCGCCAGGACGAGGGCGACGCCCTCCCCCTCGGCGAAGGCGGTGGCGATGGCGTCCACCAGCCGCCCGCGCGAGCCCTCGCCCCCTGAAAGGCGGTCCACCACGACGAGCACCTCCGCCGCCTCGTGGAGGTCGAGCCCGGCGGGGAGTTCGTCGAGGTGGTGGGCCTGGCCGGCCACGACCACCCGCACGAAGCCGAGCGCGCGGAGGTTCTCCACCACGAGGCCGTGGTCGCCGCGCATCGAGGCGGGGAGCGGGAAGGTCACCTGCAGCCGCGCGGCGCCGCCGGCGAGCACCGCCTCGGCGGACCGCTCGGGATCGTCGCGGCGGACGGCGCCGCCGCAGGCGAGACAGCGCTGCTCCCCCACGCGCGCCCAGAGCAGCCGCAGGAAGTCGTATACCTCCGTGGCGGTGCCGACGGTGCTCCGGCTCGAGACGGTGGGGTTCCGCTGCTCGATGGCCACCGACGGCGCGATCCCCTCGAGCCGGTCCACGAGCGGCTTGGGCATCCGCTCCAGGAACTGCTTGGCGTAGGTCGAGAGCGACTCGATGTACCGCCGCTGCCCCTCGGCGTAGAGCGTGTCGAAGGCGAGCGAGCTCTTACCCGACCCCGACGGCCCCGTCACCGCGATGAGCGCGCGACGCGGCAGGTCGACCGTGATGCCCTTGAGATTGTGCTGCCGGGCGTTGACGATGCGGATGCTGGTGGCGGACACGAGCGAAAAGTAATCGGGGCGTGCAGGGTGCTGAGTGCTGGGTGCTGAGTGCTGGGAGGTCCGGCGTTCCCTTCGGGCACCCAGCACCCAGCACCCAGCACCCAGCACCCAGCACCCAGCACCCAGCACCCAGCAC
>DASTRQ010000223.1:0-3574 GCA_035761145.1 Gemmatimonadales bacterium
CCCCCCTGCGCCCCCGGGTGCACCGCCCCCTGGGCCAGCGCGAAGGTGACGGTGAAGAGCAGCACCGCCGCCACGTCGGCCACGAGCACCACGCCCAGCACCGTGCGCGCCATCGGCCCGCTGGCGCGGGTCTCCTTGAGCATCGCGATGGTGACCATCGGCGAGTTGACCGCGAGGATGCTCGCGAACAGGCACGCCATCGCGAGCGTGGGCCCCGGGGCGAGCCCCTCCAGGAACGGCAGGTGCGCCGCGCCGGCATAGGCCAGCCCGGTGAGCAGCACCAGCGTGAGGACGAGCTGGCCCACCAGGATCCCCACGATGGCGCGCCAACGCTCGCGCACCTCGGCCACGCGGAGCTCCGCCCCGGCCAGCAGGCCGATGAGGCCGATGGCGAGGTCCTTGATGAGCGAGAGGTCGGCGGTGACGTTGGCCGGCGCCAGGTGGAGCCCCGCCGGGCCCAGGAGCGCCCCGGCGGCGAGGTAGCCCACCACCTTGGGCATCCCCGCCGCGTCGAAGAGGTCCCCCAGGGTGTCGGCGGCCAGGAGGAGGACGCCGAAGATGAAGAGCGAGGCCGGGGCCACCGACTCCCCCGTGGCGACGTGCAGCGGCTCGAGGAGGAGCGCCCCGCCGAGCACCAGGAGCAGCACCACCGCGCGGCGGATCATCGCCCCTCCTCCGGGAGCGCCGGCGGCTCGACGACACGCTGCTCACCGCTCAGCCGCCCGCCGAGGATCACCACGGTCTCGCGCGCACCGACCCAGTCGAAGAGCAGCACCGAGAGGAGCGCGGCGGCGAGCACCAGCGCGCTCCCCGGCGCCCCGGGGTTCTGCGCGTAATCGAGCGCGATGGCCGCCCCGAGCCCCCCCTGGGTGAGGAGCGCCCGGCCGAGCCAGGGCGAATGCAGCGCCTGATCCGCGGTGGCGGTGCCCCCCACCCGGCCGCCGATGAGACGCGCCAGGAGGCGGATCGCCACGAAGGCGAACCAGAACCAGATGGGCCCCGCGGCGCGCGACCAGGCCGCCCCCGCGAAGATGAGGAGCACCAGGTACACCGGCTGGGCGGTGCGCGCGAGAAGTTGCTCCAGGCGCTGATGGGCCTGGGCGCTGTTGCCCAGCACCGCCCCCAGCAGGAAGGTGGTGAACAGGGGGGAGAGGTCGAGCCAGTACGCCGCCCCCGCCGCGATGATGATCGCGCCGGCGAGCGAGATGAAGAGCCGCGCGTCCCCGGCGTCGGCCTGCTCCACCTGGTGCTCCAGCCCGCGGGCGGCGGGGCCGAGGAAGAGGTGGAAGAGCACCCCGCTCGCGAGCCCCACCGCGACGTTGATGGCCACCCACTCCGTGGCGGTGGGAGGCCGCACCCCCGTCTGCACGGTGCCCAGGTGGAGCGCGGCGGTGGCCACGCCGAAGGCGACCACCCCGAAGACCGCGTCCACCAGGCTCACGGTGCGCACCAGGGGCCAGAGGGGGTGCGTCCCCGCGCTGCGCGACGCGAGCGCCTCGATGGCCTGCGGCGCGCCGGCCACCGCGATGGCGGCCAGCGTGAGGCTCGGCAGGACCGCCTGGGTCCCGGTCCACCCGAGCAGGTGGTGCAGCAGGAGCCAGGAGGCCCCGCCCGCCACGACCCACGTGGTGCCGGCCTCGGCCATCGCCACACCGAGGTGCTCGGCGGGGCGGTCCACCCAGTCGCGGAGGCGCATCCGGGTGCCGAGCAGGACGCCGAGCCAGCCGAGGGCGACGCTTGCGACGGGGGCGAGGTCGCGCACGGCGGCGGGATCGAGCAGGCCGCTCCCGGCGGGGCCCAGGAAGGCCCCGAGCAGCACGTACTCCGCCCCGCCGACGTAGCCGAACTTCCGGCGCAGCCGGTCGAAGACGAGGTAGGTGAGGAGGTACCCGCCGGCGAGGATGCCGAGGGCGGCCAGGAGCGAGGACATGGCGGGGGCCGGGGGTCCGGGCGCCTAGGGCGTCGCCGCGGGGGCCTCGCGCGGCTCCATCCGCACGATCCAGAGGCCGTTGTTGTCGTCGTTGACGAAGGCGAGGTCGTTCTTGACCACCACGCCCCAGGTCATCGCCGCGTTGCGGGTGTTCCCCTCCATGTCGGCGGTGTTGACGTGCGCCATCTCGCGCCCCTGGGCGCGGAGGTCGCCGCGGAGCTCGCCCGAGATGTCGAAGGCGCGGAACCCGGCGTTGTAGGCGCCCATGTAGAGGGTGTCACCCGCCACCCAGACGTTGTGGACGCCGCCGAACTCGGGCTCGTACCACGCCACGCTGCGGGGGTGCTCCCAGTCGCTCACGTCGACGACCTGGAGCCGCCCGTAGGCGCGCCCCGCGGAGGCGTCGCGGCCGTTGCGGAGGGTGGGGCCGTTGGGGAAGACCTCGTCGGCGATGAAGACGTACTTGCCGTGGCGCCACGCCGTGTGGGTGCCGCGGATGAAGCCGGGACCGGCGCTCCGCTCCACGTCGCGGTAGAGGGCGTTGAGGTCGTACTTGTACTGCATCACGAGCCTGGGCTCGGAGGGGGTGCCCCCCTTGATGCCGTTGCCGACGTCGAGCACCACCAGGCCGTCGTTCCAGTAGCTCAGGTACGCCAGCCCGTCCTGCACGTCCACGTCGTGCAGGGTGCGGCCGGCGTCGGGCCGCTCGGTGCGCCAGGTGCTGAGCTGCCGCGGGTGCGCCGGATCGTCGATGTTCACGACGTGGAGCGCGCCGGTGCCGTCGTTGGTGAGGAAGATGTTGGTGCCGTACCGCGGGTCGCGGTAGATGAACGCGCTGTGCACCCCGCCCGTGACGCCGTCGGTGAACTCGGCCACCACCCGGGGGTGGCGCGGGTCGTCGAGCGAGCAGATCACGATGCCGTTCTTGCGGTCGCTCGCCCCTTCGCGGGTGAAGACGAGCGTCTTCCCGTCGGGGGTGGTCATCACGTCGTTGACGCGGCGGGTGTTGCTCTGCACCGAGTCGGTGACCACGGGGTTGGCCGGGTCGCTGATGTCGATGGCATAGAGCACGTCGCCGCCGCTGCCGGAGCCGAGGTAGGCCACCTGGCCGCCGGGGTGGACCCACACCTCCTCGGTGGTGAAGCGGGTGCGGGGGAGCCGGCCCACGAGGGTCACCTGGCGGCGCACGTCGCGCGCGGCGAGGGTGACCGTGGCGTCGGCGGTGTGCTGGCCGAAGCCCGCGGAGACCACGTAGTCCCCCGCCTCGTAGCCGACGAAGGCACCGTCGGCGTCGATCTGGCCGTGGCCGGGGGCGAGGGTCCACTGGGGGGTGAGCCCGGCGATGCGGCGCCCGGCGCGGTCGAGCGCAACGGCCTGGAACCGGACGACGTCGCCGGTGCGGGCGTGGGTGGTGGCGGGGGTCACCTGCACCGAGGCGATGGTGTTCGGCAGCACGGTGATGGCGACGCGGCGCTCGACGGCGCCGACGGCCGCCACCAGCTCCGCGCGGCCGGGCCGGACGGCGGTGACGAGGCCGTCGCCGTCCACCCGCAGGATGCGGGGGGCCGAGCTCCGCCACCGGACGGTGTCGGCGCGCCGGTCGTCGGCGGCGGAGTAGGTGGCGGCGCCGTAGCGCATCCGCTG
>DASTRQ010000224.1:0-17556 GCA_035761145.1 Gemmatimonadales bacterium
GGTCGAAGTGCGTCCGGAGCAGGGGCGCGACGCCACGATGGCGAGCCGCGACGTGGAGCTCCACGTCACCGCGATGAAGCTGGTCGGACCCGCGGTCACCCCGCCGATCACCGTGGCGCGGAAGGAGGGGGAGGAGCTGGCCAACGAGGAGCTCCGCCTCAAGTACCGTGTGCTCGACCTCCGGCGTCCCGAGCTCCAGAAGAACCTGATCCTCCGGCACCGGCTGCTGCAGCGGGCCCGCCGGGCGCTCACCGAGCTTCAGTTCATCGAGGTCGAGACCCCGATCCTCACCAAGCCCACGCCCGAGGGGGCGCGCGACTTCCTGGTGCCGAGCCGGATCTACCCCGGCGAGTGCTACGCCCTGCCGCAGAGCCCGCAGATCTACAAGCAGCTCCTGATGGTCGCGGGGATGGACCGCTACTTCCAGCTGGCGCGCTGCTTCCGCGACGAGGACAGCCGCGCCGACCGGCAGCCGGAGTTCACGCAGATCGACATCGAGGCGTCGTTCGTTGGGCAGGAGGACGTGCAGCAGGTGATCGAGTCGGTCCTGGTGGAGCTCTGGGCCGAGGCGGGGCACGCGATCCCGCGGCCGTTCCGGCGGATGAGCTTCCGCGAGGCGATGGAGAAGTACGGCATCGACAAGCCCGACCTGCGCTGGGGGATGGAGCTGCAGGACCTCTCGCCCTGGGTCGCGGCCGACGCCGCGCCGTTCGTGCACGAGGCGCTCGCGGCCGGCGGCCGCCTCCGCGGGCTGGTGGTGCCCGGCGGCGCGGCGCTCTCGCGCAAGGAGCTCGACGCCCTCACCGCCACCGCCAAGGCCCACGGCGCCGGCGGGCTCATCTGGGTCAAGCGCACCGCCGGTGGCTGGGAGGGGCAGGGGACCAAGGCGCTCGGCGAGCAGACGCTCGAGGCGCTCCAGACGCTCGAGGCGCGGGAGGGGGATCTGCTCGTGGCGATCCCCGGGCCGGACGCCATCACCAGCCCCGCGCTCGCGATGGTGCGGCTGGAGGCCGCGCGGCGCACCAACGCCACCCCCGCGACGCCCCACGCCTTCCTCTGGGTCGTGGACTTCCCGCTCTTCGAGAAGGACCCCGAGACCGGCGCGTGGGTCTTCACCCACCACCCGTTCACCTCGGTGCACCCCGACGACGCGCCGTACTTCGCGAGCGATCCCGGCCGCTGCCGCGCGCTCCACTACGACGCGGTGTACAACGGGATGGAGCTCGGCAGCGGCTCGATCCGCATCACCGACCCCGCGCTCCAGGCGGCGGTGTTCGCCCGGCTCGGCATCGGCGCCGAGGACCAGCGGAAGCGCTTCGGCTTCCTGCTCGACGCGCTCGCGCAGGGCGCCCCGCCGCACGGCGGCTTCGCGCTCGGCTTCGACCGGATCACGATGCTCCTCGCCGGGGCCACCTCGCTCCGCGACGTGATCGCCTTCCCCAAGACCGCCGCCTTCCGCGCCCTGTTCGAGGGGGCGCCCGCGCCGGTCGAGGCGAAGGACCTGGAGGCGCTGCACCTGACGCTGAAGGGTGAGCGGTAAGGGGTGAGCGGTGAGCGGGGCCGTCTGGACCGGGGCCCGCTCACCGCTCACCGCTGACCGCTGACCGGACCCCGGAAGGAGCTCGCATTGAGCGACGAGATCACCCACCGCCTCTCCCTCGAGGGGGCCGACCAGCTCCTCCTCGCCGGGGTGAACGACCAGAACCTCTTCGAGCTGCAGCGCCTGTTCGGCGTGCGCGCGGCGCTCCGGGGGGATGCGCTCTCGCTCACCGGCGCGCTCGAGCAGGTGGAGCGGGCCACGCCGGTGGTGCAGGCGATGGTGGACCTGGCGCGGATGGGGGAGGCCATCGGGCCCGACGACGTCTCCCGCTTCGCCGCCGAGGGGCCCGCCGTGGCCGAGGCGATGGCCGCGGGGGGCGAGGAGCGCATCGTGCTGCCGGGGCTCCGCCGCGCCATCGTGGCCAAGACCCCGGGGCAGAAGGAATACCTCAAGGTCATCACCACCCACGACATCGTGGTGGGGATCGGCCCCGCCGGCACCGGCAAGACCTATCTCGCCGTCGCCAAGGCGGTCGAGGCGCTGGCGCGCAAGCGGGTCAAGAAGATCGTCCTCGCGCGGCCCGCCGTGGAGGCGGGGGAGTCGCTCGGCTTCCTCCCCGGCGACCTGCAGGCCAAGGTGGATCCCTACCTGCGGCCGCTCTACGACGCGCTCGAGGACATGATGCCGCAGGACCGGGTGCAGAAGGCGCTCGAGAGCCGCGTCATCGAGATCGCGCCGCTCGCGTACATGCGCGGGCGCACCCTCTCCGACGCGTTCATCATCCTCGACGAGGCGCAGAACGCCACCGGCGCGCAGATGAAGATGTTCCTCACGCGCCTCGGGGTGAACAGCAAGGTGGTCGTGACGGGGGACAAGACCCAGATCGACCTGCCCAAGCGCGAGGACTCGGGGCTGGTGCAGGTGGAGCGGGTGCTGCCGGGGATCGACGGGATCGGCTTCTGCTACCTGCACGAGCATGACGTGGTGCGCCACCGCCTGGTGCGCGAGATCATCAAGGCCTACGCGGAGGACCAGGGCGGGTGAGCCCCCGGCGGCCGGTCGTGGACGCGCGGGGCCACCTCGTCCGGTGGGCCCTCCTCGCCGCGGTGGCCGCGGTGACCGCCCTCGCGTTCCCCGAGACCGGCCAGCAGCCGCTCCGCGCCCTCCCGTTCGACCTCCTCCTCCTCTCGCCGGTCTGGCTCCTGCTCGCCTTCTACCGCCGGGAGACCTACGCCGACCTGCGCCAGGTCACCGCGCTCGCCCTCATCCTCGCGGTCACGATCGGCTCGGCGGCGCTGCTCCACCACCTGCTCCCCGCGCGCCCCGAGGTGATGCCGGTGCCGCTCGCGGCGATGCTCGTCACGATGCTCTGGAACGGCCGCCTCGCGGTGTCGGTGGCCGCCTCGCTCGCGCTCGTGATCGGCACGCAGTGGACCTTCCCCGACGACCAGACCCTCGTCTTCGGCCTTCTCGGCGGCACCGCCGGCGCGCTCGGCATCCGGGTGCTGCGCCGCCGCCGCTCGGTGTACCTCGCGCTCACGCTCACCGCCCTCGGCTACGCGCTCGGCGCGGCGGCGTTCGGGCTCCTCCGCGGGTGGCCGTTCGGCACGATCCTCGAGAGCGTCGCCTACGGCGCCCTCGTCGCGGTGGGGAGCGCGGCCACGGCGCTCCTCGTGCTCCCCCTCCTGGAGCAGTGGATCCAGGTCACCACCGACCTGACCCTCCTCGAGCTGGCCGACCCCTCGCGCCCCCTCCTGCGGCGGCTGGCCACCGAGGCGCCCGGCACCTGGGCCCACAGCCTCGCGATGGCGCACCTCTGCGAGTCGGCGTGCGAGGCCATCGGCGCCAACCCGCTCCTCGCGCGGGTGGGCTGCTACTACCACGACATCGGGAAGCTCGAGCACCCCGCCTTTTTCGTGGAGAACCAGGGGCGCGCCGGCAACCCGCACGACCAGCTCTCCCCGCTCGAGTCGGCCCGGCTCATCACCGGCCACGTGGGCGCCGGTGACGCGCTGGCGCGCGGCGCCGGGCTCCCCCTCGTGGTGCGCGACTTCATCCGCGAGCACCACGGCACCACCCGGGTGGAGTACTTCCTCGACCGCGCCCGCAAGGCGGGGCTCGAGCCCGACCCCGCCGACTACACCTACCCGGGCCCCCGCCCGCGCCGCGCCGAGACCGCCATCGCGATGCTCGCCGACTCGGCCGAGGCGGCGGTGCGCGTGCTCGACGAGCCCACCCCCGAGAACGTCCGCGCCGCCATCGACACCCTGGTGGCGCGGAAGATCGCCACCGGCCAGCTCGACGACACCCCGCTCACCCTCCGCGACCTGGAGCGGGTGAAGGGGGAGTTCGCCCGGATCCTGGGCGCCGCGCGGCACCAGCGCGTGGAGTACCCCGCGAGCGCGGGGGGGATCGCCGCGGGAGGGCCGGCCACGTGAGCGTCGCGCGCCCGCCCCTTCCCGCCGCCACCGTGCGCCGGGTGGTGGATCGCGTGCTGCGCGGCGAGCGCCGGCGCGCCGAGATCGCCGTCACCTTCCTCGGCCCCACCCGGATGCGGGCGCTCAACCGCGCGCACCTCGGGCACGACCGGGTCACCGACGTGATCAGCTTCGCCCTGCCGGGGCCGGGGGGACGCCTCGTGGGCGACGTGTACGTCTGCCGCGCCGAGGCCGCGCGGCAGGCGCGCCGGCACGGGGTGCCGCTCCGCGAGGAGCTCGTCCGCCTCGTGGTGCACGGCACCCTGCACGTGCTCGGCCACGACCACCCGGCGGGGGAGGAGCGCACCCGCTCGCCGATGTGGCGCCGGCAGGAGCGCTACGTGCGGAGGCTCGCGTGAGCGAGGAACTCTCCCTCCTCCTCGCCGCGGGGCTCGCGGCGGCGCTCACCGCGATGGCGGGATGGTTCGGCCTCGCCGCCGCGGCCGAGACCGACCTGGCGCAGCTCCTCGAGGAGTCGGAGACGCCGCGGGGCGCGCTCCCCCTCCCGCGCGCCTTCCAGGCGCTCCACGTGGCCTTCCTCGGCCTGGGGGGCGCCACCGCCGCGCTCGCGCTCGACTGGTGGGTCTGGTCGCCGTGGGCGGCGGCGTTCCGCCTGGCGCTCGCGGTGCTCCTCGTCTGGACGGTGGGCGACCTCCTGCCGCGGCTCCTCGCCGCCACCGCGCCCGACCTGCCGCGCATCGCCCGCCGGCGCGCGGCGGGGGCGCTCCGGCTCTTCGCGCCGGTGCTGGCGCTCGTGGGCTGGGCCGACCGGGTGGGCCGCCCCGCCGCGCCCCCCGTGCACCGGCCCCCCGCCGGCCCGGTGCCGCGCGACATGTTCCTCGGGGTCTTCGCCCTGCGCGACACGACCGTGGCCGAGGTGATGACCCCGCGCATCGACATCGCGTCGGTGGACCGGAGCGCCGAGCGCCACGAGGTGCTCGAGACGCTGCGCCGCACCGAGCACGCCCGGCTGGTGGTCTTCGAGGAGCACCCCGACAACGTCGTGGGGGTCATCTACGCCAAGGACCTCCTGGCGCAGGAGGCCGCGGGCACCGACGAGAGCGAGCCGTGGCAGGCGCTCATCCGGCCGGCGCACTTCGTGCCCGAGGGGAAGACGCTCGACCGCCAGCTGCGCGACTTCCAGAAGGGGCCCAGCCACATCGCCGTGGTGGTGGACGAGTTCGGCGGCACCGCGGGGCTCGTGACCCTCGAGGACATCCTCGAGCAGGTGGTCGGCGAGATCCGCGACGAGCGCGACGAGGACGAGGCCCGGGAGACCGAGCCGATCGAGCGGGAGGGGGAGGACCGCTTCTGGGTGCAGGGGGACGTGCCGATGCACGAGCTCGAGGGGGCGCTGGGGCACTCGTTCGGCCGCGATGACGTGAGCACCGTGGGCGGCCTGGTGCTGGCCCTTTTCGGTCACGTGCCGCGCCCCGGCGAGTCGCTCGAGCACGACGGCTGGCGCATCGTGGCGGAGCAGGTGGCCCGCCGCCGCGTGCGGCGGGTGCACTTCGAGCGGCTGGAGCACCCGGCCCACGAGGACGCCGGCGCGCTCGGCGGCGAGGAGTTCGACGCATGAGCGCCGCCGTGCTCCTCCTGGCCGCCGGGCTCGTCCTCGCGGTGACGGGCGCCACCGCCGCGGCCGCCGTCGCCGGGGAGGGACGCCGCGAGCTCGCGCGCGCCGCCAACCGCCGCCTCCGCGGCGGCGCCCCCGCCGCCGCCTGGCTCGGCCAGGTCGGCGGGCTCCTCGCCGCCGCCGGCGCCCTCGCGGCGCTGGGCGTGGTGCTCCTCGGCGTCGCGTTCCCGGCGGTGGTGAGCGGCTTCGCGGGCGCCACGCTCGCCGCCCTGCTCGTGGTGTTCGGGGTCCCGGTGCTCCTGCTGGTGGGCTTCCTCCTCCCGCGCCGGCTCGCCCGCGCCGGCGGGGGATCGCTGGCCCACGCCGCCGTCCCCCTCCTCGGCGGCGCGCTCCGCGTCCTCGGCCCGGTGCTCCCGGCGGGGCGGCGCGGCACCGATCCCGTCGCCCTCACGCGCGAGGCGATGGCCGCCGGCCTCGGGGTGGACCGCGAGCTGGCCCTCGCCGGCGGCGTGATGACCTTCACCGAGCGGCCGGTGCGCGAGGTGATGACCCCGCGCACCGAGGTCGTGGCGGTGCCCGAGTCGGCGGGGCGGGGGGAGCTCCTGCTCGCCTTCGCGCAGAGCGGCTACAGCCGGCTCCCCGTGTACCGCGGCTCGCTCGACGAGATCGTCGGCGTGCTCCACGCCTTCGACCTCTTCACCGGGGGGGACGCGCCTCCCGTGCTCCACCCGGTGACCCACACCCCGATGACGCGGAGCTGCGGCGACCTCCTGCTCGAGATGCAGCGCGAGCGCCGCCATCTCGCCGTGGCGCTCGACGAGTACGGCGGCACCGCCGGCGTCGTGACCCTCGAGGACCTCCTCACGGCGCTCGTGGGCGAGATCTTCGACGAGGACGAGGGGAGCGCCGAGCAGGCGGCCGCGGGGACCGAGGCGGTCTTCGAGGCCGACGGCGGCACCCCCCTCGACGCGCTGGCGGTGCGCTTCGGGGTGGTGCTCCCGGAGGGGCGGGCCACCACCGTGGCGGGGCTCCTGGCGGAGCTCCTGGGCCGCATCCCGCAGGCGGGGGAGCGCTTCGCGCTGCGCGGGCTCGAGTTCGACGTGGTCCAGGCCTCGCCGGCGCGCATCGAGCGCGTGCTGGTGCGCCCGGGGCCCGTGACCGTCCACCCGCTCGACCGGGGGCTTCCGTGAGCGCCGACGACTCCCGTCTCCACGCCATCGCCGGCCTGGTCCGGTCCGGGCGCCTCGACGACTTCGTCGCCGCGGCCTGGGCGCTCGAGTCCGCCGACCTGGCCGACGTCCTCGCCGCGCTCGACGACGACGAGCGGGTCCGCGCCGTCGCCGCGCTCCCCCCCGAGCTCTCGGGCGAGGCGCTGGCCGAGATGTCGGGGGAGGAGCACGCCGAGGAGACCCTCGCGGCGCTCCAGCCCCAGCAGGCGGCCGACATCGTCGAGGAGCTGGCCGACGACGACGCCGCCGACCTCCTCGGCCAGATGGACGCGCACGCCGCCGAGCGGATCCTGGCGGAAGTGGAGGCGCCCCAGCGCGCCGACGTCCGCCGCCTGCTCGCCTACGACGAGGAGACCGCCGGCGGCCTGATGACGACGCGGGTGGTGACCGTCCCCGAGGACGCCACCGCCGCCGAGGCCATCGAGGCCATCCGCCGCCAGACCGAGGAGGACGAGAACTTCATCCAGGTCTACGTCACCGACCGGATGGGGCGGCTGCTCGGCATCGTGCCGCTCAAGGGGCTCGTCACCAGCGCCCCCGGGCGCCCGGTGCGCGAGTTCATGGAGGACGCCGACATCCGCACCCACCCCGAGGAGCCGCAGGTCCAGGTGGCGGAGCTGCTCTCGCGCTACAACCTCCTCGAGGTGCCGGTGGTGGACGGCAACGGCCGCCTCCTCGGGCGCGTCACCTTCGACGACGTGATCGACGTCGTCGAGGCGGAGCAGACCAAGGACATCCTCAAGTTCGGCGGCATGGGCGACGTCGAGTCGGCCTACTCGCGCGCCGGGGCGTGGGAGATGGTCCAGAAGCGCGCCGGGTGGCTCCTGGTGCTCTTCCTGAGCGAGATGCTCACCACCACGGCCATGGGGTACTTCGAGCACGAGCTGCAGCGGGCGGTGGTGCTGGCGCTCTTCATCCCGCTGATCATCAGCTCGGGGGGCAACTCGGGGTCGCAGGCCACCTCGCTCATCATCCGCTCGATGGCGCTGGGCGAAGTGACCCTGCGCGACTGGTGGCGCGTCGCCGCCCGCGAGATCCCGAGCGGCCT
Source organism: Gemmatimonadales bacterium (assembly GCA_035761145.1). GTDB lineage: Bacteria > Gemmatimonadota > Gemmatimonadetes > Gemmatimonadales > GWC2-71-9 > CAMLHU01. Next base: position 7,871 of record DASTRQ010000224.1, read on the forward strand.
CCTCCTCGGCGCCATCCTGGGCACCGTGGGGTTCGTGCGCATCGCGCTCTGGCAGGCGTTCGGCTTCTACGACTACGGCCCCCATCACTGGCGCGTCGCGGCCACGATCTTCTGCGCGCTGGTGGGCGTGGTGGGCTTCGGCTCGGTGGCCGGCTCGATGCTCCCCTTCGTGCTCAAGCGCCTCGGCTTCGACCCCGCCAGCGCCTCCGCCCCCTTCGTGGCCACGCTGGTGGACGTCACCGGGGTCGTCATCTACTTCACCGTGGCCGCCATGCTGCTCACCGGCACCCTCCTGTGAGCGCCTGATGCGGGCCGTCCGGCTGTTCGTCGCGCTGGCGCCGTTCCTGGTGGGGTTCCTCCGGGACCGGCGCCGCTTCATCATCGTGGGGGGGGCGCCCCGGCGGAGCGAGGCGTTCCACCGCCGCCGCGCCGAGCGCCTCACCCGCACCCTCGCCGGCCTGGGGCCCACGTTCATCAAGCTGGCCCAGGTGCTCGGGGTGCGCGGGGATATCCTCCCCGAGCCCTACCTCTCGAGCCTCGCCACCCTCACCGACCAGGTGCCGCCGCTCGCCCCCGGCGAGGCGGAGGCCGTGGTGCGCACCGAGCTCGGCCGCCCGGTCGAGGAGCTCTTCGAGCGGTGGGACCCGGCGCCCCTCGCCGCCGCGTCGCTGGGGCAGGTACACCGCGCCACCTGGCACGGCCGCGAGGTGGTGGTCAAGGTGCTGCGCCCCGGCGTCGCCGAGCTGGTGCACCAGGACCTCGACCTCGCCTTCCGCTTCCTGCTGGTGCTGCAGGTGCTCTTCCCCAACCACCACACCCGCGCCCTCGGCGCGATCGTGAGCGAGTTCGCCAAGCGCATCGACGGCGAGCTCGACTTCCGCGAGGAGGCGCGCCACGCGGCGCAGATCCGCCAGAACCTGGCGCACTACCCCGCGGTGGTGGTGCCCGAGGTCGTCACCGCGCTGGTCCAGCGCCGGGTGCTGGTGCTCGAGTACCTCGAGGGGACGCGCATCGACCGCCTGCAGGAGCGCCTGGCGCGCGGCGAGCTCGAGCTGCGCCGCCTGGTGGACACCGTGGCGGAGCTCTACCTGCAGATGATGCTGGTGGACGGGCTCTTCCACGCCGACCCGCACCCGGGGAACCTCCTCGTGGACCCGCGCGGCCGGGTGGTGCTCCTCGACTTCGGGATGGTCATCCCGGTGGAGCGGGCCCTCCGCAGCAACCTGGCGCGCCTCGTCCTCGCCGCCACCCGCGGCGACGCCGACGGGGTGGTGAACGGCTTCTACGACCTGGGCCTCCTCGATCCCGACGCCGACCGCGGCGCCATCCGCGACGCCGCGCGGCAGGTCATCGACCTCGTGGGGCAGGCGGGCACCAGCGTGCGCCAGATCGGCCAGCTGGTGGAGCAGATCCTCCTCTCCTTCTACGACTGGCCCCTCACCCTCCCGAGCGACCTGGTGTACTTCGGGCGCGCCGCCGCGCTCGTCGAGGGGCTCGCGCTCCGGTACGACCCCAACTTCAACGGCGTCGTGGAGCTCCGCCCCCTGGTGCAGCGCTGGAAGCCGCGGCTCGCCCAGGTGCTGCTGGGCCACGAGCCGCAGGCGGGCCTCGGCGACTGGGCCAAGGAGCTCTCGGCGGGGGTGCGCCAGGTGCGCGAGCTGGTGCGCCGGCTCGAGCGCGAGGAGCTCAAGGTCCGCTGGCACCCGCGCGACGTCGGCGAGCTGCAGCGCTTCATCGGCACCCAGGTGCGCCGGCTGCTCCTCGCGGTCTTCGCGTTCACGGTGGGGCTCATCACCAGCATCGTCTACCTCGCCGACCGGCGGGTGGAGGTGCTCGTGCTGGGACTGCTGGTCAGCTTCGCGATGTTCGCGGTGGTGTTCGTCCTGCCGAGCCACCTGTTCCAGAATCCGCTGCGGTTCCGGGGGCGGGGACGGGGGCGGTAGTGGGGGCGAGCCTGGCGCCTGGAGCCTGGCGAGGTGGCTTCGGCCTCCGGAGCGCGGCCTTGAAGGCGGTGATCATCGCCCCGAGTGTGTTGATCTTGGCTTGGATCGGTTCCACGGCGGAGGCGTCCAGGTAGCCGATCCGCCGGGCGAGCTCCAGGTGCGTGTCCACCTCCACCGCGGAGCCGTTCGCGATATTGAGGAACCTGATCGACTCCTTCAGGGTGTGCCGGCCGTGGCCCTCGGCGATGTTGGCCGGTACCGACGCCGCCGCCTTCCGCAGCTGCGCGGTCAGGCCGAACAGTTCGTCGCGCGGCAGCCGCTTGGCGAGCGCATAGCAGTCCGTGGCGATCTCCATTCCGGCCTGCCAGACCCGGAGGTCGCGATGTGAGGTCCCCGGCATGGACTCCTCCTGTTGGGGTGCCCCCAGAATGGCGGGGCTACGGCCGTGAGCGGTAACCGGAACGCCCGACGAACGGCGCCTGCGCACGCGGGCCCTGACGGTGTCTCGCCAGGCCCCAGGCTCCAGGCGCGCTCTTGCCTTGCCCAACACCGCTAACCCGGTGATTTTCAAGCAGATGGATATCCGCACCGTGGTGACCGAACTGCAGGCCGGGCGCCCCGCCCCCCTGGCTCGCGCCATCTCGATCGTCGAGAACGGCCGGCCGGGGTTCGAGCAGCTCCTGGCCTCGATCCACCCCCGGCTCGGCCACGCCCGGCGCATCGGGATCACGGGGCCGCCGGGGGCGGGGAAGAGCACGCTCACCGAGCGGCTGGTCACGGCCTACCGCGCCCAGGGGCTCCGGGTGGCGGTGGTGGCGGTGGACCCGACCAGCCCCTTCACCGGCGGCGCGCTCCTCGGCGACCGGATCCGGATGGAGTCCATCGCCCTCGACCGCGACGTGTACATCCGCTCGATGGCCACCCGCGGTTCGCTGGGCGGCCTGGCCACGAGCACCCGCGAGGTCTGCGACGTGCTCGACGCCGCCGGCTTCGACCGCATCCTCGTGGAGACGGTGGGGGTGGGGCAGTCGGAGCTCGACGTGACCCGCACCGCCGACAGCACCGTGCTGGTCCTCGTCCCCGAGTCGGGGGACGGGATCCAGGCGCTCAAGAGCGGGGTGATGGAGGCGGCCGACCTGTACGTGGTGAACAAGGCCGACCGGCCCGGCGCCGACCGCCTGCGCCAGGAGATCGAGGTGACCCTCGGTATCCGCCAGGGGAACGCCTTCCGGAACGTCCCCGCCCACCACGGCGCGCTCAAGTCGGCCGAGCGCCAGCGCGCCCGGGCCGCCGGCGACCCGGCGGCGGAGCGGTGGTCGCCGCCGGTGCTCGGCACCGTGGCGGCGCGGGGGGAGGGGATCGACGAGCTGGTGCAGAAGCTCGACGCGCACCACGCCTGGCTCACGGCGAGCGGCACGCTCGAGGTGCGCCGGCGGGAGCGCTTCCGCGAACGGACGCGCGAAGTGGTGACCCGGCACGCGCTCGCGTGGCTCCGGGAGGAGACCGAGGCCGAGCGGCGCATCGCCGACCGGCTGGACGAGATCGCCGCGGGCCGGGTGAGCCCCTACGAGGTGGCGGGCGAGGTGCTCGACCACCTGCGCCAGGGGGCCCGGGCCTGAGGAGGGAGTGACCGATGGGGACGACGCACCTCGACGAGCGCCTTGCGGCGCAGGAACGTGAGCTGGCCCGCCTCCGCGAGGAGGTGGCGCGCTGGCGCGCCGCGTACGCGGGCCAGCCGCTCCGCACCGACGCCGACTTCAGCACCATCTCGGGCCTGGAGCTCGAGCCGGTGTACACCGCGCTCGACGCCGCCCCCGCGGCCGAGGTGCCCGGCGGCTTCCCCTACACGCGCGGGATCCACCCCACGGCGTACCGGGGCAAGCTCTGGACGATGCGCCAGTTCGCGGGCTTCGGCACCGCCCAGGACACCAACGCGCGCTACAAGTTCCTGCTCGCGCGCGGGCAGACCGGGCTCTCGGTGGCGTTCGACTTCCCGACGCTGATGGGCTACGACGGCGACCACCCGCGGTCGGAGGGGGAGGTCGGCAAGTGCGGCGTGGCCATCAGCTCGCTGGCCGACATGGAGACCCTCTTCGACGGGATCCCGCTCGACCAGGTCTCGGTCTCGATGACCATCAACGGCCCGGCGGCCATCATCTGGTGCTTCTTCATCGCCGCGGCCGAGAAGCAGGGCGTCCCCGCCGCCAGGCTCCAGGGGACCGTCCAGAACGACATCCTCAAGGAGTACATGGCCCAGCACGCCTGGGTCTTCCCGGTGGAGCCGGCGGTGCGGCTCATCGTGGACATGTTCGAGTGGGGGGCCGCGCACACCCCCAAGTGGAACACGATCTCCATCAGCGGCTACCACATCCGCGAGGCGGGGGCCACGGCCGCGCAGGAGCTCGCCTTCACGCTCGCCAACGGCTTCACCTACGTGGAGCGCGGGATGGCGCGGGGCCTCCCGGTGGACGCCTTCGCGCCGCGGCTGTCGTTCTTCTGGGACGTCCACAACGACTTCTTCGAGGAGATCGCCAAGCTCCGCGCCGCGCGGCGCATCTGGGCCCGGCGGCTTCGCGACAAGTACGGCGCCCGCGACGAGCGCTCGCTCAAGATGCGCTTCCACTGCCAGACCGCCGGCGTCTCGCTCACCGCGCAGCAGCCGTACAACAACGTGGTGCGGGTGGCCTACCAGGCCCTCGCCGCGGCGCTCGGCGGCACGCAGTCGCTCCACACCAACGCGTTCGACGAGACCCTGGCGCTCCCCACCGAGGACTCGGTGCGGATCGCGCTCCGGACCCAGCAGATCCTGGCCTACGAGACCGGCGTGCCCAACGTGGCCGACCCGCTCGGCGGCTCCTGGTACGTCGAGGCGCTCACCGACCGGCTGGAACGCGAGGCCGAGGGGCTCTTCGCCGAGATCGAGGCGCAGGGCGGGGTGGTGGCGGGGATCGAGTCGGGGTGGTTCCAGCGCCAGATCGCCTCGAGCGCGGCGCGCTTCCAGGCCGAGGTCGAGGCGCAGCACAAGGTCGTCGTCGGCGTGAACCGCTTCACGGAGCACGACGAGCCCGACGTCGAGATCCTCAAGATCTCCGACGACGCCGAGCGCCAGCAGCGGGCCCGGATGGCCGCGATGCGCGCCGGGCGCGACCAGGCGCTCGTGGACGCCCGGCTCGCCGCGCTCCGCGCGGCCGCCGAGGCGGGGGAGAACGTCATCCCCACGATGCTCGACTGCGCCCGCGCCTACTGCACCCTGTACGAGATCCGGCACGTGCTCGAAGGGGTCTGGGGCGCGTACCGGGAGCCGGTGTTCTTCTAGGGGAATGGGGCCTCGGGACCGGGGACTCGGGAGGTCGTGGCGCTCCCGGGGCCCGAGGCCCGAGGCCCTCGGAAAGGAGCCACGATGCCCACCCCCACCAGCAAGCAGCTCGACCGCCTCGCCCGCGAACGCGCCGGCGCGCCGGTCGTGTCGCTCTACCTCAAGCTCGAGCCGCGCGACCGCGAGCGCGGGAAGTTCCAGATCAAGCTCAAGAACCGCATCAAGGCGGCCGAGCGCGCCGTGGAGCGGCTCGAGTTCGACCGCGCCGAGCGCGACGCCATCGCCGCCGACCTGGCGCGCATCCAGGACTTCCTGGCCAACCCGAGCGCCCTGCCGCACGGGCAGGGGCTCGCGCTCTTCGCCTCGCGCGCCCGGCGGCTCTGGGAGGTGGTGGAGCTGCCGGTGGTGCACCGCTCCCGCCTCATCGTGGCGCGCGCGCCGATGGTGCGCGAGCTGGCCGGGCTCGAGGACGAGGTGGGCCGGCTCCTCGTGGGGCTGGTGGACCGCACCCACGCCCGGTTCTTCCGCGTCACCGCCTTCGACGCCACCGAGCTCGGCCCCCCGCTCGAGACCCTCGGCAACGAGGAGCGCCCCCGCCTGGGGCGCCGGCAGGGGGCGGGGATGGGGGAGCGCACCTATCACAACCGCATCCGCAACGCCCAGCAGCGCCATCTCGACGCCTCCGCCGCGCGGCTCTTCGAGCTGGCGCGCAAGGAACCGGTGGATGGCGTGATCCTCCTCGGTCCCGGCAGCACCCCCGAGGCGGTCGCCGCCTTCCTCCACCCCTACGTCTTCGAGCGGCTGCTGGGCGTCGGCACGCTGGCCCCCAAGGAGGCCGGCCCCGCCGTGGTGCGCGAGGCCGCCCTCGAGGTCCGCGCCCATTACGAGCGCGAGCGGGAGGGGGCGGTCGTGGCCGAGATGAAGGAAGGGCTCGCCCGCGGCTGGGCGGTGAACGGCGTGGGTGACACCCTCACCGCGCTCGCCAACGGCCAGGTGCGCACCCTGCTGGTGCACGGCGAGGCCACCCGCCCCGGCTTCCGCCTGGAGCGCTCCGGCCGGCTCGTGGTGCCGGGGGAGCACGCCGCCTGGAAGGGGGAGGGCGAGGCGGTGCCGGTGCCCGACGTGATCGACGAGGCGCTCGAGGAGGCGCTCCGGCAGCGGCTCGACATCAACGTGCTGTACGACCCCGCCGCCCAGCGCGCCGTGGACGGGCTCGGCGCGCTGCTCCGCTTCCGGTGAGGTTCCGCGCGGTCCTCTTCGACGCGGGCAACACCCTCCTCGGGCTCGACCACGCGCGCATCGCCCCGGCGGTGGCGGCGGCCACCGGGCTCCCGCTCACCGCGGAGCGGCTCCGCGAGGCGGGCCACCGCGCCGCCGACGCGCTCGAGGAGGGGAAGGGCACCGACCAGGACCGCGCCCTCCGCTACCTGGCGCTCCTCTTCGAGCTGGCGGGGGTCCCCGCGCCGCGGATGGCCGAGGTGCAGCAGGTGCTCTGGCGCCTGCACGGCGAGCGGCACCTCTGGACCGGGGTGGGACCCGGCACCCCGGCGGCGCTCGCGCGGCTCCGCGATGCCGGCCTCCCGCTCGGCGTGGTGAGCAACAGCGACGGCCGGGTGGCCGAGGCGCTCCGCGCCGCCGGGCTCGACGGGTACTTCCAGGTGGTCGTGGACTCGAAGCTCGCGGGGGTGGAGAAGCCCGATCCCCGCATCTTCCTCCCGGCGCTCGAGGCGCTGGGCGTGGCGCCGGCGGAGGCGCTCTACGTGGGGGACGTGTACGAGGTGGACGTGGTGGGGGCGCGCCGCGCGGGGATGGCGGCGGTGCTCCTCGATCCTGCGGGGCGCCACGCGGCCCGCGACGTGACGACCGCGCCCGACGTGGCGACGGTGGTGGACCGACTGCTCGGCAACGGAGCGTTCTGATGACGGCAACGAAGGCGGCGCCCGCGGGCGCCTCGACCCCCGCGCGCCCGGTGCGCGTGCTCATCGCCAAGCCCGGCCTGGACGGGCACGACCGCGGCGCCAAGGTGGTGGCCGCCGCCCTGCGCGACGCCGGGATGGAGGTCATCTACACCGGGCTGCACCAGACCCCGGAGATGATCGCCGCCGCGGCGGTGCAGGAGGACGTGGACGTCGTGGGCCTCTCGATCCTCTCGGGGGCCCATATGACGCTCTTCCCGCGCGTCAAGGAACTGCTCGAGCGCGACGGCCGCGGCGACATCCTCCTCACCGGAGGCGGCATCATCCCCAAGGACGACGCCGAGGAGCTGGAGCGGCGCGGGGTGGGGAAGCTCTTCGGCCCCGGCACCCCCACGTCCGACCTCGTGGACTACATCATCGCGTGGGCGCGGACCCACCTCCGCGATTGAGCAAGCCCGGCCGCCTGCGCCAGCTCACCGACGAGTACGTCGCCCTCGCGGAGCGGCTTCGCGCGGGGGGCGGCGCCGCGCGCGCCCAGAAGATGCACGCCAAGGGGCAGCTCACCCCGCGCGAGCGGGTGGCGGCGCTGCTCGACCCCGGCGCGCCCTGGTTCGAGATCGGCCTCCTCGTGGCGTACGACCGGTACGAGGGCCAGGCCCCCGCGGCCGGCGTCATCACCGGGCTGGGCCGGGTGGAGGGCCGGGAGGTGGTGGTCGTCGCCAACGACGCCACGGTGAAGGCGGGAAGCTGGTGGCCCGAGACGATCACCAAGATCCTCCGCGCGCAGGAGGTGGCGATGCGCGAGCGGATCCCGATCGTCTACCTCGTGGACTCGGCCGGGGTCAACCTCCCCTACCAGGGCGGGGTGTTCCCGGGGCAGTACGGCGCCGCGCGGATCTTCTATTACAACTCGCTGATGCGGCGGTACCTCAAGGTGCCGCAGGTGGCGGCGGTGATGGGGAGCTGCGTGGCGGGCGGCGCCTACCTCCCCGCGCTCTCCGACGTCATCTATATGGTGGAGGGGACGAGCTTCATGGGCCTGGGCGGGCCCAACCTGGTGAAGGGCGCCACCGGCCAGACGGTGGACGGCGAGACCCTGGGGGGCGCGGCGACGCACACCGCGGTGAGCGCCGTGGCCCACTACCGCGCCCCCGACGACGCCGACTGCCTGCGTCAGGTGCGCGCGTACGTGGCCCGGCTCCCGAAGCCCGCCGAGGGGCGCGCCCTCCGCGCGCCGGTCCCCGCCCAGCGCCCCGCCGCCGACCTGTACGAGCTCCTGCCGCAGGATCACCGCATGTCCTACGACATGCGGCACGTCCTGGCGTGCCTCCTCGACGGGGGCGTGCTCGACGAGTTCCAGCCCGCCGTGGCGGGGGAGATGCTCTGCGGGCACGCGCACATCGCGGGGCGCCCGGTCGCGGTGCTGGCCAACCAGCGTGGCGTCATCAAGGGCGCGCCGGGGGCGGCGCCCCGCTTCGGCGGCATCCTCTACACCGAGAGCGCCGAGAAGTGCGCCTATTTCATCGAGACCGCCGCGCGCGAGGGGCTGCCGCTCCTCTTCGTGCAGGACGTGAGCGGCTTCATGGTGGGCGCCGAGGCGGAGCACAGCGGCATCATCCGCGCCGGGGCGCGTTTCGTCGAGGCGATGGCCACCGCGGGGGTGCCCAAGATCGTGCTGACGGTGAACCACGCCTCGGGGGCGGGGTACTACGCGATGGCGGGGCAGGGGTTCGACCCCGACTTCATCGTGAGCTGGCCCACGGGCCGGATGGCGGTGATGGAAGGGGAGAGCGCCGTCAACGCGGTGCACGGCCCCGCGCTCGAGAAGGCGCGCGCCGCCAAGGCCCCGCCCCCGGCCGAGGTGCAGGCCGCCGTCGACTCCATGCGCGCCGACTATGAGCACCAGCTCGACGCCAAGTACGCCGCCGCCCGCGGCTTCGTGGACGCCCTGATCCCCGCCGAGGAGACCCGCGACACCCTCGCGTTCCTCCTCGACGTCGTGGCCCGCAACCCGGGCTCGCACCTTGGTCCATTCGACCTGAGCCGATAATCGCACGATGCGATCCCTCGCGCGCCGTCTCGCCGTCTCGCTCCTGGCCGCCTCGGGCGCCGCCGCCTGCGGCCCCGCCGTCCATACCGCGCCGACCACGCCCCCCGCGCCGGCGCGCCCGCTCGCCACGGCGCTCGCGGCCCGCCCCGACGCCACCAACCTCCTCCCCCCCGTCGTCGCCTTCCAGCGCGGGCTGATGCCCCTCGAGGCCACCGGGATCCCGGCCTTCCTCCAGGCGCATCCGGAGTGGGACGGCCGCGGGGTGCTGATCGCCATCCTCGACTCGGGGATCGACCCCGGGGTGGACGGCCTCCAGACCACCACCACCGGCGAACCCAAGATCGCGGACCTCCGCGACTTCTCGGGGGAGGGGCGCGTGGCGCTCGCGCCGGTGACGCCCCTCGGCGACTCGGTCACCGTGGGCGGCCGCACCGTGGCTGGGATGGGGCGCCTGCGGGGCA
>DASTRQ010000225.1:0-17311 GCA_035761145.1 Gemmatimonadales bacterium
CCCCGACGAGCGCCGCCACCCTTCTGGGCCCCTGGCACGTCGTGAGCGATAACGCCCTCGGGACCGGGTTCGACTTCCGGCCGGACAGCACGGTCACCTGGCAGCTCGGGGCGCCGAGCGAGCTCAGGTACGCGTTCGACCCCGCCCCCGATCCCGCCCACCTCGACATCACCGGGTTCCCCGGCGGGCCGCTCAAGGGGCGGACGCTCTACTGCGTCGTGAAGTTCTCGACCCCCGACCGCTTCCGGATGGACTGCGAGCCGGGGGAGGACCCCGCGGCGCGCCCGCACGGCTTCGATGCCGCCCAGACCGAGGAGTTCGCCCGGGGGCCGGTGCCGGCGACCGACCGCCTGATGCACACCGCGTGGCGCGCGGAGCACGTGCGCGGCATCGGGCGGCTCACCGCGCGCGACACGGTGACCCTGGACTTCATGCCGGGCGCGCACGTCGCCGGCGCCTCGGGGTGCAACCGCTACTTCGGCGGCGTCACGGCCGACGACAGCACGATGCACTTCGGCGGGATCGGGGGGACGAAGATGGCGTGCGCGGCACCGCGGATGCGGCTCGAGACCTCCTGGCTCGACGCCCTGGCGCGGACCGCCCGCTGGCGCCTCGCCGGCGACACGCTGACGCTGGCGGACTCCGCCGGCACCGAGCTGGCCCGCCTGGTCCGGCAGCTCCGCTGAGCGGGGAACCGCGGCGCGTTCCCGTGGTCAGGAGGATCACGTCATGACCACACCACTCGACCCGCGGGTGCGGATCGGCCACGTCCACCTCAAGGTGGCCGACCTCGAGCGCGCCATCGCGTTCTACCGCGACGTGCTCGGCTTCACGCTCACCCAGCGCTTCGGCGCGCACGCCGCCTTCCTCGCGGCCGGGGACTATCACCACCACATCGGCCTCAACACGTGGGAGAGCGCCGGCGGCCCGCCCCCCGCGCCGGGGACCACGGGGCTGTACCATCACGCCATCCTCTTCCCCGACCGCCGCTCGCTGGCGCAGGCGGTGCGCCGCGTGCTTGCGGCGGGCCACACGCTCGACGGCGCGGCCGACCACGGCGTGAGCGAGGCGATCTACCTCCGCGACCCGGACCAGAACGGCGTGGAGCTCTATCGCGACCGCCCCGAGGCCGAGTGGCCCCGCGACGCCGCGGGCGGGATCGCGATGGTGACGCGCCCGCTCGATCTCGCCGCGCTCCTCGCCGAGGGGTGAGGGCGGACGGTGGTAGATTCCGCAGGTGCCCGCCGAACGCCTTCCCGACCCCTTCCTCCGCGCCGACGAACGCCTCCGCCCGCTCCTCCTGGCGCGAGGGTTCCGCCTGGCCGGCATCGAGTACCCGGACCGCGCGCGGGGGAGCGCCTTCGCCGAGTACGCGCGCCGCGGCCAGCGGGTGCGGCTGGTGTGGGAGGGTGAGGCGCGCGCCCTCTGGCTCGAGAGCGCGCGGCAGGAGGGGGCCGAGGTGGTGAGCCGCTGGACCGACGTGGAGTGGAGTCTCGCGGGCGAGCGCCTGCCGCTCGACCAGGAGCTGGGCGAAGCGCGGATCGAGCGCCTGGCCCAGGCGGTGGAGCGCTACCTCGGGGCGCCGGAGTGAGCGCGCCGCGCGAGGTGGCGACGCTCGCCGGCGGGTGCTTCTGGTGCCTCGAGGCGGTGTTCGAGCGCCTGACCGGCGTCGAACGGGTGGTCTCGGGATACGCCGGCGGCCACGTCCCCCGCCCCACCTACCGCCAGGTGTGCGACGGCACCACCGGACACGCCGAGGTGGTGCAGGTGACGTTCGACCCCGGCGTGCTGCCCTACGCCGACCTCCTCAGGATCTTCTTCGCCTTCCACGACCCCACCACGAAGGACCGCCAGGGGCCCGACGTCGGCACGCAGTACCGCTCGGCCATCTTCCCCCACGACGCGGCGCAGGAGCGCACCGCCCGCGAGGTGATCGCCGAGCTGACGGCGGCGGGGACCTTCGAAGCGCCGATCGTGACCGAGGTGACGCCCCTGCCGCCGGCGGAGGTCTGGCCGGCGGAGGCGTACCATCAGGAGTACTACCGCCGCAATCCGACCCAGCCGTACTGTCTCTTCCAGGTGGCGCCCAAAGTGGCCAAGCTCCGCCGGGACTATGCCCACGTCCTCCGGAGCCCCTGACCCATGCCCCCAGCCCCCAGACCCGCCAACGAGGCGAAGCGCCTGGCCGCCCTGCGCGCCTACGACGTGCTCGACCGCCAGGCGGACGAATCGTACCAGGACATCGTGCGCATCGCGGGACACATCACCGGGATGCCGACGGTGCTCATCTCGCTGATCGACGCCGAGCGGCAGTGGTTCCTGGCGCGGCAGGGGTTCGCGGAGCCCGAGACCCACCGCGACATCGCCTTCTGCGCCTACACCATCCTGGAGGAGGGCCGCACCCCGATGGTGGTGCCGGACGCGAGCGCCGACCCGCGCTTCCGCGATAACCCCCTCGTGACGGGCGACACGCACATCCGCTTCTACGCGGGGGCGCCGCTGGAGACGCCGGACGGCTCGCGCATCGGCACGCTGTGCGCCCTGGACCAGGAGCCGCGGGTGCTCCGCCCCGAGCAGCTGGAGACGCTGCAGGCGCTGGCGCGCCAGGTGGTGCGGGTCCTGGAGCTCCGCCGCGTCGCCGGCCAGCTCCGGGACGCGCTCGAGCACACGCGGGCGCTCACCGGGCTCATCCCCCTGTGCGCGAGCTGCCACCGCATCCGCGAGGACGGTACCGGGTGGCAGCGCCTGGAGCGCTTCCTGATGGAACACACCGACGCCTCGGTGACGCACTCGATCTGTCCCGAGTGCAGCGCGCGACTCTACCCCGGGCTCTGATCCCGGCGGCCGGCGCCGCCCCCCACCAGAGGGACCCCGCGATGGCCCCACCGCTGCTCGCCGCGCTCCGTTCCGCCACCGCCCCCGACCGGGTGCTGGGGCGGGACATCGAGCGCGTGGCGTGGGCCAGCGATGCCTCGATGTACCATCTCGTCCCCCGCGCCGTGGTGTTCCCGGCCGACGGGCGGGAGGTGGCGGCGGTGCTGCAGGTGGCCCGGCGATTCCGGGTGCCGGTGACCTTCCGCGCGGCGGGGACCAGCCTCTCGGGGCAGGCGGTGACCGACGGCATCCTGGTGGAGGTGGCGCGGCACTGGAAAGGCGCCACCGTGCTCGACGGGGGGCGCGCCATCCGGGCGCGCCCCGGGATGATCGGCGCGCACCTCAACGCGCTCCTGGCCCCCCACGGCACGCGCCTGGGGCCCGACCCCTCGAGCATCGACGCCTGCACCCTGGGCGGCATCCTGGCCAACAACTCGAGCGGGCTCTGCAGCGGGGTGGCGCAGAACAGCTACCACACCCTCCGCTCGCTCACCCTGCTCCTGCCGAGCGGCACCCGCCTCGACACCGGGCGCGCCGACGCGGACGACGAGCTGCGCGCGCGCGAGCCGGCGCTCCACGCCGGGCTCCTGGCGCTCCGGCAGGAGCTCCTGGCCAACGCGCCCCTGGCCGAGCGGGTGCGCGCGCGGCACCGGCGCAAGAACACCACCGGCTACGGGCTCAACGCCCTGCTCGACCACGAGCGCCCGGCCGAGATCCTGGCCCACCTCTTCATCGGCGCCGAGGGGACGCTCGGCTTCATCGAGGAGGCGGTGCTGGAGACCGTGCCCCTCCTGCCGCACACCGCCACCGGCTTCCTCCAGTTCCCGAGCGTCAAGGCCGCCTGCGCGAGCCTCGAGGCGTTCCGCGCCGCCGGGGCGGAGATGCTCGAACTGCTCGACGGTCCCTCGGTGCGCACGGTGGCCCCCCTCCCCGGCGTGCCGCGCGAGGCCGCGGCGCTCCCGCGCGAGGGCGCGGCACTGCTCGTGCAGCTGCGATCCGCCGACGCGCCGGCGCTGGCCGAGCGCGAGGCGGCGCTCCGGGCCCTCCTCAGGGCGCTCCCGCTGGCCGCGCCGGCGCTCCTCACCCGGGACGCGGCCACGCAGGCGGCGCTGATCCACGCGCGCAAGGGGCTCTACCCCGCGGTGGGCGGGCGCCGCGCCGCGGGCACCTCGCTCCTGCTCGAGGACGTGGCGGTGCCGGTGGAGCGTCTCGCCGAGGCGGCGGTGGACCTGCAGGGGCTCTTCGCGCGCCACGGCTACGACGACGCGGTGCTCTTCGGCCACGCGCGCGACGGCAACCTCCATTTCCTCCTCACCCAGCCGGTGGACGCGACCGGGGTGGACCGCTACGCCCGCTTCATGGACGAGCTGGTGCCGCTCATCGCCGGGCGGCACGACGGGGCGCTCAAGGCGGAGCACGGCACGGGGCGCAACATGGCGCCGTTCGTCGGGGCGGAATGGGGTCCCGAGGCGGTGGCGCTGATGCGCCGCGTCAAGGCGCTCTGCGACCCCGATGGCGTGCTGAGCCCCGGCGTGCTCCTTACCGACGACGCGCGCGGACACCTGAAGCACCTCAAGACCGTGCCCCTCGCCGACGCCGAGACCGACCGGTGCGTGGAGTGCGGCTTCTGCGAGCCGGTGTGCCCGAGCCGCACCGTGACGCTCACGCCGCGCCAGCGCATCGTGGTGCGGCGCGAGGCCGCGCGCCGCCGCGCCGCGGGGGATGCCGCGGGGGCGCACGCGCTCGACCTCGCCTTCACCTATCCGGGCGTGGACACCTGCGCCACCGACGGGCTCTGCGGCCGCGCCTGCCCCGTCGGGATCGACGCCGGGCGCCTGGTGACGCGGCTCCGCGCCGAGTCGCACGGCCCCCTCACGCGGGGTCTCGCCCAGGCGGCGGGGGAGCATTGGGGCGCCGTCACCGGCCTCGCCCGGGCGGGGCTCCGGCTCGGCGCCCCGCTCGCGGCGCTCGCGGCCAGGGCGCTCCCCGGAGCGGGGCGCCGCGCCCCGCGCCCCGCGCGCACCTCCGCGGACGCTGCGGTGTACTTCCCGAGCTGCATGGGACGCGTCCTCGACGATGCCGACGACCCGTTGCTCGTCCTCGCGCGCCGGGCCGGGGTGAGCCTCCGCGTCCCGGCGGGGCTCGACGGGATGTGCTGCGGACTGGCCTTCGCCTCGAAGGGGTACCCGGGGCCGGCCCGCGCGCGCACCGAGGCGCTCCAGGCGGCGCTCGCGCCGCTTACCGACGGGGGGCTCCCGGTGGTGGTGGACGGCTCTTCCTGCGCGCACCACCTGCACGGCCTCGTCGGCACGATCGCGGTCGAGGACGCGGTGCGGTTCACGCATCGGACGCTCCTGCCGCGCCTCACCGTGCGGCGCCGGATCCCCGTGCTGGCGCTCCACATCCCGTGCGCCGCGCAGCACCTCGGCCTCGAGGGGGACCTGCGCGCCCTGGCCGCCGCGGTGGCGGAGCGCGTGGTGGAGCCGGCGCGGCAGGAGTGCTGCGGCTTCGCCGGGGACCGGGGCTTCACCCACCCGGAGCTCACCGCGGGCGCCACCGCGGCGATGGCCGAGTCGCTCCGCGGGACGGGAGCGGCGGCGGGGGCGGGGTCCAACCTGCCGTGCGGCGTCGGGATGACGCGCGCCACCGGTCTTCCCTTCCGTCCCATCCTGGCGCTCCTCGAAGAGGCCACCCGGTGACCGACGGCGATACCTTTCCCGCCATGCCCGTCGCCCCCTCCCGTCCCGTCGGACGCTGGCTCGCGCTCTGGTCGGCGATGCTCGTCGCCCTGGTCGTGATCGGCGGCGTCACCCGCCTCACCGAGAGCGGCCTCTCGATCACCGAATGGAAGCCGGTCACCGGCGTCATCCCCCCGCTGGGGGAGGCCGCGTGGGAGGCGGAGTTCGCCAAGTACCAGCAGATCCCCGAGTTCCGCCTGGTGCACGCGTCCATGACGCTCGCCGACTTCCGGCGGATCTATTTCTGGGAATACCTGCACCGGCTCTGGGCGCGCCTGCTGGGGCTCGCCTTCGCGCTGCCGCTCCTGTACTTCGTGGCGCGCGGCCAGGTGCGCGGCCCGCTGGCCTGGCGGCTCGGCGTGCTCCTGGCGCTCTTCGCCGCGCAGGGATTCCTCGGCTGGTACATGGTCTCCTCGGGGCTGGTGGACCGCACCGACGTGAGCCAGTACCGCCTGGCCGCGCACCTGGCCCTCGCGCTGGTGCTCTACGGCGCGGCGGTCTGGTCCGCCGCCGACCAGCTGGCCCCCGGCGCCGCGGGGGAGGGGGACGCCCGCTACGCCCGGCTCGGCGCGCTCTTCGCGGGCTACGTGTTCCTGACCATCGTGGCCGGCGCCTTCACCGCCGGGCTCGACGCCGGCAAGGCGTGGAACACCTTCCCCCTGATGGGCGGGGGCCTCCTGCCGCCCGGCTACGGCGCACTGGCCCCCTGGTGGCGCAACGTCACCGAGAACGCCGCCGCGGTGCAGTTCCACCACCGGTGGCTCGGGGTGGGGGGCGCGGTGCTGGCGGGGGCGCTCTGGCTCCGGGGGCGCGGCGCGGCGATCCCGGAACGCGCCCGGGTGCTCGCATCGCTCGTGGCGGGGATGGCGGGTCTCCAGGTCCTGCTCGGGATCTCCACCCTGCTCCTCGCCGTGCCGGTGCCGGTGGCGGCACTGCACCAGCTCGGCGCGGTGGCGCTGCTCACCCTCGCGCTCCTGCTCACGCACGCGAGCCGGCCACGGCCGGCCGCCTGACCCCGGAGGCCCGATGGACGGACTCCCGATCACCGAGCTCGCGCTCCGGCTGGGCGCGGCGACGCTTTGCGGCGCGCTGGTCGGCTTCGACCGCGAGGTGCGGCACAAGCCGGCGGGGATCCGCACCCTGGCGCTCGTGGCGCTCGGCGCCGCGCTGATGACCCTTGCCGTGATGGCGTTCACCGACAGGGGCAACGCCACGCGGGGGATCCAGGGGGTGATCACCGGGGTCGGGTTCCTCGGGGCCGGGGTGATCCTCCGCACGCAGGACGGCAGCGGGGTCACCGGGATCACCACCGCCGCGTCCATCTGGCTGGTGGCGGGACTGGGGGTGGCGTGCGCGCTCGGCCAGTGGCCGCTGGTCGCGGTGACGGGCGTGATGGTGGTGCTGGTCTTCACGATCGGCGACCGGATCGAGGGGTGGCTCCGCCACCGCACCGACCGGCGCCGCGCGGCGCGGGATCCGGCGCAGGGTTGACCGCGGCGGGTCATCGCGCCACCTTCCCCGAACGTCCGCCGCGCACGGCGCGGCCCTGTCTTCCCTCACACCCTGGACGCCGATGGCCACCAAACTCGACAAGGCGATCAAGCGCGAGCTTGAGCTCGACGGCAAGACCTACACCGTCATCATCTCGCCCGAAGGCATCAAGATCACGCTGAAGGGCTTCCGGAAGGGGAAGGAGACCGGCTGGCGCGAGCTCCTGCCCACGGGCGAAGGCGAGTGACACCAGGGCGGCGTCCCCGGGGACGCCGCTCCACGACGGGGTCCCCGGCCGCGCTTGCGGCGGGCGGGCCCCGTCGCTGATTTTTCGCCGTGCGCAGCACCCCCGCCTACCCCATCCGCCTCCTCGCCCTGGCCCTCGCCTATGCGGTGACGGCGCGGCTCGGGCAGGCGTTCGCCATCCCCCCGGGCAACGACACTGCCGTCTGGATCCCCTCGGGGCTCGCCGTCGGCGCCCTGGTGCTCTGGGGCCAGGGGATGTGGCCGGCGGTGTGGATCGGTTCGTTCGCCTACAACCTCTGGTTCTACCTCCACGGCCCGCTGCTCGAGCAGCCGATGCCGATGGTGCTGGCGCTCGGCATCGCCACCGGCAGCAGCCTGATGGCGGTGGCGGGGAGCACGCTCATCCGCCTCGTGCAGGGGGACGGCGAGGACCTCGCCCGCCCCCGCGACGTGCTCGCCTTCGTGGGGCTCGCCGGCCTCCTCAGCACGATGCTGAGCGCCTCGCTCGGCACGGTGCTCCTCCTCCGCGGTGACGCGCTGACCCCCGAGCACGCCGGGCAGGTGTGGGTCACCTGGTGGCTCGGCGACGCCGCCGGCGTGATCCTCGTCGCCCCGGTCGTCGTGCTCTTCGGCCGGCTCGGGTGGCCGCGCTTCCCGGGGGAGCGTGCCTCGCTGGCCTGGGCGAGCGGCGGGATGCTCGCGCTCCTCCTCGCCCTGGCCTTCGGGCCCCTCCTCCCCCCGCATACCGCCACCATCCTGCTCGCGCTGCCGGTGGGGTTCCTGTCGTGGACCGCGTTCCGCCTGGGCCGCCGCGCCACGGTGCTGAGCGCGCTGGCCATCGCGGTGGTGGCGGTCCGGTGGACGGCGATCGGGCGCGGCCCGCTGGTGGGGGGCGACATGAACGAGTCGCTGCTGCTGTTGCACAGCTATCTCGCCACCGCCGCGCTCACGGGGCTCCTCCTCGCCACCACCGTGCGGGCGTCCCGCCGCCCTGCCCCGGCCGGCGCCGACCTCCCCCAGGCCACGGGGAACTTCCCGGTGCCGCTCAGCGAGGCGGAACGGCAGCTCGAACAGTCGCTGGCCCAGCGCCGGCGGGAGGAGAGCGCCCTTGCCGACCGGGTGCGCGCCCTCGCGGAGGAGGCGCGGACCCTGGAACGCCAGCTCGACCGGCGCGGGCAGGAACGCGACGCGGTGCTCGCCGTCCTCCCCGACCTCTTCTACGTGATCGACCGCGCCACCCAGCGCTTCTCGATGGTGAGCGAGGCCTTCGCCCGCGAGGCCGCGGGGCTCGGGCGGGACGAGGTGATGGGGCGCACCGTGTACGACGTGCTCGCCCCCGACCTCGCCCTCCGGCTGGCGGAGCAGCACCGCGAGGTCTTCGCCACCGGCGACCCGCTCCACGTACGCGCCGAGCTTCCCCTGCCGGGAGGCGCGCGCGAGATGGACACCGTCGTGGCGCCCTTCCGCGGCCCCGACGGCGAGGTCGTCGGTCTCCTCAGCTCCTCCCGGACCCTTCGCGCCCCCGGACCCTGACGTGCGCACTTCGCTTTCGTTGGCCCTGCTCCTGCTCGCCGGCTGCGCCATCGCCTTCGGCCCGCCGCCGACGCCCATCGAGTCGCTCCCGGTGGCGCTCTACGACGCCGACGGCCGCCCCGTGGGCGTGGCCACGTTCCAGGGGGACTCGGTGGGCCTCACCATCCGGTTCGACCTCCACAGCCTGGGCGACGCGCCGGTGGAGGCGGTGCTCGATGAGCACGGCCGCTGCGAACGCCCTTCCTTCCTGAGCGTAGGGGCGCCCTGGCGCACGCTCGAGCGCCTGGCCCCCGACAGCGCCGGGCGCTTCCAGGGCTCGGCCCGCTTCGCCTGGCCCAAGGGGCACATCGACACCACGAAGCTCCTCGGCGGCGACGGCTCCGCGCTCCTCCTCCTGCGCGGCGACGCGCGCCTGGCGTGCGGCATCGTGGTCTGAGCGCCGCGGCGGGGCGATGACGACGCGGGGGGTCCCGGTGACCGGGACCCCCCGCGCGCGTTCCGGGCGCCGTCTCAGGCCTCGGCGAGCATCCGCCGGATGGGCCGCACGAGCAGGAACATCACGATCGCCGGCACGAAGCAGAACACCGCCACCGCCAGGAAGAGCTGCGGCACGGTGAACGAGGCGTAGAGCTTGGTCACGTTGCCCGCGATCAGGTTCCCCATCGAGGTGGCGAGGAACCACACCCCCATGATCATCCCCTTGACCCGGTCGGGGGCGAGCTTGGTCATCGAGCTGAGCCCCACCGGGCTCAGGCAGAGCTCGCCCACCGTGTGGAGGAAGTAGGTCGCCACGAGCCAGAGCGGGCTCACCAGGACGCCCCCCTCCGACGCCTTCGCCGCGCCCACCATCACCAGGAAGCCGAGCCCCGCGAACAGCAGCCCGATGCCGAACTTGGTCGGGCTCGACGGGTCGCGGCGGCCCAGGCGGAGCCAGATCCAGGCGAACACCGGCGCCAGCAGGATGATGAACGTCGAGTTGACCGACTGCATCCAGCTCGAGGGGAACTGCCAGCCGAAGATGCTGTTGCGGGTGTTGTCGCGCGCGAAGAGGTTGAGCGTCGAGGGGGCCTGCTCGAACGCGGCCCAGAAGATCGCCGAGGCGATGAAGAGCACGAGCACCACGACCAGGCGCTTGCGCTCCTCGGCCGTCCACTTGCCCATCGAGAAGAGCCAGACGAAGAACCCGACCACCACCGCGGCGAAGACGTACTTGAAGCCGTCGGCCACCCCCTCCACGCTCCACATCCCGGTCGTGACGAGGAGCCCCACCGCCACGAGGATCGCCACCGTGCCGAGGCCCCCGATCCAGGCGGTGCGCCGGGCGGCCGCCCCTTCGGGCGACTCGGCGGGGACGCTGGGACGGGTGCCGACGTCGCCCAGGTACTTGTAGCCCAGGCGGAACTGCAGCACGCCGAAGAGCATCCCCAGCGCGCCGAAGCCGAAGCCCCAGTGCCAGGCGTTGAGCGGGTTGAGCCCCCACTGCAGGAGCAGCTCGCGGAAGCCCGGCGCCTGCGCCAGCCCGCCCACCACGATCGGGGCGATCGTGGCGCCGAGGTTGATCCCCATGTAGAAGATCGAGAAGCCGGCGTCACGGCGCTGGTCGTGCTTGCCGTAGAGCTCGCCGACGATCACGCTGACGTTGGGCTTGAGCAGCCCGGTGCCGAGGATGATGAACCCGAGCCCGGGGAAGAGCATCGCCGCCCCCGGGATGGCCAGGGTGAGCTGGCCCAGCGCGATCAGGATCCCGCCGTAGAACACCGACCGCCGGAGCCCCAGGAGCTTGTCGGCCACCCAGCCGCCGGGGAGCGAGAGCATGTAGACCAGGGCGGCGTAGGTGCCGTAGATGGCCCCCGCCTTCCCGATCCCCCAGCCGAGCCCCCCCTCGGTGACGGCGGCCGTCATGTAGAGGAGCACCACCGCCCGGAGGCCGTAGAACGAGAACCGCTCCCACATCTCGGTGAAGAACGCGGTGGAGAGCCCGCGTGGATGACCGAAGAATCCGGTGTCGGCCGTGGTGGTCGTCACGAGGTGACCTTTGGGTTGGGGGGCCTGGTGTGGTGTGAGGAGTGAGCAGTGAGGGGTGAGGCGGCGTGGACGTCGGGTGGGAGGCTACGCCCTCACCCCGCGCCCCTCACCCCTTACTCCCGACCGAGCTTCTTCTTGAGCGCCGCGAGCTGGGCGTCGGCGGCCTGCTCCATCGCGGCGCGGTCGGCGCGGGCGCGGAGCAGTTCCGACTCGGCGTCGGTCTCGGGCCGTTCGCCGCCGGCCGCCTGGAGGCTCTGCCACGCCGCGTCGAGGGAGGGGCTCCGGCCCCCGGCGCCGAGGCCGCGCCTGGCATCGCGGAGACGGGTGAGGAGCTCGGCGGCCTCGCGCTCGGCGAGCGCCACCTCGTCGCGCTGCACCGCGACCTTCCGCTCCAGCACCACCACCCGCTCGCGGTGCCTCGCCGCGAACTCCCCGGCGACGCGCGAGGTCTCGGCGTCCTGGATCCCCTGGGCGAGCTCCCCGCGGCGCTCGGCATCGGCCAGGTGGGTGCGCTCGGCCGCGAGTTCGCGCTCCGTGGCGGCCAGCGCACGGCGCAGGTCCTCGAGCCCGAGCTTCAGGTCCACGAGCGCGCGTTCCATCGCGCCCGCGTCCTCGCGGGGGTCGGGCGGCACGGAGCCGCGGGCCAGGAGCTGGTCGAGCTGGTCGCGCAGACGATCGAAGAGACCCACGGCGAGCGCCGGGTGGGGACCGCGAACAATGCCCCGGCGGAGCCCCACCCGTCAAGCGCGGCGGGCGTTACCTTTCGAGACCCGTCCGGAGGCCCCGTGCGCCCGTCCCTGTCCATCGCCCTGCTCCCCCTCCTCGCCTGCCGCCCCGCCCCGGGGGGCGCGGACGCGGCCACCTGCGGTTTCCAGGCGGTGGCCGGCGCCACGATGGTGCTGAGCGAGTTCAACACGCCGGGCACCACCCTCTCCACGCCGCCGGCCCAGCTCCCCTCCCGCCTCGTCGCGCGGTTCGTGGCCGGCCCGGCGCGGCCCGCGGTGGTGGGCCGCCGCGGCGACTCGCTCGAGGTGGGCGTGGACGGCGGGATCCCCGCGGGCTTCACGCCGGGGTTCGGCGTGCTCCTGGCCGACCGCGCCGGGACGACGCGCGGCGTGCTGATCTACGACGGCTCCCCGATCCTGGGCGCCCCGGTGCTGGGCCGGCTCACCGTGGGCGACGCGCGGTTGCCGCTCCTGGGGCTCGCGGTGGATCCCGTGCGCGTCGAGGATCCCCGCTGTCCCACCTTCCCCGACAGCACCCTCCGGTGACCCCGCCACGGGTGCTCGTCACCGGTCGGGTCGCCGCGGTGGAGGGGGCGGAGCGGACCGGGGTCAACGCGGCGTATGTGCGGGCCACCCTCGCGGGAGGCGGCGTGCCGGTCATCGCCTCCCCCCTCCTCCCCCCCGAGACGGCCGCGACCCTGCTGGAGGGCGCCGACGCCCTGCTCCTGACCGGCGGCGCCGACATCGCGCCGGCGCGCTACGGCGCCGCGCCCCACCCGACGGTCACCGACGTCCAGCCGGATCGCGACGCCCTCGAACTCGCCCTCTTCGCCGAGGCGCGCCGCCGCGGTCTCCCGGTGCTCGCCATCTGCCGCGGACTGCAGCTCGTCAACGTGGCGCTCGGCGGCACGCTCTGGCAGGACCTCCCCAGCGAGCGGCCCGGGCCGGTGGATCACCGGGGTGCGGGGCTGCCGCGCCAGGCCCGCACCCACGACGTGACGGTCGGCGAGGGCACGGCCCTGGCCGAGGCGCTCGGGTGCCGGGCGCTCCGGACCAATTCGTTCCATCACCAGGCCATCCGCGACCTCGCCACGGGGCTCCGCGTCTGCGCCACCGCCGCCGACGGCGTGATCGAAGGGGTCGAGGGCACCGCCGGCGCGTGGTGCGTCGGCGTGCAATGGCATCCGGAGGAATGCGTGGACGCCCCGGACGCGCCCGACCTCGGGCTCTTCCGGGCGCTGACGGCGGCGGCGCGGGGCGCTCACCCCGCCAGGTCGCGCAGGATCCGGTCGGGGGTGTAGGCGGCGGGGAAGAAGACGCGGTCGCTCAGCCGGTTGAGCGCGAGCCGCACTGTGGGGAATCGCTGGGCGGCCACGTGCAGCACGACCGAGAGACCCGCCGGCGCCGCGAGCGGGTGGTCCGCCGCCCCTTCATACCCGCGCCGCCCCAGTGCATCGTAATAGCTCACGTCGGGGCCGCCGTGCCGCAGCCGGCGCGCGGCGATGTGGTCCGGGAAGAGCCCCGCGAGCCAGAGCGCGTAGTTGCCCAGGTGGAGCAGGACGGCGAAGCGGCGGTCCGGCCCGCTCGCCTCGAGCTCCGCCAGGAGGTCCACCAGGTACCGATGCACGTTCTCGTCCGAACGGTCCACGCGGTAGGCGCGGTCGCGCTGGCCGAACTCGATCAGGAGCCCGGCCAGGAACTCGGCCAGGGCGCGGTCATCCAGCCCCGCGCGAAGGAGCGTATGGCGCACCGCCACGTAATAGAAGAGCGGCTCCGAGGGGACCAGGATCGTCCGCACGGCGACGAGCCGCTCCAGGAGCTCGGGATCGTCGAGCAGCGCGTCGGGTCCCTCCGCGCGGAGGCGCGCCTCGAGCTCGCGCCGCCGCCGTGTCGAGCCGCGGCTCAGCAGGAGCAGGGTGAGCCGGACGTCCTGGTCGCTGATCCGTCCCCGCAGTCCGATCGGTCGCATCGCGTGAGCCTCCGGTGAGCGATCGCTGGTCCCACGTGGCCGAGCTGGCGCGTGACCTCGCCTCGGTGGCGGATCGCGGCGAGCTCGCCGCCGCGCTCGTCCGCCGGCTGGACGCGGCCTTCCGTCCCCAGGTGCTGGCGCTCGCCTTCGAGGAGGGCGACGCCGAAGCGGGCCCGCCCGTGCACGCCCGCCCCGGCCCCGGGGAGGCCTACCGCCCCTTTCTTACTCTCGCACTGCGGCGCGGAACTCTCAAGCTCGAGGGGCCGGAGGCGGCCGGACGCCTCGGTCTCCTGACCGCCCCCGCCCCGCACCTCCTCCTGGTCCCGCTCGTGGCCGGGCAGGGACGCCCTGGGGCGCTGCTGCTCGGCACCTCCGCCGCGCCCTGGTCGGACGCCGACGAGGCGCTCGTGCAGGCGTTCGCCGCCGTCACCGGGGCGGTGCTGGCGCAGCTCACCCGGGCGCCGGCGGCGGCGATGTGGGCCCGCGTGGCCGACGGCATCGGCCTCGCGCTCGCCATCCTGGACCGGCGCGGCCGCGTGGCCGAGGCCAACCGGCGCTTCGGCCAGCTGGTGCGGAGCAGCCCCGGCGCGCTGGCGGGGTGGCCGTGGATCGCGCTGGTGCCGCCCGGGTGGGGCGAGGGGATCGCCCAGGTGCTCGAGGGGGAGGAGGCCACCCGCCGCGAGGTGGAGCTCCGGGCGGGGGGGCGCACCTTCCTCGCGTCCGCCTTCCCCCTCCCCGGCGCCGCCCGCGGCGAACAGGTCCTGGTGCTCGAGGACCAGACCGAACGCCGCCGGCTGCAGGACCAGCTGCTGCAGTCGGAGAAGATGTCGGCCATCGGGCAACTCATCGCGGGGGTGGCGCACGAGCTCAACAACCCCCTCACCTCGGTGGTGGGGTTCGCGGACTTCCTGGCCGAGCAGGCGCCGGTGCCCGCGCCGCTGCGCGAGCCCATCGAGGTGCTGCGGAGCGAGGCGGAACGGGCGTCCACCATCGTCAAGAACCTGCTCCGGTTCGCGCGGCGCAACGAGCCGGAGCGCCGGCGGCTGCCGCTGCGCCCGGTGCTCGAGGGGGTGGTGCAGCTGCTCCGCGGCCAGCTGATGACGCAGAACATCGAGCTCGCCATCGAGACCGAGGCCGACCTCCCCGAGCTCGACCTCGACCCGCCGCGGCTGCAGCAGGTGTTCCTGAACCTGGTCAACAACGCCGCGCAGGCGCTCGCCGAGGTGGGGCGGCCGGGGACGATCGTGATCCGCGCGCGGCACCGGGCCGGCGGGGTGGCGGTGGACGTCCGCGACGACGGCCCCGGGATGCCGCCCGACGTGGCGGCACACGCCTTCGACCCCTTCTTCACCACCAAGGGGGAGGGGCGCGGCACGGGGCTCGGGCTGAGCATCGCGCAGGGCATCGTGCGCGAGCACGGGGGGCACATCGGCCTCGTCACCGCGCCGGGGGAGGGGGCCACGTTCACGGTGGAGCTCCCCGCGCCGGGGCGCGGGCGCGTCTCCGACCCGGTGCGGGCCATCCCCGAGGCCCCCGGCGGGCTCCGGGTGCTGGTGGTGGACGACGAACCCCACATCCTCCACTACCTGCGCGCCACGCTCGAGGCGTGGGGCCATCACGTCACCACCGCCGCCGACGGCGCGGCCGGCTTCGACGCCGCGCGCACCGGCGCGTGGGACGTGATCATCACCGACCTCCGGATGCCGCGGGTGAGCGGGCGCGAGTTCTACGAGGCGCTGACGGCGGAACACCCGGGGCTGGCGCGGCGGGTGATCTTCAGCACCGGCGACACCGTCCGCGGCGACACGCTCGCCTTCCTGGAACGCCAGGGGCTGCCGGTGCTGCACAAGCCGTTCTCCCTCGGCGACCTGCGCACGGCGCTCGCGGCGGCCACCGCGTGAGGCGCGTCGTCCACCTCGCCAGCGGCCGCGAGTGGCGCGGCGGCCAGCGCCAGACCTGGCTCCTGGCCCGCGAGCTCCAGCGCCTCGGCGTGGACCAGCGGCTCGTGACCCGCGCGGGCTCCGAGCTGGCGCGGCGCGCCCGCGCCGACGGCGTGCCCGTGGTCGAGGTGCCGTGGTCGGCGGGCCTCGACCCGCGTGCCTGGTGGGCCGCGCGCCGCGCCGCGCGCGAGGCCCCCGCCCTGCTGCACGCGCACGACGGCCACGCCGTGACCCTGGCGCGCTGGGCCGCCGGCGACGCCGTGCCCTGGATCGCCACCCGCCGCAATGCGTCGGCGCTCCGCCACCCCGCCACCTGGCGGCGGGCCCGCCGGGTCATCGCCATCTCGCGCGCGGTGCGCGACCAGCTGCTGCACGACGGGGTGGCGGAGGAGCGGGTGTGCATCGTGCCGTCGGGGATCGACCTGGAGGCCACCCGCGCCGCGCCCCACGAGGACCTGCGCGCGTGGGCCCGGCTCCCCAACGGCGGCGCCGTGGTGCTCACCATCGCCGCGCTCACCGACGAGAAGGGACTGGAGCTCATCCCCGAGGCGCTCCGCCTGCTGGCGCCCGGCCACGACGTGCGCTGGGTGGTGGCGGGCGAGGGCCCCCTGCGGGCCGCGCTGGTCGCGGCGGCGCGCCGGCTGGGCGTCGGCGAGCGCCTGGCCCTCCCCGGCCACCACCCGGACCCGGTGCGCCTCCTGCGCGGCGCCGACCTGTTCGTGCTCCCCTCGCGCACCGAGGGGCTCGGCACCTCGGTGCTCGACGCGCTGGCGCTCGAGGTGCCGGTCATCGCCACGCGGAGCGGCGGCGTGCTCGACATCCTCGAGGGGGGGGCGGGCGTCCTCGTCCCGGTGGACGACGCCGCCGCCCTGGCGCGCGCGGTGGCGCGGCTGCTCGACGACCCGGCGGCGCGGCGGCGCGGCGTGGAGGCGGGACGGCACGTGGTGGCACAGTTCACCGCGCGCGGGATGGCCGAGCGGGTGCGGGCGGTGTATGCTTCTTTCGACGGAACCCTCTGAATTCCAATGATTTACGTATGCATCCCGAGCCGCGACGAGGCCAAGACCGTCGGGCTCCTGTGCTGGAAGGTGCGGCAGGTCTTCGCCGAGTTCCCCCGGGAATACCAGCTCCTGGTGGGGGACGACGGCTCGACCGACGGCACCCGTGAGGTCCTCGAGCGCTACCAGAAGGTGCTGCCGCTCGAGGTGATCCGGCACGCCCGCCCGGAAGGGGCGGCGCGGACGGTGGAGGAGCTGCTGCGCCTGGCCCTCGAGCGCACCGACCGCCCCAAGCGTGACGCGGCGATCGTGCTGCACGCCGACTTCACCCACGCCGTGGAGCAGCTGCCCGAGCTGATCAAGCGGCTCGACAGCGGCGCCGACCTCGTCGTGGCGCAGGGCACGCTGGCCGGGGACGAGCCGCGCGGCTATCGCTGGCTGCGCCGCTGGGCGCCGCTCCTGGTACCGCGGCGCGCGCGCGTGGCCGGCGTGCGGGACCTCGTCTCGGGGTTCGTGGCGCTCCGGCTGGCGAGCGTGCGCGCGGCGCTGCAGGGGAGCGACCCCCTGCTCACGCTCGACGGCTGGGCGGCGCGGGCGGAGCTCATCGCCAAGGTGGGCCGCCAGGCGCGCCGGGTGGACGTGCTCGACGCCCCGGAGCGGCTCGACCTTCGCGAGCGCGCCACCCGGCTCGACCCGTGGCGCGAGGCCAAGGCCCTCTGGCGCGCGCGCGGCGCGCTGCGCGAGGCGGGGGCGTGACGCGCCCGGCGGCGCT
>DASTRQ010000226.1:0-13119 GCA_035761145.1 Gemmatimonadales bacterium
GTCGGGCTGGGGGTGGCGTGGCGCTGGCATCACATCATCGCCAGTACCCCCATCGGGGAGCCGCCGGGGCCGGTCTCGGCGTTCCGCTTCAGCGACCACTTCGTCTGGGCCCTCCTCCTGGGCCTCGGGGCGATGGTGGCGCAGGCCGCCGGGCTCCTCCCCGCCGGGGCGTCCTGGCCGGTGAACCTCCTGGCGGTGATGGGGGGCCTCTATATGGGGCGCGGCTGGGCGGTGGCCCTCCCCGGCCTCAAGCGGCTCCCCCCGCCGCTCTTGCTGGTGATCGGGTTCGCGGTTCTGTTTCTCCTGTTGCCCTTCGCGCTGGCCGCCCTGATGGGGCTCGGCGTGGCGGATACCTGGGTCGATTTCCGGCGGCGCCCCGCGCCCGCCGAGGGAGCGTGACCGATGGAAGTGATCCTTCGCGAGGACGTGCAGGCGCTCGGCAAGGCCGGCCAGGTGGTGAAGGTCAAGGACGGCTACGCCCGCAACTTCCTCTTCCCCCGCAACCTGGCCTACGAGGCCACCGAGGGGAACAAGAAGCGCATCGCCGCCGAGCAGGCGGCCCGCGCCGGGAAGCTGGCGGCCGAGAAGGCCGCGGCGGAGGAGCTGGCGGGGCGGCTCGCCGGCGCCCGCGTCACCCTCACCGCCAAGGCGGGGGAGGAAGGGAAGCTCTTCGGCTCCATCGGCGGCGCCGACATCGCCGAGGCGCTCGCCCACCAGGGGTTCGTGGTGGACAAGCGCCGGGTGGACCTGGGCCATCCCATCAAGACCACCGGCGAGCACACGGTGAGCGTCAAGCTCCACCCCGAGGTCACCGCCCAGGTGCGCGTGACGGTCCAGGGGGCCTGAGGCCCGCGTGGGCATCAGCTACGTGGACGGCCCCCGCCTGGCGCGGGGCCTCTTCGCCGCCTCGGACTGGGTCTGGGGGCGTCGCGACGAGATCAACCGGATCAACGTCTTCCCCGTGCCCGACGGCGACACGGGGACCAACTTCAGCCTGACCCTCCGCGCCGTCGCCGACGCCCTGCGGGTGCTCGGCGACGCCCCGCTCCCCGAGGCGGTCCAGGCGATGTCCCGCGGCGCGGTGCTCGGCGCCCGCGGCAACTCCGGGATGATGCTGGCCCACTTCCTCCTCGGCTTCGCCGAGGCCAGCGGGCCCCGTCTCACCCTGGACACCCGCGAGCTGGCGCAGTGCCTCGCCGCCGGCGCCGCGCACCTCGAGACCTCGCTCGACGACCCGCGCGAGGGCACCATCCTGACCGTGGCCCGCGAGGCCGCCCAGGCCGCCCTCCGCGCCGCCCGGCGCACCGACGACCTCGCCGCCTTCATGCACGCCCTGCTCGAGGAGAGCGAGGCCTCGCTCGCCCGCACCCCCGAGCTCCTGGCCGCGCTGCGCGACGCCGGGGTGGTGGACGCGGGGGCCAAGGGGTTCGTGCTGATGTTCGAGGGGATCGTCCGCCTGATGCGCGGCGACCCGATCAGGGCCGCCGAGGCGTTCCCCCTCCCCACCGAGGCGGAGCTGGCCCCCGCCGCGCACGCCGCCGTGGCGGCCGAGCGGGACTACCACTACTGCACCGAGGTGATGGTGAAGGGGGAGTCCTTCCCCCCCGCCAACGAGATCCGGGCGGCGATGCGCCAGTTCGGCGGCTCCCTCGTGGTGGTCGTGGCGGCGGGGCTCCTCAAGGTGCATGTGCATACGGACACCCCCGAGGCCGTCTTCAGTTATGCGGCGCGCTGGGGGACGGTGGACCACACCAAGGCCGAGGACATGCGGGCCCAGCACCGGAAGCTGGCCCACGGCGACCGCCGCCCCGTGGCGGTGGTGGCCGACTCCTCCGCCGACCTCCCCGACGCGGTGCTCGACCGGCACCACATCGCCCTGGTGCCCCTGCAGGTGATGTTCGGGGAGCGCACCTACCGCGACCGGGTGGAGCTCAAGCCGGAGGAGTTCTACCGGCTGATGCGGGAGAGCAAGGTCCTCCCCACCACGTCGCAGCCCACGCCGGCCGACTTCATCCAGGCGTTCCGCGACGCCAAGACCGGGGCCGACGAGGTGGTGGCGGTGCTCCTCTCGGGCGCCCTCTCGGGCACCCTGCAGTCGGGGATGGCGGCGGTGAAGGCGGCGGGGCTCGAGGGGATCCACCTGGTGGACAGCCGCTCCGCCTCGCTCGGCCTGGGGCTCCTGGCGCTCCGCGCCACCGAGCTGGCGGAGTCGGGGTGGGGCGCGGCGGAGATCGCCGCCGAGCTGGAGCGGATCCGCGGGCGGTCGGGGTGTTTCCTGACGGTGGACCGCTTCGACAACCTGCTCCGTTCGGGACGGGTCTCCAAGGGGAAGGCGTGGCTGGCGGGGATGCTCGACGTAAAGCCGATCCTGGGGCTCGACGCGGCGGGGCGGATCATCCCGGTGGACCGGGTGCGCGGGCGCGAGAACGTGGTGCCCCGGGTGCTCTCCCTGCTCGAGAAGCAGCTGAGCCCCCGCCCGCGGTCGGTGCGGTTCGGGATCGTGCACGCGGAGGCGCCGGAGATGGCCGAGCGGGTGCGGACCGCGCTGGTGGCGGCGTGGCGCCCCAAGGACGTGATCGTCAACCTGGCCACCGGGGTGCTCGGCACCCACGTCGGGCCGGGGGCGTGGGCGGTGTTCTGGCAGGTGGAGGACGGGGTGCCGGGGTCGGCCAGGTGAGCGCGGCGCTCCCCCGCAACGTGCAGGCCGCGGTCCAGGCGCTGCACGACCTCAAGGGGCAGGACGTGGTGGTGCTCGACCTGCGCGGGCTCACCGACGCCACCGATTTCTTCATCGTGGCCAGCGGCACGTCGGACACCCACGTGCGCGGCCTGGCCGACGCGGTCACCAAGGCGCTGGCGCCGCTGGGGCAGCGGCCGCACCACGCCGAGGGGCTGTCGCAGGGGCGGTGGGTGTTGCTCGATTTCGTGGATGTGGTGGTCCACCTGTTCCATCCGGAGGCCCGCGCGTTCTACCGCCTGGAGCGGCTCTGGGGCGACGCCCCGATGCTCCGCACCGGCTGACGGGTCCGGGGAGGTCCTCGTGAAGCGGATGATCGGTCGTGCGTGGCTCGTGCTGGCGGGGCTCGGCGCCCTGCCGGGGGCGGCGCACGCGCAGTATTTCGGGCAGAACCGGGTGCAGTACCGGACGTTCGACTTCCAGGTCCTGCAGACCGAGCACTTCGACGTCTACTACTACGACGAGGAGCGCGCCGCCGCGCTCGACGCCGCGCGGATGGCCGAGCGCAGCTACGCCCGGCTCTCCCGGCTGCTCGACTACCAGTTCCGCGAGCGCAAGCCGATCATCCTCTACGCCTCGCACTCGGACTTCCAGCAGACCAACGCCATCCCCGGCGGCGTGAGCGAGGGGGTCGAGGGCGTCACCGACGCCTACAAGCACCGCAACGTGCTCCCCTTCCCCGGCTCCTACGCCGACTTCGAGCACGTGCTCACGCACGAGATGGTGCACCAGTTCCAGTACGACATCTGGGCGCGCGGGCGCGCGGGCAACATCGGGGCGCTCGTGGCCATCAACCCGCCGGGGTGGTTCGTCGAGGGGATGGCCGAGTACCTCTCCAGCGGCCCCACCGACGCCAACACCGCGATGTGGGTGCGCGACGCCGTGCTCGACGGCAAGCTCCCCACCATCGAGCAGATGACGTACGACCCCAACATCTTCCCCTACCGCTTCGGGCAGGCGCTCTTGGCCTACATCGGCGAGCGCTGGGGGGACGAGGCGGTGGGCGCCCTGCTCAAGGGGACGCTGGCCGGCGGCGTCGAGGGGAGCATCCGCCGCACCCTCGGGATGAGCAGCGAGCAGCTCTCGGAGGAGTGGCACGACGCCGTCCAGCGCCGTTTCCTCCCCGCCATCGCCGACAAGGAGAAGGCGCGCGACTTCGGCCAGGAGCTCGTCTCCCGCCGCCGCGACGGCGGGGTGTACAACGTGGCCCCCGCCCTCTCCCCCGACGGCGCGCAGGTGGTCTTCTTCAGCGAGCGCGGCGGCTGGACCGTGGACCTCTGGCTCGCCGACGGCAACACCGGCCGGGTGCGCCGCCGGGTGTACAAGAGCACCTGGTCGAGCGACTACGAGACCTACCGCTTCATCAACAGCTCCGCGGCGTGGAGCCCCGACGGCCGCCAGGTGGTCACCGTGGCCAAGCGGGGCCCGCGCGACGTGCTGCTGACCATCGACGTGCGGCGCAACAAGCTCGTGCGGCAGCTCGAGATCCCGCTGAGCGGCGCCACCAACCCCTCGTGGAGCCCCGACGGCCGGCAGATCGTCTTCACCGGGCTCGACGGCGGCCTCAGCGACCTCTTCGTCATCAACGCCGACGGCACCGGGCTCCGCCGCCTCACCCACGACAAGTACGCCGACCTCAACCCCGTCTGGTCCCCCGACGGGCGCTGGCTCGCCTTCAGCACCGACCGCGGGCCCGAGACCGACTTCGACCAGCTCCGGATCGGGAACCTCCGCCTGGCGCTGTACGACCTCCAGGCCGACAGCGTGGTGATGCTCCCCGGGATGGACCGGGGGCGCAACGTGAGCCCGCAGTGGTCCCCCGACGGCCGGGAGCTCGCCTTCGCCAGCGACCGCAACGGGGTGGCCAACCTGTACCTGTACGACCTCGGCGACCGCCAGGTCTACCAGATCAGCGACCTCTTCACCGGTGCGCAGGGGATCACCCCGATCTCGCCGGTGCTCTCGTGGGCGCGCGAGGCCGACCGGCTGGCGTTCGTCTACTACCAGCACAACGAGTACGACATCTACACCGTGGTGAACCCGCGGGCGCTCAAGAAGGCGCCCTGGGTGGACTCGACCACCGGTCCCCCCGTCCTGGCGCAGCTCAACGTGGCCCCGCCCAGCCGCGTCACCCGGGACTACGCCCCCCCCGCCGCGCGCGCCGACAGCGCGGACACCGCCGCCGCCCCCGGCCAGGCGGCCGGCGGGAGCTTCTACCGCGGCGACCACGGCTTCCGCGCCGCCGACGCCACCCCCGCGCGCGACTCGGCCACGCCGCCGCCGGTCTCGGTGTCGCGCCTGCTCGCCAACGACACCCTGGCGCTCCCCGACACCGCCGAGTTCACCCGCAAGCGCTACCACGTCAAGTTCACCCCCGACTACGTGGCGCCCCCCACCGTGGGGTACACCCGCGACAACTTCGGCCGCGGCGTCTACGGCGGCACCACGGTGGTGCTGAGCGACCTCCTGGGCGACCAGAGCCTCATCTTCTCGGGCTACGTCAACGGCCGCCTCGACGAGGCCGACGTGCTGGCCGCCTACGCCAACCAGCGCGCCCGCATCAACTACCTCGTCGCGCTGCAGCAGCAGCCGTACTTCTACCTGGCGCCGAGCGAGATCGAGGTGGGCACCGGCCCGGGGGGCACCAACAAGTTCATCACCAACGTCCGCCGCCTCGTCTTCCGGAGCGCCATCGCCCAGGCGGCGTACCCGCTCAGCCGCTACCGCCGGCTGGAGGCGGGGGTCCAGGCCACCCACCTCGACGACGGCATCCGCCAGTTCTCCGAGGCGTACGACCCCTTCACCGGCCAGGTGGTGCAGGAGTACGACAGCAAGCTCATCGACCTCCCCGGCGCCGACTTCGTGCAGCCCTCGCTGGCGCTCACGTTCGACAACACCATCTTCGGCTACGTGGGGCCGCTCGTGGGCCGCCGCAGCCGCTACGAGGTGGCGCGCGCCTTCGGCGACTGGAACATCACCCAGTTCACCGCCGACTACCGCCGCTACGACCACCTGGTGGGGCCGTTCGTCTTCGCCTCGCGCGGGCTCTACATCGGCCGGCTCGGGAGCGAGGCCAACCTGGCGCCGATCTTCCTGGGCAGCACCGACCTCCTCCGCGGCCACACCTCGGGCTCGTACTACCGCAACGAGTGCCGCACCACCAGCGACCCCGGCACCTACTCGGGGTGCGCCGAGCTCGACCAGCTCATCGGCAACTCGGCCGCGCTCGTGAGCGCGGAGCTCCGCTTCCCGCTCCTCAACGCCTCGCTCGGCTTCCTCCCCGTGGGCTTCCCCCCCATCGAAGGGGCCTTCTTCTGGGACGCCGGCGTGGCCTGGCAGCCCGACTCGCGGGTCGAGTTCGACCGCCCCGCCGGCGCCGACATCATCCGCTTCCGCAAGCCGCTCCAGACCCTCGGCTTCTCCATCCGCGGCAACCTGCTCGGCTTCCTGATCCTCCGGGGCGACTACTCCATCCCCCAGGACCGCCGCGCCGTGGGCGGCTACTGGACCCTCTCGATCGGGCCGACCTGGTAGGGGAGTGAAAGGCGCGTGAGGCGCGTAAGGCGCGTAAGGCGCGAGGGGCATCTAGCCTCGACAGCGTCGGCGCCTCTCGCGCCTCTCGCGACTGTCAATCCTCTCGCGCCTCTCGCGCCTCCCGCGCCTGTCCCCTCTATTGAACGCCCCCGTCCGACCCCTTAAACTTGGGCCGTGATCCCCCCCGAAAGACACGTCCCCCTCCTGTTCATCCTTGCCCTGGCCGCCTGCGGCTCGGGCGGTCCTCCCCCGATCCCCGACGCCGCCGGGACGCAGGTGACGCAGGTGACCCTGCTCCGCTGGCCAGTGGGGGGCGGGACGCCGGCGCTGTACCGCTTCCCCACCCTCGCCCCGGCGCGCTGGGAGGCCCACGGCACCACCCCGGCGCTCACCCGCGTGGTGGGAGTGGACCTCGACCAGGGACAGGCCTACGCGCTCGACCGCGCGGAGGTGGTCTACGCGCTCGACCTCGAGTCGGGGCGGGCGCGTCCTTTCCTGAGGGACGTGGTCCAGGCCGCCTCGGGCCCCGACGGCGTGGTCTACGCCGTGGCCACCGACCGGACCCTCTCCTCGGTGGCGCGCCGCCTCCCCAACGCGTACCCCGGGAAGCTCCCGGCGGTGCCGGTG
This sequence comes from Gemmatimonadales bacterium, assembly GCA_035761145.1. GTDB lineage: Bacteria > Gemmatimonadota > Gemmatimonadetes > Gemmatimonadales > GWC2-71-9 > CAMLHU01. The sequence goes on from DASTRQ010000226.1 coordinate 6,899, forward strand.
GGGCTCGTCGGCACGGGGAGCGACCAGGTGTACGCGCTCTTCCCGGGAGACTCCGGGCTCGTGGTGGCCACGCAGAGCCAGGCCCCGCGCCGCCTCCCCTTCCCGGCCGCCCACGCGGTGCACGCCCCCTGGGGCGACATCTTCGCCGCCGGCACCGCCGACGGCGTGGCGCTCCTCGAGCCGGGCGACCGCGACACGCCGCCGCGCCTCGACGTCGGCGGCAAGCCGCAGGGGCTCGCCTTCTCCCCCTCCGGCCACCGGCTCTACGTCACCGTCGCCGGCGACGCGCAGGTGCAGAGCTTCGACCGCTACACCTGGCGGCGCGTGGCGCGCTGGGACCTCCCCGGCGACGGCGCCGCCCTCCGCCCCGACCCGATGGGGCGCTTCCTCCTCGTCCGTCCCGCGGACGGCGACTCCATCTGGGTGGTGGACGTGATCAAGGGGGAGCTGCTGGCCTCCTGGAACACCGGCTGGAAGGACGACCTCCCCACCGTGGCGGGGGGCCGCTGGCTCCTCGTGCGTGAGGGGGCCGACGTCGTGGCGTACGACCTCCTCGCCTCCGACCTCAAGGAGAGCGGCCGGGTCAAGAAGGGCGCCGCCGACCTCTGGCAGGTGCTCGACTGGAGCCCGCGGACCGAGGCCGCCGTCGCGGCGGGCCCCGACACCGCCGCCGCCGCGCCCGCCGCCCCCACCGCGGTGGTGTACGTCCAGCTCAGCTCCTCGCAGAACCCCGCCTGGGCCGAGGAGCTCAGCAGCAAGCTCAAGCGCCAGGGCCTCCCGGCGTCGGTCATCCGGCCCCGGAAGAGCGACGAGTTCTACCGCGTGGTGCTGGGCCCCTACCCCTCGCGCGAGGCCGCCGACTCCGCCGGCACCCGCCTCGGCCAGCCCTACTTCCTGTACCTCCCCGAGGACCGCTGATGAAGCTCACCAAGCTCGAGCTGTCGGGCTTCAAGTCGTTCGCCGACACGGTGACCCTCGACTTCGGGCACGGCGTCACGGCGATCGTGGGCCCCAACGGCTGCGGCAAGTCCAACGTCTCCGACGCGGTGCGCTGGGTGCTGGGCGAGCAGTCGGCCCGGCTGCTGCGCGGCGGCAAGATGGAGGACGTGATCTTCCAGGGCTCGTCCCAGCGCCGGCCGGTCAACGTCACCGAGGTCTCGCTCTTCCTCGACAACAGCGACGGCGACCTCCCCATCGCGTACAAGGAGGTCGTGATCACCCGGCGGCTCTCGCGCTCCGGGCAGAGCGACTACCTGCTCAACAAGTCCCCCGTCCGCCTGCGCGACATCCACGACCTGATCCGCGGCACCGGCCTCGGCTCCGACGCCGGCGTGGTCATCGAGGCCAAGGCGATCGACCGGCTCCTCTCCGACCGCGCCGACGAGCGCCGCTCGCTGTTCGAGGAGGCCGCGGGGATCGGGCTCTACCGCGACCGCAAGCACAGCACCGAGCGCCGCCTCGAGGAGACCGGCCAGGACCTCCAGCGGGTCGAGGACCTCATCGCCGAGGTGCAGAGCCAGCTCCGCTCCCTCGCCCGCCAGAAGGGGAAGGCCGAGCGGCACGCCAAGCTGATGGAGGAGAAGTTCGCGGTGCAGCTCACGCTGGCCCGGCGCCAGCTCGACGGCATCGACCAGCGCCTGGCCCACCACGGCGAGCGCCGCGAGGCGCTGGCCACCGACCTCCCCGCCGCGCGCGAGGCGCTCGCCACCGCCGAGCACACCCGCGAGGAGGCGGCCCGCGCCCGCGCCTCGGTCGAGGCCGAGCGCACCGAGATCGTCCGCCGGCTCGGCGCCGTGCGGGTGGAGCTGGGGCGCCTCGACGGCGACCTCAACCTCGCCGCCGAGCGCCTGGCCAACGCCGCCACCCGCAAGGTGCGCGCGGCCGAGGAGCGCAACACGCTCGAACAGCGGCGCGCCCACGCCGGGCGCGAACGCGAGGCCGCGGTGGAGGAACGCACCGCCGCCGTCGCCGAGCACGGCCGCATCCAGCAGGAGCTCCTCGCCCGCACCCAGGCCGAGCAGGCGGTGCGCGACCAGCTGGCCGAGGCCCGCCAGCGGGTGCGCCAGCTGGAGGAGGAGGTCCAGCAGGGGGTCACCGCGCTCAAGTCGCTGGAGGGGGAGCGCACCGCGCTCGAGCGCGACCTCCAGACGCTGCGCGAGCAGGCCTCGCACCACGCGGGGCGGCAGGCGCAGCTGGCGGCGGAGCTCGCCGCGGCCGAGCGCCGGCGGGACGAGACGGTCGAGGGGGCGGAACGCGCCGCCGAGGCGGGCCGGGTGGCGGCCCAGCGCGCCGAGCAGGCGCGGCACGAGGTGGCCGAGGCGCGCCGGCGCGAGGCGCTGGAGCGCGCCGAGCGCCGCACCGCCGAGGAGACGCTGGCCCAGGTGAGCGCGCGGCGCCAGGCGCTGGTGGAGCTCGAGCGCGACCGCGTGGGGCTCGCCCCCGGCGCGGCGGCGCTGCTGGCGGTGCGCGAGCGCTTCGGCGACGCGGTGCTGGGCCCCCTCTCGGACTTCATCACGACGAGTCGCGAGGACGCCGACCTGGCCGAACGCCTGCTGGGCGACTGGCTCCACGCCGTCCTGGTGCGCGACCGCGCCGCGGTGAGCGCCATCCTCGCCTGGCACCAGGAGGCGCAGGCGGGGGCGCTGGTGCTCCTGCCGGTCTTCCCCGGCCCGGCGGGAGCCGCGGGGCGCCCCATCGGCCACGGGCTGCAGGTGCTCGAGCCCGCCACCGCCTGGGTGCAGGCGCTGGTGGCGGGGTCCGAGGTGCTCGACCCCGCGGGCCGGGCGCTGCAGCGCCCCAACGGCGCGGTGTACCTGAGCACCGGCCAGGCCCAGCAGGGTCCCCTGCGCCGCCGCGCCGACCTCGAGTCGCTCACCGGCGACCTCGCCGCCGCCGAGACCCGGCTGCAGCGCGCCGACGCCGCCCTTGCCGCGACGGTGGGCCAGCTCGCCGCGCTCGAACAGGGGCTGGAGCAGGCCACCCAGGACGCGGAGCGCGCCCGCGAGGCGGAGCGCCAGGCGGTGGCCCACCGCGAGGACGCGGTCCGCGTGCTCGGCACCGTGGGCCGCGACCTGGCCGAGTCGGAGCGCCAGGTGGGGGTCACCGCCGAGCGCCTGGCCCGCGCCGAGGGGCGCCTGGCCGAGATCGACCGCGCCCTCACCGAAGGGGACCTGGGGCGCGTGAAGCAGGAGGAGCGCCTCGCGGAGGCGCGCGCGCACCTGACCCGGCTCGACGGCGACCAGGAGACCGCGCGCGAGGCGCGGGTGCACTGGCAGGTGCAGGAGGCGCAGGTGGCCGCCCGCCTGCAGGCCGCCACCGAGCGCCTGGAGCGCGCCGAGCGCACCAGCCAGGAGGCGGAGGCGCTGCTGCAGGCGCTGGCCGAGGAGCTGGGACGCCTCGACGCCGACATCCACGCCCTCGACGCCCAGCGCGCCGAGTGGGGGGAGCTGCGGGCCGAGAAGCGCATCGCCCTGCTGGAGCTCGAGGCCGCCGCGAGCGACGTCGAGATCGGCGCCGGCGAGGCCGAGGCGGCGCTCACCGTGGCCGAGCAGGCGCTCAACGCCGGCCGCCACGCCGTCGAGGCGATGACCGAGGAGCACCACACCCTGGCGCTCGAGGCCACCGAGCTCACCGCGCGCCGCCGCTCCATCGTGGAGCGGATCGAGGCCGACTGGCGGAAGCCGGTGGACCAGCTCCTCGGCGAGGCGCCGGTGCTCGACCTCGACGAGGAGTCGCTCGAGAACGAGTCGGCGCGCATCGTGGACCAGCTGGAGCAGATCGGCCCCGTCAACGCGCTGGCCTTCGAGGAACACGCCGAGGAGACCAAGCGGCTCGAGTTCCTCATCACCCAGCGCGACGACCTCGTGGCGGGGCGGCAGAGCCTCCAGCAGGCCATCCGCGAGATCGACGGCACCGCGCGCACGATGTTCCTGGAGACCTTCGAGGCGATCCGGCTCAACTTCCACAAGGTCTTCCAGACCCTGTTCGGCGGGGGCGAGTGCGAACTCCGGCTGGCCCAGCCCGACGAGCCGCTCGAGAGCGAGATCGAGATCCACGCCGCCCCGCGCGGCAAGCGCACCCAGCGGATCCACCTGCTCTCCTCGGGGGAGCGGACGCTGGTGGCCACCTCCCTGCTCTTCGCGATCTACCTCACCAAGCCGAGCCCCTTCTGCCTGATGGACGAGGTGGACGCCCCGCTCGACGACGCCAACGTGGGCCGCTTCACCCGGCTGCTCGACGAGTTCAAGGCCGGCACCCAGTTCATCGTCATCACCCACAACCCCCGCACGATGCAGTCGGCCGACGCGGTGTACGGCGTCACGATGCAGGAGCCCGGGGTGAGCACCATCGTGGGGGTGCGCCTGGGCGAGAACGTGGCGGCCTGACCCCGAGGCGCTGATGCCGGCCCCGAAGAAGAAGCGCGCGCCCAAGCGCGCCAAGAAGGCCGCGGCCGCGAAGACCCGCGGCCTCGAGGCCACCCGGCTCGCCCACACCGAGCCCCCCGCGGCCGTCGCCGCGCTGGCGGAGCGGATCGCCGACGACGGCGGCGCCGTCCTCGCCACCTACCGCGACCCCCTCGGCGGGCGGTGGCAGGTCCTGGCCGCGCTCCCCATCGAGCGCGTGGCCCCCACCCCCTACCAGCGCGACCTCTCCGACACCCACGTGGCCCGGCTCGCGGACGCGATCGACAAGCTCGACCGCTTCCTCGACCCGATCGTGGCCGTCCCCGCCCCCGAGGGGATGTACTGGTCCCCCAACGGCTACCACCGCCTCGGCGCGATGACCCAGCTCGGCGCCCGCGCCATCACCGCGCTGGTGGTCCCCGAGCCCGAGGTGGCGCACCGGATCCTGGCGCTCAATACCGAGAAGGCGCACAACCTGCGCGAGAAGTCGCTCGAGGTGGCGCGCCTGGCCCAGGCCCTCGCCGGGATGGACGACGGCGCCGAGAAGGGCTACGCCGAGGTCTTCGAGGAGGCGGCGTTCATCACCCTGGGCCTCTGCTACGAGCAGAACGGCCGCTTCTCCGGCGGCGCCTACCACCCGATCCTCAAGCGCATCGACCAGTTCCTCGGCGCCAGGCTCCCCGCCGCCCTGGAGACGCGCCGCGCCCGGGCCGCCCAGCTCCTCGAGCTCAACGAGCACGTCAACGAGGCGGTCAAGCAGCTCAAGGCCCGGGGGCTCGAGAGCCCCTACCTCAAGGCGTTCGTGGTGGCCCGGATCAACCATCTCCGGTTCGTCAAGGAGAAGCACCCCGACTTCGACGACACGATGGCCCGGCTCCTGGCCGCCGCCCGCCGCTTCAACCCCGCCAACGTGAAGGCCGACCAGGTGGCCCGCACCGGCGGGGCCCCCGCGGCCGAGGAGTAGCCCCGGCGCTGGACGTAAGTTCCGTTCCCGTATAGGCTTCACCGAGCGGGGTCCCACCCGGACCCCGCTCATTTCGTCTCTGTGAGGTCCCGATGCTGGTCATCATGCGGCACGACGCCACCGAGGAGGAGATCCGGGGCGTCGTGACCGTGATCGAGGAGATGGGGTACGAGGCCCGGCCCATGCCGGGGCGGCAGCGCACGACCGTCGGCATCGTCGGCAACGACGGCCGCGTGGACGGCGACCGCCTGAGCGCCCTCCCGGGCGTCTATGAGTGCCTCCACGTCACTCCCCCCTACAAGCAGGCCAGCCGGGAGTGGCGCCCCGAGAACACCGTGGTGCGCCTCCCCGGGGGGCTCACGGTGGGGGGCGAGGAGACCGTCGTCATGGCGGGCCCCTGCTCCGTCGAGAACGAGCAGCAGATCATCGCGGCGGCGCTGGCCGTGCGCGAGGCGGGGGCCACCGTGCTCCGGGGCGGCGCCTTCAAGCCGCGCAGCTCCCCCTACTCGTTCCAGGGGCTCGGCCTCCCCGGCCTCAAGCTCCTCGCCAAGGCGCGCGAGGAGACCGGGCTCCTCGTCGTCACCGAGGCGATGGACCCCGAGGGCGCGGAGCTGGTGGCCGAGTACGCCGACATCATCCAGATCGGCGCGCGCAACATGCAGAACTACTCCCTGCTCAAGCGCGCCGGGAAGCTCAAGAAGCCGGTGCTCCTCAAGCGGGGGCTCTCCGCCACGATCCAGGAGCTGCTCCTCTCGGCCGAGTACCTCCTGGCCGAGGGGAACGGCGACGTGATCCTCTGCGAGCGCGGCATCCGGAGCTTCGACAGCCAGACCCGGAACCTCTTCGACCTCTCG
>DASTRQ010000227.1:0-3372 GCA_035761145.1 Gemmatimonadales bacterium
GGGTGAGCGAGTCCACCGGCGGGTCCTCGGCCCCCTGCTGCCGGAAGAGGTGGTTCACGATATACACCGAGTCGTGCGCCACCGGGCGCCCCGTCCCCACGTGGTCGTTGTGCGCGCCGATGGCGACGTATTCGTTCCGGAGCGCGGGGTCGCTCCCGCGCAGGATCGCCACGACGTTCCGCGCCGGGTTAGGGCTCGGCGTGTTGACCCAGCGCACCTCACCCGCCACGGGCCGCCCGGCCGCGCCGGTAGCGAGGCCCGCGGTGGGGCCCCCCATCAACGCCTCGCCCATCGCCTTGCTGATATAGAGGTAGGCGGGGAGGGCGGGGTTCTCGTCGCCCAGGATGAGCTCGAGTGGCTGCTGGAACCCCTCCACGTCGGCGGCGGGCATCCCGTCGAGCGCGATGATGGCGACGCCGGCGGCGTTCCGGTACAGGGTGTTCACCTCGCCGCGGTTGGGCACCCCGGGCGGGTTGCCGGGCACCGGCGCCGACGAGACGAGCACCACAAGCTTCCCCGCGGCCGCCTCGGCCGAGAGCCGCGTGGTGGTGTCGCTGAAGTCTCCCCCCCAGACCACCGGGACCCCCGCGATGGCGCGGGTGCCGGGGCCCTGGTCGCGCGGGATGAAATCCCCCCAGGGGCGGAAGGTCCGGTCACCCACGGTGAGCGCCGAGGTGGTGTCGAGCCCGCGCGAGACGAGCGGCAGGGTCTGGAAGTAGGTGCCGTTCTCCCCCGCCGGCTCGAGCCCCAGGCGCCGCAGCTCGGCCGCGATGTAGTCCGTCCCCTTCACGTTGCCGGGCGCGCCGAGGAGCCGCCCCTGCATCGAGTCCGCGGCGAAGCGGAAGATGCGGGACCGGAGGTCGTTCTCGGTGATGGCGCCGGTGGTGGGGCGGGGGGTGAAGCTGTTGGGCCGGCGGAGCGCCGCCCAGGGATCGGAGGACTGGGCCGCGAGCGGGGCGGCGGCGCAGAGCAGGAGACCGGTCAGGGCGACACGACGATGCATCGGGTTCCCGGGGAGAGGGTCAAAATGGAACGTGGACCCCCCATTGGACGGAAAAGGGGGCCCACGGGTTTCTCCGGGGTCCCCTTACCCCCCGGCGATCGCCCCTACCACTAGATAGGGGGCCTCCCCGCGCGCCACCGCCTCCGGGAGGGGGGTGTCCGGGGCCTCGTGCGAGAGGTCCTGGCCGCAGGCGAAGAAGCGGAGAAAGGCGCGGCGCCGCCCCGTGGCCTGGTCGCGGATGGTGCCCAGGAGCATCGGGTAGCGCGCCTCGAGGGCGTCGAGCACGGCGCGCTGGGTCACCGGGCCGGCGAGCGCGAGCTCGACCTCCCCCTCCACCCGGGCCAGCGTGCGCAGATGGGTCGGCAATTCGACCCGGATCATCGGAGCGTCTGCACCTCGACCGAGAGCACCGGGGGGAGATGCTCGGCGATGGCGGTCCACCGGTCGCCGCCGTCGGGGGAGCAGTACACCTGCCCCCCGGTGGTCCCGAAGTAGATGCCGCAATCGTCCAGCCGGTCCACCGCCATCGCGTCGCGCAGGACGTTGACGTAGCAGTCCCGCTGGGGGAGCCCCTTGGTGAGCGGCTCCCACTCGTGCCCGCCGCTCCGGCTGCGATAGACGCGGAGCTTCCCCTCGGGGGGAAAATGGTGCGAGTCGCTGGTGATGGGGACCACGTACACCGTGTCGGGCTCGTGGGCGTGCACGTCGATGGGGAAGCCGAAGTCGGTGGGGAGGTCGCCGCTCACCTCGTGCCAGTGGTCGCCGCCGTCGTCGCTCCGCATCACGTCCCAGTGCTTCTGCATGAAGAGCACGCCGGGGCGCGCCGGGTGCATCGCGATGCGGTGCACGCAGTGGCCCACCTCCGCGGTGGGGTCGGGGAGGAACTTCGAGTTGAGCCCCTTGTTGACCGGCGTCCAGGTGGCGCCGCCGTCGAGGGAGCGGAACGCCCCCGCGGCGCTGATGGCGATGAAGATGCGCTGCGGGTCGGCGGGGTCCACGATGATGGTGTGCAGGCACATCCCGCCGGCGCCGGGCTGCCACCGGGGACCGGAGCCGTGGCCGCGGAGGCCGCTCAGCTCCTGCCAGCTCTTCCCGCCGTCGGCGCTCTTGAAGAGCGCCGCGTCCTCCACCCCCGCCAGGACGGTGTCGGGGTCGGTGTGGCTCGGTTCGAGGTGCCACACCCGCTTGAACTCCCACGGGTGCGGCGTGCCGTCGTACCACTGGTGGGTGCCGGGGACGCCGTCGTAGGCGAAGGTGTTCCCCACCGTCTCCCAGGTGGCGCCGCCGTCGTCGGAGCGCTGCATCACCTGGCCGAACCACCCGCTCGACTGGGAGGCGTAGATCCGCTGCGGGTCGGCGGGGGAGCCCTTGAGGTGGTAGATCTCCCATCCGGGGAAGTGGGGGCCGCTCACCTTCCACGACTTGCGCGTGCCGTCGGCGGTGAGGATGAAGGCACCCTTGCGCGTGCCGACGAGGACGCGGACCGAGCTCATACGTCACTCCGGGAACAGGGAACGACCGCGGGGGGGCACCCGGAGAACGTAGCGCGCGGGGAGGGCGGGGCAAGAGGGGTCGCGGGCCGCGGCGCGGCCGAGATGTCGAGATGGAACACCGGGTGGGAGGCGCGCGGGCGCCCCAGGCTCTCGGTCGTGTGCGCGGTCGCCGCCTGGCGCCGGAGGTACAGGTAGGACAGGGCGCTCGCGAGCCCGAGCAGGGCCAGGATGCCGAGCACCAGCACGGCGCGGCGGAGGGCGCGGGCCGCCTGGTCGGGGGTCGTCTCCAGGTAGAGGTCGTTCACGCGCGGGCCCCGGGCTCGGCGTGGTGGTAAAAGTGCGGGTCGAGCACCTGCACCTCGGTGATGCGGCTGAGGGGCTGCCCGGTGAGGTCGGCCGCCCGCCGGATGGCCTCGGGGGAGGGGGCCTCGTAGAGCGCATAGGCGGTGCGCTTGTCGCGGGAGACGTAGGAATGGATCCAGGTCACCCCCGCCTCCGCGTTCCCCGCGGCGAGGGCGGCGCAGAACGCCGCCCCGTCGGAGGTGCTGGGGAGATGGAGCCCGAAGCGGAACGACTGTTCGACGAGATAGCGCGGCATCGCGGTCGGTCCCGGGGTCAGAGGTACCGGAGCCAGCTGGCCGGGCGCCGCGCCTTGAGCGCGCCGAACCAGCGCGACGCGAGGTACAGCGGCACCAGCGCGAGCGCCCACACCAGGTAGAGGAGCGGGAGGCCCCACATATATCCCGGCGGCACCGCGCCGGCCGCCCACGGATGGTTGCCGAAGAGCCACGGATCCACCGCGCCCGTGCGCAGGAGCGAGACCCCGACCGCCATCAGGTGGATGAGCGGGATGTGGAGCAGGTAGTAGAACATCGG
>DASTRQ010000228.1:0-2777 GCA_035761145.1 Gemmatimonadales bacterium
TGGCTGATGGCCGATGGCTGATGGCCGATGGCTGATGGCCAATGGCCGATCACTTCCCTTCACCTTCCCGTCCCCCGCACGTGCTGGTCCCAGTAGCCCATCCACCGGGCCCCTTCGCGCCCCACGAGCTCCCAATCCATCGGATGGACCTTCATCTCGCGGTACACCTGCGCCACCCAGGGCGGCACCGAGTCCACCGGCAGGTCGAGCCGCGCCGGGAGGCGGTACACCTCGCGCGCGGTGAGGAGCTGGGCCTCGACGCTGCCCACGAAGTCGATGTAGAGCTTGGCCGCCTCGGGGTGCCGGGCGCCCCGCACCAGCCCGATGGCATCGTCGATGGACACCGTGCCGCTGGCGGGGAAGGTGTACCCGAACGGCATCCCCTTCCCCCGGCTGATCAGGATGTCGGGGAGGTCCCAGAGCGTCACCAGCCCCTCCTGCCGCGCCAGCTGCTCGTCAAGGAGCGCCGGGTTGAGCGCGTACGCCTTGGTGCTCCCGTCCAGCCGCCGGAGCCACGCCATCCCCGCGGTGGTGTCCCCCGTGCGTTCCAGGCTGCGCTGGAGGATCAGCGCCCAGATCGCCCGCATCGTGCCGCTCGCCATCGGCTCGCGGATCAGGACCTTCCCCTTCCACCGCGGCGCGAGGACATCGTCCCAGTCGCGCGGCGCGGCGCTGTCGGGCACGGCCACGTTGTTGTACGCGATGATCGCCGGCGTCCGGTACACCGGCCAGTAGAGGTCGTCGGGGCCCCGCCCCAGCGTGTCCACGTGATCGGCCCAGGCGGGGCGGTAGGGGGCGAGGAGCGACTCGGCCACCGCCCGGTCGTAGAGCGTGGTGGGCCCGCCGAACCAGACATCCGCCTGCGGGTTCACCCGCTCGAACCGCACCCGGTCCAGGATCTCCTGGCTGCCGAGATACAACCAACGCACGTCGATGTCGGGATGTTCCCGTTCGAACGCCCGCTCGATCAGCAGGAGCTGGTCGCGACCGTGCGGGCTGTACACCGTGAGCGGGATGCGGCCGTCGCGACGGCACCCGCCGGCCAGGACGGCCGCGCCGAGCAGGAGCGCCCACCGCCCCGGCCGCCTCACGGCGTCGCCGCCCCGCCCAGGAGGTTGTAGAAGAGCCGGAACGCCCCCGGCACTCCCGCCGGCAACTGCCGGAAGAAGGCGAGCCCGGTGTACAGGTACGTGCCGCGTCCCACCCGCGCCTGCACCAGGCAGCCGCCCAGCGGCGCCTCGCCGGGGTCGGAGGAGCTGAGGAGGCTGGTGTACCTCGGGTCCCAGCTGTGGAGGCAGTAGAGCGCCCGGTCCTGGATCCACCCCTGCCAATCCTCCGGACCGATCGCGTTGGGCGCGCGGAAGAGCGCCGCCACCGACGACCGCCCCGGCGCCTCGCCCAGCATCGCCACCGGTGAGCCCTCGTCGGTGATCCGGTCGGCGGGGTTGGACTCGGTGACCGGGAACGGGGCGAAGCTCCCCTGGACGAACACCTGCTGCTGGTACTGCACCACCACCCGGCCACCGGCGCGGGCGTAGTCGAGCAGCCTCGCGTTGTGCCTCACCAGCGCGCTGTCCACCTCGTAGGCGCGCGGCCCGACCACGATCACGTCGTAGCGGCCCAGGTCGCCGCTCGCGAGGGCGGTGGAGTCGAGCAGCGTCACCGTCAGCCCCGCCGCCGCGAGCGCCTCCGGGATCCGATCGGCCGCGCCGCGCACATAGCCCACCCGCCGGGCCACCGGCGCCGCCAGGGCCATCACCTCGACCCGCGACTCGGCCGGCCGGGTGTACTGGCGGGGGCGGATGTGGGGATAGTCCACCGTGAAGGCGCCGAGCGTGTAGCGCTGGCCCGCCTCATCCACCGCCTCCGCGCCGATCGTGGCACTCCCCGGCGGGACCTCCTCGGGCACCGCCACCGCGAACGCCACCCGCGCCTCGGCCCCCGGCCCGTCCAGCGTGAAGGGGGCGGATGGCGCGCGGACGCCCCGCCAGGGGAGCGTGAGCCGCACGGTGCCCCGCGCGACCCCCTCCCCGGCGTGCGTCAACGTCACCTCGAAGCGCGCCACCCGCGCCTCGCCGCGCGCGTCAGCGCGGACCACCGCCACCTCGGGCGCGAGCGTCACGCTCACCCGCGGCACCACCGTCAGGGGACGGCGGATCTCGCCGTTGGCCTGGTCACGCACGCGCGAGCTCGCCCCCCGCGCCAGGTGCCACGCGAGCCCGTCCCGATGCGGGTCGGCGCCGGGGGCCTCGAGGGAGAGCGCCAGCTCATCGGGGCCCGCCGCCGCGCCGCGGAGCGCGGGGTCCCCCTCCCAGCGGTACAGGTCGCCGTCGCGGGGGGCGCGGAGATAGTACGGCGTGGTGGGTGCCCACTCGGCCGGCAGGCGGAAGCCGAAGCGCGACCGCCGCAGCTCCCCCGGCGCCAGCGCGCCGTCGAGCTCCGTGCGGAAGAGCGCCCCGCCCCGCGGGCTCAGCACGGCCTTGAGCGGATCGGTCGTGGCGCCGCCGGTGTTCCGGGCCAGCACCTCGAGGGCCACGGTGTCGCCCGGCACCACGCGGTCGTCGCCGGCGATGACATCGAGCAGCACGCCGTCGGCCAGCGCGCGTGCCCGCGCCAAGTGCTCCAGGTAATCGCTCCACGCGATGTCCGAGGCGTCGGCCACCGGCGCCACCGTGGCCACCGCGCGCGCCAGCGCCCGCGACAGCTCGCCCCCGCCGAGCGCGGCCGTGCGTGCGTCGGCGAGCGCCTGCAGGTGCGCGGCCGGGAGGGTCCACGCC
>DASTRQ010000229.1:0-5668 GCA_035761145.1 Gemmatimonadales bacterium
CCTGGCCGGGGGAGAGGTGCGGTTCGAGGTGGAAGGGGAGGTGGGGGTGGAGTTCGTGCGGTGAGGGGTGAGGGGTGCGGGGTGAGAAGTGAGGGGTGAGAGGTGAGAGGTGAGAGGGGGCGGTGGGTCGGGCAACGTGAGCCGGTGCCCGGCATCCACTCCCCGCTACCCGCCCCCCTCTTACCGCTTACCTCTTACCCCTCACCCCCTACCGGTCACCCCTCACCCCTCACCGCACGAACTCCACCCCCACCTCCCCTTCCACCTCGAACCGCACCTCTCCCCCGGCCAGGCTTTCGCCCGCCACGAGCACCCCGCTCGGAGCGAAGTCGAGCCGCGGGGCCAGCCGCACCAGGAGGCGCGGACCGTGGGTCACCACGAGCTGCACGGCGAGCCCCGCCGGGCGGCGGCGCACGCGCACGTCAAGCGTGGTCCGCGCGATCCGCAGGCGGCGGAGCGCCATCTCGCGCCACCCGCCCGGGAGCCGCGGGGCGAGGGTCACGGCGTTGTCGAGCGCGACGGGTTCGACCCCCCACGGGTCGCGGAGCGCCTGCACCAGCGCCGATCCGTCCGGGAGGCGGGGCGCGCGGGCGCCCCGCGCCAGCACCTCCAGCCGCTCCGCCGGATCCCCGAGGGCCTCGGCCACCGGGCGGAGCGCGGCCGCCGCCGTGGCCCACGCGGGGTCGGGTGCGTCGCTCCGGAGCGCGCGATCCACCCGCGGCCACTGCCGCCGCAGGAAGTCGTCATCCCCCGCCCACGCCGCGTACCGCGCCAGCAGGAGGAGGTCCTCCGGGCGATCGAACGGGGCGCGCAGATGGTCGCGCACCGGTTCGCGGATCCCTCCCGCGAGGAGCGTCTCGCCCTCGTCGAGGGGGGCGCGGAGCCGCCGCGCGCCGTCACGCCCTTCGCGGAGCCCCCGGTCGGCCGCCGCCACGGCGTCGCGGCACGCCGCGGCCTGCGCGGCGTCGGGCTGCTCGAGGAGGAGCCCCAGCGCCTCCCGCTGGCGGTCGTGCTGGGCGCGCTGCGCCGCGAGCCCCGGCACCCCCTTTCGCGCGAGCTGGCGGAAGGTCCGCTCACGGTCGGCCTCGTCGCGCGCCACGAGCACCGCGACGCGGAGACGCGCGCGGCCGGTGGCCGCGATCCGCAGGCGCCCGTCGTCCTCCGCCGCGGTGAGCGTGCCGCCCCAGCAGGCCACGAGCAGCTCCAGGGGATCCCCCTCGAGCGCCACCCAGAGACGCCCGCCATCGGCGGCGCGCTCCAGGTGCATCGGGCGACGGGGCCACTCCACCCCGAAGCGGCAGGTCAGCGCCTCCCCGCCCGTCATCTCCCAGAGGAAGAGCGGTTCCTCGAGCGCCACCGTGCGCCGCTCGGCGCTCCCCCCCGATGCGGAACAGCCGACCAGCGTCACCCCGTCGGCGAACGCCACCTCCCGCGCCGCCTCGCCGATGGCCACGCGCCGCCCCTCCCGCGCATCCGGCCCGGCCCAGGGACCGTCCAGGTCGGGGAGCGCCGGCGGCGGCTCGAGCGGATAGGGGGTGAGCACCGGCGTCGGTCAGCGGAGCGCGGCGAGCTCGGCCAGCAGTTCGGCGTTGCTCCGCCGGTGCCCGAGCTCCGCCTCCATCCAGGTCCAGCGGATCACGCCGGCCTTGTCCACCAGCACGTAGGCGCGCCCCGAGACGAAGAGCTCCTCGATGAGCACCCCGTACGCGCGCGAGACGGTCCGCTTCGCGTCGCTCAGGAGGTCCACCGTGATCCGCTCCTTGGCCTTGAACTCGCGCAGCGCGGGCACCGAGTCGCAGCTGATGCCGAGCACCACCGTGTCGGCCGAGGCGAACTGCGAATAGTCGGTGCCGAAGTCGCAGAGCTCGGCGGTGCAGGTGCTCGTGAAGGCCCACGGGAAGAACGCCAGCACCACGTTGTGGGTGCCGCGGAAGCTGGAGAGGGTGACCGGCGCGCGCTGGTCGTTGGTGAGCGTGAAGTCGGGGGCGAGGGAACCGACGGGGGGGAACGTCGCGGTGAAAGCCATGGGGCGATGACGAAGGTGGAGGACGAGCGGCGACGAGCGAGGAACGACCGGGCCTGGTGCGGGATCGCCGCCCAGGCCCGGTCACCGGTCACAGGCCGCCCCTCACTTCGCCGCGAAGCGGCTGGCGACCACGTCCCAGTTGACCACGTTCCACCACGCCGCGAGGTAGTCGGGGCGGCGGTTCTGGTACTTGAGGTAGTAGGCGTGCTCCCAGACGTCGCACCCCATCACCGGGTACTTCCCCTCCATCAGCGGGGAATCCTGGTTGGCGGTGCTCTCGATGGCGAGCGCGCCGTCCTTCCCGCGCACGAGCCACGCCCACCCCGAGCCGAAGCGCCCGGCACCCGCCTTCTGGAACTGTTCCTTGAACTGCGCGAAGCCGCCGAAGGTCTTGCTGATCGCCTCGGCCAGCTTGCCGGTGGGCTCCTTGGCACCCCCCGGGGTCATGATCTCCCAGAAGAGGGTGTGGTTGAAGTGCCCGCCGCCGTTGTTGCGCACCGCCGTGCGGATCGCCTCAGGGACGGCGCCCAGGTCGGCGATCAGCGCCTCGATGCTCTTCGCCTGAAGGGCGGCCTGCCCGTCGAGCGCGGCGTTGAGGTTGTTGACGTAGGCGGCGTGGTGCTTGCCGTGATGGATCTGCATCGTCTGCGCGTCGATATGGGGCTCGAGCGCGTCGAACGCGTAGGGGAGCGGGGGGAGGGTGAAGGCCATATGTCACTCCAGGAAAAGTGCGACAGAGTGGTTCGGATTTGCGGTCGGAATATGGGACGACCCCTCGGGAGCGTCAACCGACTATGCGGGACGCGCGTGCGCAGTGCCGAGGAAGAGCGCGACGCCGGCGCCGAGCGCCACGGTCGTATAGACCGTCTCGCCGCGCAGCGCGATGGGGAGCACCGGCGCGAGGGTCGCCACGAGCCCGATCCCCACGAGCTGGTGCACGCTGAGCCCGGGGATCGGCGAGCGCCGCCCGGCCAGCCAGAAGAGCCCCGGCACCGACGCGAGCACGAAGGGCCACCACGAGCGGAACGCGCCCCCCGCCACCGCGAGCAGGCCGATGGTGGCGGCATACGCCCCGCTCCGCCGGGTCGCGGCCGCGTGGCACGCGCCGATCGCCGCCACGGCGCCGAAGAGCGGCCCCGCGTGCTGCATCCCGTCGGGGACGAGCGTCAACCCCCATCGCAGCAGGAACACGCCCCCCACCACCGCCAGCGCGCTCGCCGGCCCCTGCCCGTGCAGCGGCCAGAGGCCCAGGAGGGTCCACGCCGCCGCGCCGAGGAGCACCGCGAGCGTCATCTCGGCGGCGTCGCTGAAGGGGGCGACCCCCAGCCCCGTGAGCGACAGGGGGATCTCCGCCCCCGCGATGGTCCACACGAACCAGAGCGCCACGCCCAGGGTGAGGAGGACGACGAACGGCTGCAGCCCCCAGCGCGGCACCTTGCCGGTGGGGCGGAGCAGGTCGTGGAGCGCCCACGTCCCCACGACGGCCCCCAGCACCGCCACCGCGAAGTGCCGCACGAAGAGCGCCGTCACGAGCCCCGCCACGGCGATGACGATGAGGGGGCGGCGCAGTCGCGGCAGGAGGGCGGGGGTCGGGCCGCGCCACCGGGCCAGGAAGCGATCGTCGAGCCAGCGCACCCCTGCCCCGGCGCGGATCGCGCCGAGGAGGTACAGCGCCAGCGCGCCGACGGCGCCGATCACGAGCGCCGCCAGGGGGCCGTACCACCGCGCCACGCGGAGCAGCGGCCAGACCTGGAGCTCCAGGAAGAGCAGCAGCACGAGGGCGATGCCGAGCCCGATGGCCGGCCCCTCCACCGCCACCTTGGCAAGGAGGAGGGTCGAGGGATCCCGCGCGGCCCCCACGATGGCCCACACGATCAGCGCCAGCCCGAGCAGCACGAACCCGGCGCTCACCGCGGTGAAGGAGAGCGGGAGGTCCAGGAGCATCGCCCATTCGGGCGCGGGGCCCGCGACGCCGAGGTGCACGAGCAGCGCCCCCGCGAGGCAGCGCGCCACCGCGCGGCGGTCTCCCGCGGCAAGGAGCGGGAGAAGGGCCAGCAGCCCGAGCGCGTACTGCAGGCGGGCCGGCATCAGGCGTCGTCGCCGATGGTGGGGAGGAAGCCCGGCGCCCGGCGGTGCTTCGTGGCCTGCTCATACGCAAAGGCGTAGCCGAGGAGCCTGGTCTCGGTGAACGGGAGGCCCATGAAGCTGAGCCCCACGGGCAGTCCGCTGACGTACCCCATCGGCACGGTGACGTGGGGGTAGCCCGCCACCGCGCAGGGCGAGGAACTCGACCCGCCGAAGTGGTCGCCGTTCACGAGGTCGGTGGTCCACGCGGGGCCGCCGGTCGGCGCCACGAGGACGTCGAGCCGGTGCTGCGCCACCACCTTGTCGAACCCTTCCTTGCGCGACAGCCGCACGCAGCGCGCCCGCGCGTCGAGGTACTTCTTGTCGGTCAGGGGGCCGCACGCCTGCGCCTTGAGGAAGTCCTCCTGGCCGAACCACTTGAGCACCGTGTCCTTGTGCGCCTCGTTGAAGCGGATGAGGTCCTCGAGCGTCTTCATCGGCGCGCTCGGACCGAGCGAAGCGAGGTAGGCGTTGATGCCGGCCTTGAACTCGTAATGCAGCACCGTGCTCTCGTCCCGGCCGTAGTCGTCGATGTGCGGGATGTCGGCGGGGTCGATGACCACCGCGCCAAGCCCCTTGAGCACCTCGAGCGCCGCCTCGAAGACCGCGTCGGTCTTCGCGTCGTAGCCGGTGAGGCTCTTGCGCACCACGCCCACGCGGCCGCCGCGCAGGGTGTCGGGCCTGAGGTATGCCGCCGTGTCGAGGAGCGCGGCGCCGCGGGCCACCGGCGTGCTCGGGTCGCGCGGGTCGGCGCCCTGGATGGCGGCCAGGAGGAGCGCCGCGTCGGTGACGGTGCGCGTCATCGGCCCCGCGGTGTCCTGGCTCGCGCTGATGGGGATGATCCCCGCTCGGCTCACCATCCCGATGGTGGGCTTCACCCCCACGAGGCCGCAGTTGTTGCTGGGGCAGACGATGGAGCCGTCGGTCTCGGTGCCGATCCCCACGGCGGCGAAGTTGGCGCTGATGGCCGCCCCGGTGCCCGAGCTCGAGCCGCACGGGTTGCGGTCGAGGACGTAGGGGTTCTTCACCGCGCCCCCCCGGCTCGACCACCCGCTGGTGGAGTGGTCGCCGCGGAAGTTGGCCCACTCGCTCAGGTTGGCCTTGCCGAGGATGATCGCCCCCGCGGCGCGGAGCCGCGCCACCACCGTCGAGTCCCGCGGCGCGACGCTCCCCGCGAGCGCGAGCGACCCCGCGGTGGTGGTCATCTTGTCGTGGGTGTCGCAGTTGTCCTTCACGATCACCGGCACGCCATGCAGCGGACCCAGCGCCCGCCCGGCCGCGCGCCGCTCGGCGTCCCGCGCCGCGGCGTCGGCCGCCGCGTCGGGGTTGATGTCGAGGAGCGAGCGGAGCGCCGGCCCCTGCCGGTCCATCGCCGCGATCCGGTCGAGGTAGAGCTGGGTCACCTGCGCCGAGGTCCAGCGGCCAGAGGCGAAGCCGGCCTGAAGGTCGGCGAGGGTCACCTCGTCGAGATCGAAGGTGAGCTGCGGCGTGGGCGGGTACGGCGGAGAGGGCGGTCGT
>DASTRQ010000230.1:0-11931 GCA_035761145.1 Gemmatimonadales bacterium
GATCGTCGTCCACCTGGACGAAGTGCTCCACCCCGATGTAGAGCCCTTCGACGTTCTCGCGCACCATCACGATGTCGATGTCGTCGTACCGCCCCCCGGGCACGATGGTGACCGCCGGGCGCACGTTGGCGTAGAGCTCGAACTCCTTGCGGAGCGCCACGTTGACCGAGCGGAACCCGCCCCCCTTGGGGGTGGTGAGCGGCCCCTTGAGCGCGAGCCCGGTGCGGCGGATGCTCTCGATGGTCGGGTCGGGGATCGGGGTGCCGCGCCGCTCCAGGGCGTTGACCCCCGCCGCCTGCTCATCCCACTCGAAGGCAAGCCCCGTCGCCTCGAGCACCTTGACCGTCTCGGCGGTGATCTCCGGGCCGATCCCGTCGCCGGGGATCAGGGTGACCTGGTACGCCATCTCACTGCACTCCTTCGACGGGGAGGACGCGCGCCATCGCGGCGCGCAGCGCCTGCGCGGGGGTGGCGGCGGCGGCGCTCGCGATCGAGCGCCACACCGGCGCGCCGAGCCGCGCGTCCACCAGCACGAGCGACAGGTCCACCTTCACGGCGTCCCCCTCACGCAGGAACACCGCCGCGGCCGGCACCAGGCAGTAGCGCGCGTCCACCAGCGCCACCAGGGTCCGGATCTGCGAGCGGAGCGGGTCGGGCACCACCTTGAGCGAGGGGTCGCGCAGCACCGCGTGGCCCAGGTGGTCGGGATCGGTCGCGAGACCCGCCGCCCGGCGCGACGCGCTGCGCAACTCCGGGGGGCCCACCCAGGTGACCTCCGGCGCGCGCCCGGTGAGCGACTCGTTGATGAGCGAGTCGGCCCAAGGGAGCACCTTCGCGCGGACGCCGAGGAGCGTGTCCGCTGCGAGCGCGGTGTCGGGGACGAGGAGGGTCAGCGGGAGGACCGCCACCTTGCTGCCGGCGAGCGCCGGCGTGGCGATGGGGACGTTGAGGAGGGGGGACGGCTTGGGCGACTCGTTCCGATGGCCGCCACCGCAGCCGACGAGCAGCGCCAACACGCACAGCGACAACGACTTAGACACCTTACCCCCAGGGTGAGAGGGGACCGCTGGGGGGAAGCTAATGAGGACGGGGGATGGCGGGTACTGGGAGGGGGTGGGGAAGGTGTGAAGTGTGAGATGTGAGGTGTGAGGTCCGAGGTCCGAGGTGCGAGGATTCCGTGAGACATCCCATAAGAATGGAGCGCTGGTCAAAGATCACTTCCGCGGCAGCCCGGATCGGTGCAGACTCAGGTACGGGGAACGTTCTCCGCGGGGATCCCTCCGCACTTACCCTGGGGGAGCCAGACGCTCCCCGTTCCCCCGACGATCCGATCGACCTCACCGGGCCAGGGGCCTGAGGCGTCCTGCCGCCGCGCGCGACGGGGCGCGATAGAACCAGGAACACCGTCATATGGACGGGAACGAGCTCGTGGTATCCCCGCTCCCCGCCGGGGCGGCGCCGGGCCCCCGCGCCCGCATGCCCCTCGACCTCGGGGAGGAGGTCCTCCCCCTCGGGGAGCGGGTGCTCCAATGGCTGCTGGTGGGAACGTGGCTGGCCGTCGCCGTGGCGACGCTGGCGTACGGCCTCCCCTACTACCGGCTGCCGCTCGCGGCGCGCGCCGACTCCCCACTCGACGAGCTGCTCAAGCCCTCCGGCCTCATCGGGCAGGGGTACGGCGTCGTGGGCACCCTCCTCATCACGGTGGGTGTCGGGATGTACTCCATCCGCAAGCGCGTCCCCTTCCTGCGCCACGTGGGCCGGCTGCACCAGTGGCTCGAAGCGCACATTTTCCTCTGCACGCTGGGCCCCTTCCTGGTGACGCTCCACACCGGGTTCAAGTTCGGCGGCGTCGTGGCGATCGCGTACTGGGCGATGGCGGCGGTGGCGGTGAGCGGGCTCTTCGGGCGGTACGTCTACGGGCACATCCCACGGGCCCTGCACGGCCAGCGCGCCACCCTCGAGCAGCTCCGCGCGGCGCGCGCCGAGGCGGCCCAGCGCATCACCGCCGACCATCCGCGCGAGGCCGCGCGGCTCGGCCGGACCCTCCACCTGGCGCCCCCGGCCCGGCCGCGCGGGTTGATGCACGCGCTCTGGCTCGCGCTCCGGTACGACCTGACCCGGCGCGCGCAGGTCCGGCGCCTGCGCCACGCGGTGCGCGCGGGAGGGCTGCCGCGCGTGCTCCAGGACGAACTCGTCGCGCTGACGCGCGCGCAGGCGACGCTGGAACAGCAGCACGTGCTGCTGCAGCCGTTCCAGCGGCTGTTCCATTACTGGCACGTGTTCCACCTGCCGCTCACGGTCGTGATGTTCCTGGTGCTCACGGTGCACGTAGCGATCGCCGTGATGCTGGGCTACACCTGGATCTTCTGACCCCATGCGCGCCCTGGCGCTGGTGGCAGCACTCCTCCTCGGCGCGAGCGCCCCGCTCGCGGCGCAGCTCTTCTCGCCCGGGAAGCTGGCGCGGCCGCACGCCGACCTCGAGGGGCTCCGCAACTGCACCCAGTGCCACGAACTGCACCAGCGGGGCACGTCCAACACCCGCTGCCTCGACTGCCACCGCACCCTGGCCACCCGTATCTCGGCGGGGACGGGGCTCCACGCCACGTTCGGCGCCCGCAACTGCGCCGCCTGCCACCGTGATCATCTCGGGCTCGACCACCCCCTGATCAGCCTCGACACGGCGCGCTTCGATCACGACACCACCGGGTTCACCCTCGGCGGTTCCCACCAGGATCTGGGGTGCCGCGACTGCCATACCCCCGCGAAGATCGCCGCCGCGGACGTCCGCGCGTTCGAAGGGCGGCACGGCGCGCTGGGACGGACCTACCTGGGCCTTCCGGTGACGTGCGAGGGGTGCCACCGCGCCGACTCCCCGCACGGCGCGCAGTTCGCGCGGCGCACTTGCGACGCCTGCCACGGCGAGGATGACTGGAAAGGCGCCGAGCGATTCGACCACGACCGGGCGCGCTTCCGGCTCACCGGAAAGCACCTCGATCTGGCGTGCGGTGCCTGCCACACCTCCACCACCCGGCCGCCGGCCGAGCCGCGCATCCGGTACACCGGCATCCCCTCGGCAAGCTGCTCGGCGTGCCACAGCGATCCCCACCGCGGCGCGATGACGGGCGCCTGCGCCACCTGCCACTCGACGACGGGGTGGCACGACGTGGCGGGCGCCGGCCTCGACGGCCGGTTCGACCACACGCGCACGCGGTATCCCCTCACCGGCGCCCACGCGACGGCGGCGTGCGCCACCTGCCACGACCCGCGCGCCCCGCGGCCGGCGGCGATCCGCATCACCTGGGCGGCGGGAAGCGAGCGGGCCACCTTCGGCCGTCCGACCTACGGCACCTGCCGCGCCTGCCACGTGGACCGCCATCGCGGGGTGTTCGCGGCCTCTCCCGGCGGCGCCGGCTGCGACAACTGCCACAACAACGAGCGCTGGGTGCCGGCCACCTACGACCTGGCACGGCACAACGCCGCCGGGGCCCGCTTCGCGCTCACCGGCGCGCACCTCACCGTGCCCTGTGCCGGGTGCCACACCCCGGCCGACAGCGCGTCGGGACCGGTGTTCCGCGTGACGAACACCGCGTGCGCCGCCTGTCACGCGCGGGACGACCCGCATCACGGCCAGTTCGCCGGACGCGCCTGCGAGGGCTGCCACGTCACCGCGGCATTCACCCAGGTGACCTTCGACCACGCGCGGACGCGTTACCCGCTCGACGGCGCCCACGCGCGCGTCCCCTGCGCCAGCTGCCACCGGGTGGAGACTGCGGCCGACGGCTCGACCTTCCGGCGGTACACCCCGCTCGGCACCGCGTGCCGGGACTGCCACGGAGGGACCTGAGATGCGCACCGTCGTCGGTACCCTGGCCCTCCTGGGGTCCCTCCTCCTGGTCCGCGACGCGGAGGGGCAGGCCGCCACCCGGAACCCGCACGGGACGCTCCCCTCGGGACTCGAGTGCACCCGCTGCCACACCACCGAAGGGTGGCGCCCCGTGCGCCGGCCGCTCCCCTTCGATCACGGCCGCGAGACCCGCTTCCCGCTCGAAGGGATGCACGCCCAGGCCGCCTGCCTGGCCTGCCACCTGGGGGGCCGGTTCGACGAGCCGCGGCTCTCCACGTCCGAATGCGCCACCTGCCACGTGGACGTGCACCAGGGGAACCTCGGGACGGAGTGCGGCGCCTGCCACACCCCGACCCGGTTCCGCGAGGTGAACGGCGTGGGGCTCCACGTGCGCACCGGGTTCCCGCTCACGGGGGCGCACCTGCAGGTCACCTGCGCCGCCTGCCATCGCGATGCGCAGAACGGCGCCTACACCGCGCTCGACCGCGAGTGCATCGCCTGCCATCGCGCGGAGTACGCCGGGGCCCGCACGGTGGATCACGTCGCGGCGGGGTTCCCGACCGATTGCCGCCGCTGCCACGGCGACCTGACGTGGCAGGGCGGCGTCTCGTTCGACCACCTGGCCGCGAGCCAGGGACGCTTCGCGCTCCTGGGTGCACACGCCGAGCTGCGCTGCGCTTCGTGCCACATCCCGCCGAGCGGCGCGCTCAAGTGGACCCCCGCGGGCCAGAACGACTGCGTGGCCTGCCACCAGGGCGACTACACCGCCGCCCACGGCGGGAGCGGCTTCCCCACCACCTGCGCCGACTGCCACTCGGTGAACAACTGGGACAGCAACTTCGACCACGGCACCGCCACCGGCGGGCAGTTCGTGCTCGCGGGCGCCCACGTCTCGCTCCCCTGCAGCGGCTGCCACGCCGCGGGGACGTTCCAGCCCAAGTGGCCCGCCACCGGCCAGAACGACTGCGTGGCCTGCCACCAGGCGGACTACGACCGCGAGCATACCGGGAGCGGCTTCCCCACCACCTGCCTCACCTGCCACACGACCAGCACGTGGGGCAACGCCAGTTTCCGCGACCACGACGCGCAGTACTTCCCGATCTACTCGGGCGCGCACCAGGGCACGTGGAGCAGCTGCGCCACCTGCCATACCGCGCCGGCGGACTACGGCACGTACACCTGCCTCGTCTGCCACGCGCACGACCAGCCCTCGATGGACTCCCACCATAGCGAGGTCGCGGGCTACAGCTACGCCAGCCAGGCGTGCTACGGCTGCCACCCGCGAGGGCGCAACTGATGCGGCCCATCCGGCGCCTCGGCGCCGCCCTGCTGGGGCTCCTCGCGACCGCGCCCCCGGCCGTGGCGCAGGATTCGGCCCGCGTGGTGGTAGCCTACATCGCCGGGGCCAACGTGTACCTCGCCGGCGGCGCCGATGCCGGCATCCGGGCGGGGGACACGCTGCGGGCACGCCGCCTCCCCGACGGCGCGATGGTCGGCGCGCTCCTCGTGGTGGCGAGCGTCGCCGAGCGCTCGGTGGTGGCCTTCCTGGGCGCGCCGTTCCCCCTCACCCGTGGCGACACCCTGGCGGTGGCGATCGCGCACGCGGCACCGACCGCGGCGGCGGCGGTGGCCGTGAGGCCCGTGGTCCCCTCGACGGGCCCTCCGCCCCCCCGGCCGGCGCGCATCCGGACCGGGAGCGTATCCTTGGACGTGGACGTGGCGCATACCCGCACCACCGGCCTCGGCGCCGACCCGCAGGTCAACACATACGACTTCGCCACCCCCTCCCTCGGCCTGCAATACCGGGACGTGGGGCGACCCGGCGCGCTGGAGCTCCGCACCTCGCTGCGCGCCACCCAGCGCAGCAGCAGCCAGGACATCGTCGCGCCGGCCATGCTGGTGCAGGTGTACGAGCTCACGCTCTCGCGCCGGACGGCCCGGAGCCTCGTCTCGGTGGGCCGGTTCTTCTCGCCCTACGAATCGTTCACCGGCTACTGGGATGGCGTGCTGCTGCATCGCGGCAATGAGCGTTTCGGCGCCGGGGTGCTCGTCGGCTTCGAGCCCGATCGCGGCAACAGCGGCTTCCGCACCGCGGAGCCCAAGCTGGGTGTGGTGCTTCACGGCCGTACCGCCGGCCGCGCCGTTCGCTATCGCACCGAGCTGGCGTTCGACGCCGCCTTTCCCGAACGCGCCCCTCGCGCCCACCTCCTGGCCGGCTGGGGCCAGGGGCTGCAGCTCGGCGACCTCTCCCTCCGCAACGACCTCCAGCTCGACCGAGAGCCGGTGACCGGCCATTGGGTGGCCACCCGCCTGCTGAGCCGGGTCTCGGCGCGCCTCGGCGCGGCGGGCTCGCTCTATGCGGGCTACACGATCCGGCAGCCGTACCTGGACCGCACCCTCGTGTCGGTCATCCCCTTCCGGCGCGACCAGGTGAGCGCGGGGATGACGTGGTGGTCGGGCCCGCTCGGGGGCGCGTTCGACGTGAGCACCAGCCAGCAGCGCGGTCTCTCCTCCCAGTGGGCGTACAGCGGCTCGGCCTCGTACCGGCCCCGCCGCCCCGGGGCGTTCGGCGGTTCGCTCGCCGCGACGTACTGGACCGAGTCCGAGGCGAGCGGGACCCTGGTGACACCGACCCTGGCCCGGCGCGTCGGCGCCGCCGACCTCTCGCTGGGCTACCAGTTCTACCGCAGCGTGCTCCGCGGCACCGCCACGCTCTCCCACGGGATCGACCTGGGGGGCCGGCTGCCGCTCGCGGGCCGCACCCAGTTCTCCTTCCGCGCTCGCCAGCGGTTCGGAGGCCACCTGCAGAGCTCCGGATTGTACGCCGGCCTCTGGTACGGGTTCTGATGGATCAGGACACCCTCATCATCCTGGCCACCGGTGCCGCGCTCGTGGCGGTGGCGGTCGTCCCGTTCCTCTGGCGCGCCCGCCGCCTGGAGCGCCGCGCGCGCGCGGCGGCGGAGCTCGCCGAGCGGTATGGGCTCCACGAACCGGTGTCGCTGCATCCGGTGGTGCACCCCGGGGAATGCATCGGCACCGGGGCCTGCGTGTCCGTCTGTCCCGAGGGGGACGTGCTGGGCATCCGCGACGGCCAGGCGCACACCATCGCCCCCGCCCGCTGCGTGGGTCACGGCCTCTGCGAGCGCGCCTGCCCGGTGCAGGCGATCACCCTCGTCTTCGGCACCGCGACGCGCGGGGTGGAGCTCCCGCGGGTCCAGGGGAACTTCGAGACGAACGTGCCGGGGCTCTTCATCGTGGGGGAGCTTGGCGGGATGGGGCTCATCCGCAACGCCTTCGAGCAGGGACGGCAGTGCGTGGAGGGGATCGCGCGCCGGCGGGAGCGGGGCGCGGGAGAGGAGCTCGACGTGCTGGTCGTGGGGGCGGGGCCGGCCGGGCTCTCGGCCTCGCTGCACTGCCAGCGCCACGGCCTCCGCTTCCGGACGGTGGAACGGGAGGACGTGGGCGGCACGGTGCGCTACTACCCGCGCAAGAAGATCGTGATGACCCAGCCGATGGAGATCCCCGGCTACGGCAAGCTCCGGGAGCGGGAGATCCCCAAGGAACGCCTGGTGGAAGTGTGGGAGGAGGTCATCGCGCGCACGGGGCTCACGGTGGCCACCGGCGAGACGGTGGAGCGGGTGGAACGCCGGCCGGAGGGGGGACATACCGTGTCCACCTCGAAGGGGGTCCACCACGCGCGCTTCGTGATCCTTGCCATCGGGCGGCGGGGCGTGCCCCGCAAGCTCGGTATCCCGGGCGAGCAGCTCCCCAAGGTGAGCTACTCGCTGCTCGAGCCCGAGGCCTACCAGCACGACCGCGTGATGGTGGTGGGGGGCGGCGATTCCGCGGTGGAGGCGGCGATCGCCCTCGCCGACCAGCCGGGGAACGTGGTGCACCTCTCCTACCGGCAGGAGCGCTTCAGCCGCATCAAGGCGGCCAACCAGGCGCGCATCGACGCGGCGATCCGCGCCGGACGGGTGACGCCGCTCTGGCGCACCAACCTCACCGCGATCACCTCGACCGAGGTGGCCTACCGGGACGAGGCCGGGGCGGAGCACCGCCTGCCGAACAGCCAGGTCTTCATCTTCGCGGGCGGCGAGCTGCCGACGCCGTTCCTGCGGGCGTGCGGCGTGCAGATCGAGACGAAGTTCGGGGAACGGTAGGGGGGCGGACGCGGGTCAGGGCGCCCGGGTGACCGATGCGAAGCGCCCGAGCCGGCGTTCCGCGATGGTCAGCGCCTCGCACGCGGTGTCGAGCGCCTCGTACGCCGCGGCGTGGACGGCGCGAAAGCGGTCGTACGCCTCGGCGCTCTCCCACCAGTCGATCGTGACGTAGCGGCCGGGCCGCACCTCGTCGCGGAGCAGCGTCGTCTCCACGTAGCCCGTGGCGCGGCGGAAGAGCCGCGCCCAGGCGCCGTTGGGGCCGTACTGCCGCTCGAACTCCGCCGCCTGCTCCGCCGCCACCTCGAACTCCCAGAGCGCCGCGATCACGCGGTCCCCCACGCCTGCAGCTCGACGATGTTCCCTTCCGGGTCGCGCACATAGCACCAGGTGACCCGCCGCCCCGGCGCGGGCTCGAGCGTCACGACCTCGGCCACCGCGCTCCCCCCCGCCGCCAGCACCGCCGCCCGGGCGGCCGCCACGTCGGGCACCACGAAGGCGATATGGCCGAACCCCGGCCGGTGCACCTCCGGCCGCACCGCGTCGGCAAGGACGCTGTAGGTATAGATCTCGAGCGTGGGGCCCTCCGCGCCGTGGCCGGGGAGGCGGAGGTGGACACCCGCCAGGGCGGCGCCGGGCACGCCCGTGCCCGCCTCGAGCGCGGGCCCGCGGTAGTCCCGTTCCGGCGGCACGAGCACGCAGCCGAAGACCTCGGTATAGAACCGCGCCAGCGCGCGCCAGTCGCGCGCGATGAGGTTGGTGTGCCCGTAGCGGGCGCCGGGGATCGTCGGCATCGCTCAGTCCACGATGAAGAGCCGCGCCCCGCCGGGCGCCGAGCTCCGGTGGGATTCGGCCCCGTCGGCCACTTCGTAGCTCATCCCGGGCCCCAGCACGAAGCGACGGCCATCCTCGAGCTCGGTGTGCAACTCCCCCTCGAGCACCAGCAGGACGTGGCCCTTGGTGCACCAGTGGTCCGACACGTAGCCGGCGGCGTACTCGACCATCCGCACGCGCAGCTCGCCGTGCTGCTTGACGCGCCAGGTCGCGGTGCCCGGCGCGCCGGGACGGGTCGTCGCGGGGACGCTCGCCCAGTCCGTCGCCTGGAACGGGATGTCGCTCATCCGCATCGGGGATCCTCGAGTGGTGGCGCGCTGGGGCGCCGCGGGTCAGGCCGGCCGCGGCGTCAGCGGGCGCGCGACCAGGGGAGCGTCCGGCGCGCGACGCGGGCGTCGCCGAGCAGGAGATGGTACAGGAAGGAGCCGAGGCAGAACCGCCCGTAGGCGAGCGCGGCCACGGCGGTCAGGAACGTCCCCTGCATCACGAGCGCGCTCGTCGTCCAGCGCTGGTGGAGCGCCAGCGCGATGCCCGCCGCGAGGGTCCCGGCCACCCCCTGCGCGAACCGCCGCGGCGCGGGCGCCGGGGGGATCGGCGGGAGCCCGCGCGGCGCCGCGACGGCCCGGTCGTACGCGAGGTCGAAGGGGTTGGCGCGCGGCGCCAGCGCCCCCCACCAGAGCACCGCCGCGAGGGCGCCGAACCCCGGCCACCACCCGAGGGGGACGAGGACGAGCAGCAGGACGCCGACGGCGCGCGGCTGCCAGGTGAGCGCCGGATAGAGCCGAAGGCAGGTGGCCGGGGTCGCGTCCGCGAAGCCCTGCTGGCGGACGAAGTTGAGCTCGGCGCTCATCGGGCCACGCCCCGGGCGCAGCGGAGCATCGCCGCGAGGCTCCGCTCCGCCTCCTCGGGCGTGGTCGCGGCGGAAGAGACGCTGATCCGCATCGCCGTCCGCCCGCGCCACACCGTGCCGCCGCACCAGCAGGTGCCGTCGGCCTGGATGGCGGCGATGACGCGCTCGGTCGTGGCCGCGTCGCCGAAGCTCACCATCACCTGGTTCAGCACGACGTCGTTGAGGATCTCGTACCCGGCGGCGCGGAGGCCGTCCGCGAACTGCCGGGCGCGGGCGCAGGCGTTCTCGACCAGCGCCGCCACCCCGGGCCGCCCCAGCGCCTTGAGCACCGCCCACACCTCGACCCCCCGCGCACGGCGGGAGAGCTCGGGCGTGTGGTCCGAGGGGTTGTGCCGCTGGCCCCCGGGGGTCAGGTACGCCGCGGTGACGGCCATCGCACCGCGGAGCGCCGCGGCGTCCCGCACGAGGGCGACGCCGCTGTCGTACGGCACGTTGAGCCACTTGTGGAAGTCGGTGGCCCACGAGTCGGCCTGCTCGTACCCGGCGATCATCGGCCGGGTCGACGGGGCCGCGGCGGCCCAGAGTCCGAACGCGCCGTCCACGTGCACCCACGCCCCCGCGGAGTGCACCCGCGCGCAGATCTCGCCGATGGGGTCGATGGCCCCGGTGTTGATGTTCCCCGCCTGCGCGATGACGATCGTCGGCCCCGAGACGGCCGGCAGGGCGTCGGCGCGCATCCGTCCCTGCCCGTCCACCGGGACCTTGACCACCCGCGCCCGGCCGAGGCCCAGCACCCCCAGCGACTTGAAGACGGTGGGGTGCCCCTCCTCCCCGATGAGCACGGTGATGGGGGGCGCGCCGAAGAGGCCGTCGGCCTCGACGTCCCATCCCGCCCGCGCGAGCACGGCGTGGCGCGCCGCGGCGAGCGCGGTGAGGTTGGCCATCGTGGCGCCGGTCACGAAGCCCGCGGCGCAGTCGGCGGGGAGGCCCAGCAGGTCGAGGAGCCAGCGCGTCGCGACGTCCTCGAGCGTCGCCGTGGCGGGGGTGGGGGCCCGCAGCCCGGTGTTCTGGTGCCAGGCGGTGGCGAGCCAGTTGGCCGCCACTCCCACCGGGAAGGCGCCGCCCATCACGAACCCGAAGAAGCGCCCCCCGCTGATGGCCATCGTGGCGGGGGTGCAGACCTCATCGAGCACCTCGAGCACCCGCTCGGGCGGGGTCGGGCGCTCGGGGGTCGGCTCGTCGAGCGCGGCGAGCCCCGCCACCGCCGCCGCGGTGGGCGCCACGGGACGTGCGTCGCGGGTCTCGAGGTACCGGATGGCCCGCTGGGCGGCTGCTTCGAGGAGGGTGCGCATACTCTAAAGTGACGGGACAGGCGGGGGGACGCCCATACCTGAACGTCCTGACACCCTGCTCCGGCGTCCGGGATGGCGCCGGCGGGCGTCAGGTGCAGCGGTCCGGCCCGGGAGACTCACTCCAGCGAGAGTCCCCCGTCCACGACGATCGTCTGTCCGGTGATGTGCTGGGCGTCGTCCGAGCAGAGGAACGCCACCACCCGGGCCACGTCCTCCGGCTCGGCCAGGCGGCCCAGGACCGACTGCCGGCGGGCGCGCTCGACCACGTCCTTGGGGAGCATCATCATCCGCTCCGTGCGGATGAAGCCGGGGGCCACCGCGTTGACGTTGACGCCGGCGGGGCCGAGCTCCACGGCGGCCGAGCGGGTGAGCCCCTCGAGCGCCGCCTTGCTGGCGGCGTAGTTGGCCACGCCGAAGCCGGGGCGGCTCGCCTGGTGGGCGCTGACGTTGACGATCTTGCCGTACTTCTGCGTGCGGAACATCGGGGCGACGCCGCGGATGCAGTTGAACGCGCCCGTGACGTTGGTGTCGAGCACGTCGCGCCAGGCCTCGTCGGAGAGCCGCCACAGCGCGCCGTCCACGCCGATCCCGGCGTTGTTCACGAGGTAGTGGGGCCCGCCCAGCTGCTCCCGGGTCTGGGCCAGGAAGCGCTCGACGGCGGGGCGATCACGCACGTCGCACCGGGCGGCGAAGACCTGGACCCCCATCCCCCGCAGCGTCGTCTCGGTGAGGAGGGCCATCTCGGCCACGTCCCGCCCGGGGAGCTCCTTGAAGCAGAAGGCGACATTCACCCCGCGCCGGGCGAACTCGAAGCAGATGGCGCGCCCGAGCCCGGTGGCGCCCCCGGTCACGATGGCGGTCTTCCCCCGATGCCCGACCGGGATCGGGTCG
>DASTRQ010000231.1:0-4852 GCA_035761145.1 Gemmatimonadales bacterium
GTCATTCCGATAGATGCGAAGCGGGGGCGGGCTGGCATGGCTCCTGCTTCTTGCCTGGCGTCCCCTTCGGAGTCTGTCCCGATGCGTGCCGCCGCGTTCGCCGCGCTCTCCGCGCTCGTGTTCACCACCGCGTGCGATACCTCGATCTACGATCCCTACCCGCAGGATGGCGGCCCCGCCGCCCCCGCGGGGCTTACCTACCTCGTGGATCCGGTCGGTACCGGCACCGCGCCGGCGGGGATCCTCCTGCGCTGGGCCGATGACGACCCCACCGTGTACGAGTGGGACGTCTACGCGCGGGACAGTTTCGGCGCCTCGTTCTCGTTCCGCGGCACCACCCGGAGCCCGAGCTATCACGACGCCGGGCGCCCCTTCCTGCAGTACTACGTGACCGCCGTGGACGGCGCCGGGCTCGAGAGCGCGCCGAGCGCGACGGTCACCGTGGACGAGCGCCTGGCGCTCGCCGCCCCCGCCACGCTCGCCAGTGTCTCGCTCGACGGGGCGGTGGCGCTCTCGTGGAGCGACAACGCCTACACCGCCGACCCGGCGGCCTTCTCCAACTATCGCGTCTACGGCGCCGGCTACGACCTCGACGCCGGCCTGTGCGGCACCGACTGGGCCCTCGAGGGCACCACCGTGGCGCCGGAGTTCGTGGTGGGCGCGCTGCGGAACGGGGTGCCGCGCTGCTACGCCGTGACCGCCGTGAGCGTCGAGGGGTACGAGAGCCTCTGGTCCCCCGTGAAGGACGACACGCCGCGCCCCGACGCGCGCAACGTCCTGGTGTACGCCCGGCAGGCGCAGGACGCCGGGAGCGGCTTCCGCTTCTGGCAGGACCTGGACGGCGACGGCCGCGCCGACGCCGACGAGCTCGGCCTCCCCAAGGCAGGGAGCAGCCTCTCGGCCGACTTCAGCGTGGAGCGCGACCCCGACGGCACCCTCTGGCTCCAGCCGGTCCGGAGCGGCACCACCGTGGCGGTCTACGGCGCGACGCCGAGCGAGGACCTGACGAGCATCGACTACGCGCCGCTCGGCGGGTACGCCACCTCCGCGGTGGAAGCGGTCCCCGGATGGGGGTACGTCTTCGAGATGAGCGGCGGTGACGGCTACGCCCGGTACGGGGCGGTGCGGGTGACCCACGTGGGGCAGGACTACCTGATCCTCGACTGGGCGTTCCAGACCGACCCGGGGAATCCGGAGCTGGTGGCCCGGAGGTAAGCGGTGAGCAGTGAGCGGTGAGCGGGGGGTCGGTCGGCGGAGCTCCCGCTCACCGCTTACCGCTCACCGCTCATGCTTATAGACTTCCGCCATGACCACCACCATCTCCCTCACCGGCGATGCGCTGACGCTCGCCGATGTCGTGCGCCTGGCGCGTGACCCCGCCGTGCGGGTCGTGGCCGAACCGGGGGCGCTCGCCCGGCTCGCGGCCTCCCGCGCCTCCGTGGAGCGCGCCCTGGCCACCGGGGCCGCGATCTACGGGATCAACACCGGGTTCGGGAAGCTCGCCAACGTGCGGGTGGCGGCGGACCAGCTCGACCGGCTGCAGGCCAACCTGGTGCGGAGCCACGCGGCGGGGGTGGGGACCCCCCTCCCGCCGGAGGTGGTGCGGGCGATGATGGCGCTCCGCGCCAACGTGCTGCTCCGTCCCACCAGCGGGGTGCGTCCGGTGCTGGTCGAGGCGCTGCTGGCGATGCTCGGCGCGGGGATCGTGCCGCGGGTGCCGGAGCAGGGGAGCGTGGGGGCGAGCGGCGACCTGGCCCCGCTGGCGCACGTGGCGCTCGCGCTGATGGGGGAGGGGGAGGTGCTCACGCCCGGCGGCGGGAGCGAGCCGGCCGGGGCGGCGCTGGCGCGGGCGGGGCTCGCGCCCGTGCGCTTCGGGCCCAAGGAGGGGCTGGCGTTCCTCAATGGCACCCAGGCGCAGACCGCCTTGCTGGCCCTGCTGGTGCACGATGGCGAGGTGCTCTGGCGCACGGCGGTGGGGGCGGCGGCGATGAGCCTCGAGGCGCTGCGCGGGACGCCGACCCCGCTCGACCCGCGGATCCACGCCAACCGCCCGCACCCGGGCCAGGTGCGGGCGGCGGCGCTGATGCGGCGCCTCCTGGCCGAGAGCGAGATCCGGGAGTCGCACCGGGAGAACGACCCGCGGGTGCAGGATGCCTACAGCCTGCGGTGCACCCCGCAGGTGCTGGGCGCCTGCTGGGACGCGCTCGCCTTCGCGCGCGGCGTGGCCGAGGTGGAGCTCAACGCCTCGACCGACAACCCGCTGGTGCTTGGCGAGGGGGAGGTGCTCTCGGGGGGGAACTTCCACGGCCAGCCGGTGGCGCAGGCGCTCGACTTCGTGACGGTGGCGCTCACCACGCTGCAGGCGCTCGCGGAGCGGCGGGTGGAGCGGCTGGTGAACCCCGACCTCTCGCAGGGGCTCCCCGCCTTCCTGACCCACGACCCGGGGCTCCACAGCGGCTACATGATGGTCCAGATCACGGCGGCGTCGCTGGTGGCGGAGTCGCGGGCGCTCTGCATGCCCGCGAGCATCGGCTCGATCCCGACCGACGCCAACCAGGAGGACTTCGTTCCGATGGGGATGGCGGCCGCTTACAAGGCGCGCCGGGTGCTGGCCAACGGCCAGCGGGTGGTGGCGGCGGAGCTCCTCTGCGGGGCCCAGGGGCTCGAACTGCTCAGGCCGCTCCGGCCGGGCGGGGGGGTGGCGCTGATGGAGGGGGCGATCCGTTCGGGAGGGATCCCCCCCCTTGGCGACGACCGCCCGCCGACCCCCGACCTGGAGCGCCTGGCGGCCCTGGTGGCGGCGGGGACCCTCGATCCGGGGGAGTGAGCCAACTCGAAGTCCTGCCGGAACTTGGCTTGCTCGGTCCCGGCGCGGCCGGTATTATTGAAGGTTCGCGCAAACCGCACCGCCTCCCCGTCACCGTCCCCGTCGGATGAACCTCGAGAAGATCAAAGAATCCGCCCGCAAGTTCGAGCAGGCCCAGGACTGGCGCCGGGCGATCGAGGTCTATCAAAAGGCCATCCAGGAGTTCGAGTCCGGCCAGGACCCGACGCCGGACGTCGGGGTGTACAACAAGGTCGGCGACCTGCACCTCAAGGCCAACGAGCCGTCGGCCGCGGTGCAGGTGTTCGAGCGCGCGGTGGACCTCTACACCGACCAGGGCTTCTACAACAACGCCATCGCGCTCTGCGGCAAGGTGCTGCGGGTCAACCCGGGCCGGGTGCAGGTGTACCTGAAGCTCGCGCAGCTGCACGCCCGGAAGAACGTCGTCATCGACGCCAAGAAGAACCTCGTCGAGTACCTGGAGCGGATGAACGCGTTCCAGAAGCTCGAGGAGGCGGCCGAGGCGTGCAAGCGCTTCGGCGAGCAGTTCGGCGACAACGCCGACCTCCGGGAGCTGGTGGCGGGGCTCCTGAACGCGGCGGCGGCGGACCAGCCCGGCAACGCCAAGCTGCAGCAGATGGCGGCCGACTTCAGCAACCCGGAGGCGCGCGCCTCGACGATGACGCGGCGGCCGAGCCGCGCCTCCATCGCGGTGCCCAAGGCGAAGGCGGGGGACCTCATCTTCCTCGACGTCGAGGACGAGGAGGAGGAAGAGGCCCCGCCCCCGCCGCCGAAGCCGGCGGTGCCGCCGAAGCCGGCCACGCCGCCCAAGGCGGCGGCCCCCGCGGCCCCGGCCCCGCCGCCCCCCGCGCCGGCGCCCGCCCCCGAGCCGGAGGCGCCGCTCGCGATCGAGCGGACGAGCCTCGTGGACGAGTCGGCGCCCCCCGTGATCGACGAGCCCGCGCTCGAGATCGAGCCGACCTCGTTCGGCGAGGTGGCCCTGCCGGAGGAGCTGGAGCAGGCGCCCGAGCTGGAGCCGCTGGTCGAGATGCCGATGTCGGACGAGATCGTGCCGGCCGACATCCCGCTGGTGGAGGACGTGGTGGCGGAGGGGCTCGACCTCGAGGTGGCCCCGGAGCTCGAGGTGGCGCTCCCCGAGGAGGAGCCGGAGCCGACGGGGCCGGTGCTCCGCGCCACGGGGGAGCTCAACGCCCTGGCCGACAGCACGTTCGAGCCCGAGACGTTCGACACGCCGGCGGTGGAGGTCCCCGCCGAGGAGGAGTTGGTCACCTTCGAGCCGGAGCCGGCGCTCTCGTTCATCGAGAGCGAGGCGCCGGCGGCGCCGACGGTGGAGGAGCTCGAGGGGCGGATCCTCGACGACCCGGAGAACCCGGAGCACCACCGGGCGCTCGGCGAGGCGCTGCTGGCGAGCGGCGAGACCCAGCGCGGGCACGAAGAGCTCGAGCTGGCGATGGACCGGTACGAGGCGGTGGAGGACTGGCCGCACGCGCTGGACGTGGCCAACGAGCTGATCCGGCTCGACCCCGCGGGGGTGCGGCACTACCAGAAGCGGGTGGAGCTCGCCTTCCGGCTGGGGGATCGCGAGTACCTCATCGAGAGCTACCTCGAACTCGGCGACGCGCTGCTCCGGAGCGGGGCGGTGGACAAGGCGGTGGCGGTGTACCGCCGCGTGGTGGACCACGACCCGCAGAACGAGCGGGCGGCCACCGCGCTCCGCACGCTGGCGGGGGACGAACCCGCCCCGGCGGCCCCCCCGCCGCCCCCGGCCGCCAAGGCGAAGCCCCAGGCGCCTCCCCCGGCCGCGCCCGCGACCCCGGCCGCCCCGCCGCCGCCGCGCGGCTCCCGCCCGGTGCCGGTGGCGAGCGACGGCTTCGTGGACCTCGGCTCGTTCATCATGGAGGACGAGGAGCGCGAGGCCGACACGCGGATGCGCATCGAGGAGGAGGAACCCTCGGGCGACGAGGAGCGGGACTTCAGCTCCATGCTCTCCGCGTTCAAGCAGGGGAT
>DASTRQ010000232.1:0-14976 GCA_035761145.1 Gemmatimonadales bacterium
GCCAGTACTACGGCGGCCAGACCGCGGCGCCGGTGGTGCGGCGGATGCTCGAGCAGGCGCTCGCGAGCCGGCGCGTGGCGCTCGACCGGGCGCGCCTCGCGGGCGACACCGCGGCCCCGGCGCCGCGCCCCGGCCCCGCGCCGGCCGAGGGCCCCGTGCCCACGGTGGTGGTGCGCTGGCCCCCCGCCGTGGACACCACGCCCCCCGCGCCGGTGGCGGTGCCGGCCGTGGTGGGGGCCCCCGCGCGCATCGCCACGCTCGCCCTCCATCGCCGCGGCCTCCGGGTGGACCTGCGGGGGCTCGGCAAGGTGACCCGCACCGACCCCGCCGCGGGCGCCGCCGTGGCCCCCGGCGCCACCGTGACCGTCTTCGCCGAATGACGCCCCGTCTTCGCCACCTGGCCGACGCCCTCCGGCGCGCCGACCTCCTCGTGTCGGCCGCCGAGGGGGACCCCACGCTCACCGCGCTCACCGAGGACAGCCGCAAGGCGGGCCCCGGGACGCTCTTCCTGGCGGTGCGCGGCACCCAGGCCGACGGCCACGCCTTCGCCCCCGCGGCGGTGGCGGCGGGCGCCGCGGCGCTCGTCGTGGAGCGCCCGCTCGGCCTCGGCGTCCCCGAGCTCGTGGTGCGCGACGGGCGCCTGGCCGCCCTCGCGCTGGCGCGCGCCTGGTACGGCGACCCCGCGCGCCAGCTCACCCTCATCGGGGTGACGGGCACCAACGGCAAGACGACCACGACCAACATCGTCCGCCACCTCTTCAACGCGGCCCACGACGCCGCGGTGATCGGCACCATCGGCGCCTTCGACGGCCGCGGGGAGCGGGTCGCCTCGACCGCGGGGTCGCTCACCACGCCGGGCCCGGTGGACCTCCAGGCCACCTTCGCCGCGCTCCGCGACCGCGGGGTGCGCACCGTGGCGATGGAGACAAGCAGTCACGCCCTCGACCAGGGGCGGCTCGACGGGCTCTCCTTCGGGGCGGGGCTCTTCACCAACCTGACGCACGAGCACCTCGACTACCACCGCACCGTGGAGCACTACTTCGCCGCCAAGGCGAAGCTCACCGGGCTCCTGGGGCTCGATGGCGTGGCGATCACCAACGCCGACGACCCCGCCTGGGACGCCCTCCCGGCGCTCCCCCCGGGGCGGCGGCTCTCCTTCGGGGTGACGCGCCCTGCCGACGTGCGCGCGGAGGAGGTGGCGAGCGACGCCAGCGGCACGAGCTTCGTGCTCCGAAGCCGGTGGGGCGTGGCGGAGGTCCGCATCCCCCTCATCGGCGACTTCAACCTGAGCAACGCGCTTGGGGCGGCGGCGGCGGCGCTGGCGCTGGGCCGCCCGCTCGACGAGGTCGTGGCCCGCCTGGCCGGCGCGCCGCAGGTGCCCGGCCGGATGGAGATCCTGCACGGCGGGGAGTTCACCGTGCTGCGCGACTACATGCACACCCCCGACGCCTACGAGCGGGTGCTGGCGACGCTCCGTCCCCTCACCCGCGGGCGGCTCGTGGTGCTGTTCGGGTGCGGCGGCGACCGCGACCGGGCCAAGCGGCCCGAGATGGGGCGCATCGCCGCGGAGCGGGCCGACCTCGTCTGCCTCACCACCGACAACCCGCGCACCGAGGACCCCGAGCGGATCGTCGCCGACATCGTGGCGGGGATCCCGGGCGGCGGGGGGGAGAAGGTGGTGCGGATCCCCGACCGCGAGGAGGCGATCCACGCGATGGTGGCGCTGCTGCGGCCGGGGGACACCCTGCTCCTGGCCGGGAAGGGCCACGAGACCTACCAGATCTACGGCCGGGAGAAGGTCCCCTTCGACGAGCCGTCGATCGTGCGCGACGCGGTGGGGCGCCGATGAGCCGCTGGTCCGCGGTGTTCGTGGCGCGCGCGCTGGGCCGCGCCGTGCCCGGCGATGGGTTCACCGAGATCAGCACCGACACCCGCGCGCTGGGGCGCGGGGCGCTCTTCGTGGCGCTCACGGGGGAGCGCTTCGACGGGCACGACCACCTCGCCGCCGCGCGCGACGCGGGGGCGGCGGCGGCGGTGGTGCGGCGCGGCACCGCGGCGGTGCCGGGGCTCACCCTGCTCGAGGTGGACGATCCCCTCGAGGCCTACGGGCGCCTGGGGCGCGAGCGCCGGCGCGAGATCGCGGGGCCGGTGGTCGCGGTGACGGGGAGCAACGGCAAGACGAGCACCAAGGAGATGCTCGCCGCCGTGCTCCGCACGCGCTGGCGGGTGCACAGCACCAGGCTCAACCTCAACAACCTCGTCGGCGTGCCGCAGACCATCCTGCAGTCGGCGCCCGACACCGAGGCGCTGGTCATCGAGGCGGGGGCGAGCGAGCAGGGGGAGCTGGCGCGGATGCGCGCGATCATCGAGCCCTCGGTGACGGTCATCACCAACGTGCACGAGAGCCACCTCGACGGCTTCGGCTCGGTGCAGGGGATCCTCGAGGAGAAGCTGAGCCTCGCGGCCGGCGTGCCGCTCGCCGTCGTGGGGCCCGACCCCGCGGCGCTGCCCGAGGGGGCGCGGCGCCTGGCGCGCCGCGTCATCACCGCGGGGCTGGCGGGCGCCGAGCGGGTGCCCGACGCGGTGGCGGTGGACGCCCGCGGGGAGCCCACCTTCACGGCGGACGGCGAGCGGGTGCATCTCCCCCTCCGCGGCGCGCACCAGGCCGGCAACGCGATGCTCGCCTGGACGGTGGGCCGGGAGCACGGCTGCGACCCCGCGGCGATGGCCCGCGCGCTCGGCGCCCTCGTGATCCCGGGTGGCCGCGGCGAGATCCTCCAGCAGGGGGGGCTCACGGTGGTGAACGACGCCTACAACGCCAACCCGTCGAGCTTCCGCGCCGCCATCGAGCTGGCGCGGGCGATGCGGCCGGGGCGGCGGCTCGTCTTCGTGGCCGGCACCATGCGCGAGCTCGGGGACGAGGCGGAGCGCTATCACCGGGAGGTGGCCGAGGCGCTGGTGGCGCTGGCGCCCGACCTGCTGGCCGCGGTGGGGGAGTTCGTCCCCGCGCTCGAGCCGTGGCGCGCCGCGCTGGGCGACCGGCTCCTCACCGCCCCCGACGCCCAGGCGCTCGGGCCCCTCCTCGCCGCGCGGCTCCGCGGCGACGAGCTGGTCGTGCTCAAGGCCTCCCGCGGCCCCGCGCTCGAACGCATACTTCCGTACCTCGGCATCACCTCCTCCGCCCCGTCCCACTGAGGGTCGATGTTCCACAGCCTGCTCGCGCCCCTGGCCAAGCAGTACCTGCTGTTCAACCTCTTCAACTACCTCTCGTTCCGGACCGCCGGGGCGGTGGTGACGGCGCTCCTCCTGGCCTTCGTGATCGGCCCGGGGATCATCCGGCGCCTGCGCGAGAAGAAGGTGGGGCAGGTGATCCGCGCGGAGGGGCCGGCGAGCCACCAGGGGAAGCGCGGCACCCCCACGATGGGCGGGGTGATCATCCTGCTCAGCACGGTGATCTCGACCGTCCTCTGGGCCGACTTCCCCAGCCGCTTCGTGGTGACGGCGCTGGGCGCCACGCTCTGGATGGGGGGGATCGGCTTCGTGGACGACTACCTCAAGATCGTCCAGGGCAAGTCGCGCGGCCTCGTGGCCAAGTGGAAGCTGGCGGGGCAGTGCAGCTTCGGGGTGGCGCTGGGCCTCGCGCTCCTCTTCTGGCCCGCCGTGCCGGTGGAGACGATCCCGGCGAGTGGCACCACGATCCCCTTCTTCAAGTACGTCGTCGTCATCTTCGCCCCGGCGCTGTACGTGGTCTTCGTGACCGGCGTGGTGGCGGGGTTCAGCAACGCGGTGAACCTCACCGACGGGCTGGACGGGCTGGCCACCGGGCTCACCGCCATCGGGGCGGGGACCTTCGCGGTGTTCGCCTACCTGTTCGGGCGCACCGACATGACGCAGTACCTGAACCTCTTCTACCTCCCCGGCGCCGGGGAGCTGGCGGTGTTCTGTGGCGCGCTGATGGGGGCCGCGCTCGGGTTCCTCTGGTTCAACGCCCACCCCGCCCAGGTCTTCATGGGCGACACCGGGAGCCTCGCCATCGGCGGCGCCTTCGGCACGGTGGCCATCCTCCTCAAGGCGGAGTTCCTGCTGGTGCTGGTGGGGGGCGTCTTCGTGGCCGAGACGGTCTCGGTGATGCTCCAGACCGGGACCTACAAGTGGTTCCGGCGCACCCGCGGCAAGGAGTACGCGGACAGCCACCGGGTGTTCCGGATGGCGCCGCTGCACCACCACTTCGAGAAGCTCGGCTGGCACGAGACCACCGTGGTGACGCGCTTCTACATCCTCGGCATCCTCTGCGCGCTGCTCGCGCTCGGCACGCTCAAGCTCCGGTGACCCCCTTCGACGCGTGGCGCGCCGACGGGCGCGAGGTGGCGGTGATCGGGCTGGGCCGGAGCGGCCTCGCGGCGGCGCGGCTGCTCCGGCGCGAGGGGCTCGCGGTCT
The DNA here is from genome assembly GCA_035761145.1 of Gemmatimonadales bacterium. Taxonomy (GTDB): domain Bacteria; phylum Gemmatimonadota; class Gemmatimonadetes; order Gemmatimonadales; family GWC2-71-9; genus CAMLHU01. The sequence continues at coordinate 4,438 of DASTRQ010000232.1, forward strand.
ACGCCTCCGACGCCGGCGCCGGCGGCGACGCCGCCCAGCTCGCCGAGGTGCGCGCGCGGGGGGCGGAGGTGCAGGTGGGGGGGCACGACCTGGCGCGCATCGCCCGGGCGCAGCGGGCGGTGGTCTCGCCGGGGGTGCACCCCGACAAGGCGCCGCGCCGCGCCGCCCGCGAGGCGGGGGTGCCGGAGCTCGCCGAGGCGGAGCTCGGGCTCCTGGCCCTGCCCGGCGCGCACGTGGCGGCCATCACCGGCACCAACGGCAAGACCACCACCACGGCGCTCACCGCGCACCTGCTCGGATACGCGGGGATCGACGCGGTGGCGGCGGGGAACATCGGCACGCCGCTCTCGGAGGTGGCGCTCCGCCCGACGCCGCCGGTGTGGGTGGCGGCGGAGCTCTCGTCGTTCCAGCTGCACGACATGCCGACGCTCCGGCCGACCATCGGCTGCCTCACCAACCTGGCCCCCGACCACCTGGACTGGTACCCGACCCTCGAGGCGTACTACGGCGACAAGGCGCGGCTCTTCGCCAACGCCGGCCGGGACTCGGTCTGGGTCACCAACGCGGAGGACGCCGCCTCGCAGGCGATGATGCGCGGGGTGGCGGGGCGGCAGCTCCGCTTCTCCTCGCGCCGCGCGGCCGACGCCTGGTACGACCGGCCGGTGGACCGGCTGATGCTGGGCCAGGCCCCGGTGGTGGCGCGGAGCGCCTTCCCGCTCTTCGGCGACCACAACGTCGAGAACGCGCTCGTCGCGATGCTGGTGGCCCAGCACGCGGGGGCCTCGTTCGCCGCGATCGCCGAGGGGCTCCGCACCTTCCGCGCGCTGCCGCACCGGATGGAGCCGGTGCGCGAGGCGGGGGGCGTGCTCTGGATCAACGACAGCAAGGCCACCAACGTGGCGAGCACCGAGGTGGCGATGCGCGGGCTGGAGCGCCCCTTCGTGGTCCTCCTGGGGGGGCGGCACAAGGGGGAGCCGTACACGCGCCTGGCCGAGGCCGGGGCGGGACGGTGCAAGGCGGTGGTGGCGTACGGCGAGGCGGGGGGCGAGGTGGAGCACGACCTCAAGGACCTGGTGCGGGTGGTGCGCTGCGGCACCGACTTCGGCGAGGTGCTCGAGACCGCGGCCCGGCTCGCGACACCGGGGGATGCGGTGCTCCTGAGCCCGGCCTGCTCGAGCTACGACATGTTCAAGAACTACGAGGACCGGGGCGCGCGCTTCCGCGCCTGGGTGGAGGCCCGATGAGCGCCCCCGTCATCCGCCATCCGGGGGAGCTGCGGTGGGAGACGCGCCTCCTGGCCGTGGTGACCGCGACGCTGGTGGTCTTCGGCGTCGCCAACGCGTACAACGCCGCGTCGGTCATCACCGGCCGGGGCGGGGAGTCGATCGGGCTCGGCTACGGCCTGCGCCAGCTGAGCGGCGCGGTGGTGGGGGCGGCGCTGATGTGGGTGGTGGCGCGGCTCGACTACCAGCTCTGGCGCCGCCTGGCGTGGCCCCTGCTGCTCGTCACCATCGTCTTCCTGCTCATCCCGGTGCTCCCGGGCACCGGGCGCATCGCCCCCTCGCTCAACGGCGCGCGGCGGTGGGTGGACATCGGGCCCATCAACTTCCAGCCCTCCGAGGCGGCCAAGCTCACCATCGTGATCTGGTGCGCGATGCTCGCCGCCAAGAAGGGGGCGCAGATCCGCGAGTTCAAGAAGGGGCTGGCCCCCTTCCTGCTGGTGGCGGGGCTCGTCTCGTTCCTCATCTTCCTCGAGCCCAACCTCTCGATGGCCACGCTGGTGGCCTTCCTGGCCGGCGTCGTGATGTTCACCGCCGGGGCCAAGATCGGCCACTTCCTGCTGCTCGGGATGGTGGCGCTCCCCCTGGTGTACACCAAGATCGTGGACACGCAGTACCGCGCCGCCCGGCTCGCCACGTTCCTCAACCGCGGCGAGGCGAGCGACGCGGCGAGCTTCCAGATCACCCAGTCCATCACCGGGTTCGGGAGCGGCCAGCTCTTCGGCGTCGGCTTCGGGCACGGCCAGCAGAAGCTCGGCTACCTGCCGTACGGCTACTCCGACTTCCTCTTCAGCAGCATCGGCGAGGAGTGGGGCTTCCTGGGCGTCTGCCTCGTGGTGCTCCTCTTCGCGCTCTTCCTCTGGCTCGGCTACCGCATCGCCCGCACCGCGGCCGACCCCTTCGGCCAGTACCTCGCCGCCGGGCTCACCACCGCCGTGGGCTTCACCGCCTTCCTCCACATGGCGGTGACGCTCGGCCTGATGCCCACCACCGGCCTCACCCTGCCGTTCATGAGCTACGGCCGGTCGAGCCTCGTGATCTCGCTCGTGGCGACGGGGATCCTGCTCTCGATCGGGCGGCAACGAGGACGGCCCGTGAAGGGGAGGGGGCGGAAGTGAGGGGAGGCCGGTCATTGGTCACCCGTCACCCGTCACCGGTCACCCCCCGATGACCCGCACGGTCCTCATCGCCGGCGGCGGCACCGGCGGGCACCTGATGCCCGCGCTCGCCATCGCCGAGGCGCTCCGCACCGCGCGCCCCGACCTCGAACCGGTGCTGGTGGGCGCCACGCGCGGGGTCGAGGCGCGGCTCCTTCCCACACGCGACGTCCGGCACCACCTCCTCCCCATCGAGCCGCTCTACCGCCGGCAATGGTGGAAGAACGCGCGCCTCCCCCTCGTGGCGTGGCGCACGCTCACCGCACTCCGGCGCATCTTCGCCGTGGAGCGCCCGGTGGCGGTGGTGGGGACGGGGGGGTACGCCTCGGGGCCGGCGGTGTGGTACGCCGCGCGGCGCGGCATACCGACCGCCATCCAGGAGCAGAATGCGTGGCCCGGGTTCGCCACCAGGCGGTTGGCGGGCCGGGTGGACCACGTGTACCTGGGCCTCATCGAGGCCAAGGCGCATCTCGCCCCCGGCCCCCGCACGACCATCTGGGACACCGGGAACCCGATCACCCCCCCCGACCCCTCGCGGCGCGCCGCGGCGCTCGCCCGGTTCGGGCTCACCGGCGCCGAGCGGGTGCTCCTCGTGACCGGCGGGAGCCAGGGGGCGCTGGCGGTCAACCGGGCGGTGGCCGGGTGGATCGGGGCGGGCGGGGCGGAGGGGACGGTGGTGCTCTGGGCCACCGGGCGGGGGACGCACGCGGAGTTCCGGCACCTGCACCGGCCGCCGCAGGTCCAGGTGTTCGACTTCCTCGACCCGATGGCCGACGCCTACGCGGTGGCGCACCTCGCCGTGGCGCGCGCGGGGATGATGACCGGGGCCGAGCTCTGCGCCTGGGGGATCCCGAGCGTGCTCATCCCCCTCCCGACCGCCGCCGCCGACCACCAGACCGGGAACGCCGTGGCGCTCGAGCGGGCGGGGGCGGCGGTGCACCTGCCGCAGCGCGACCTGACGGCGGCCTCGCTGGGGCGGGAGGTAGGGGGGCTCCTCGGCGACGAGGCGCGCCGGTCGGCGATGGCCGCCCGGGCGAAGGAGCGGGGCCGACCCCACGCCGCCGGTGACATCGTGTCACATCTTTTGACACTTTTTTAGCCTTCGCGCTCTTTCGCAACTCCCGAAGATTCACTAAATTAGCCTTCCAACCAATGGATCTGTTCTCACCCGCCGACTCTCGCCCCGTGCACTTCATGGGTATCGGCGGAGCCGGGATGAGTGCCCTCGCCCTGCTGGCGGTACGGCGTGGGGTCCGGGTCACCGGGTGCGATACCGATCCAGCGGGCGCCGCCGATGTGGCGGCCCTGGGCGCGACGGTGCTGGCCGGCCACGATCCGGCGCACATCCCCGGGGCCCGCGCGGTGGTGGCGACCGCGGCGATCCCCGCCGACCATCCCGAGCTAGTGGCCGCCCGCACCGCGGGGGTCCCGATCGTGCCGCGCAAGCGGGCGCTCGCCGACTTGGTGAACCCGCACACGGTCGTGGCGCTGGCGGGGACCCACGGCAAGACGACGACCACGGTGATGGCCACCGAGGCGCTCGCGGCGGCGGGGCTGGACCCGACCGGGCTGGCGGGGGGACGGGTGGCGCAGTGGGGGGGCAACGCCCGCATCGGCGGTGACCGGCTCTTCGTGGTCGAGGCCGACGAGTACGACCGGGCCTTCCTGGAGCTCCAGCCCACCGTGGCCGTGGTGAACAACGTCGAGGCCGACCACCTGGAGGTCTACGGCACCCTGGCCGCCATCGAGGACGCCTTCGTCGAGTTCGCGGGACGCGCCCGCCGCGCCCTGGTGGGCACCGACGATCCCGGCGCGGCGCGGGTGGCCGCCCGGCTCGGCAACGCGGTGTGGCGTTTCGGCACCGGCGACGCCGACCTCCAGCTCTCGGCGGTGGAGCAGGGCCCCCGGGGGAGCAGCGCCGAGGTGCGGCTGCCGGACGGGCGGCGGGTGCGGCTCCGCCTCGCGGTGCCGGGGATGCACAACCTGCGCAACGCGACCGCGGCGCTCGGCACGGTGGCGGCGCTGGAGGGGGACGTGGACGCGGCGCTCGAGGCGCTGGCGGCGTTCCGGGGGGCGGGGCGGCGGTTCGAGCGGCTGGGCGAGGCGCGCGGCATCACCTTCGTGGACGACTACGCGCACCACCCGTCGGAGCTCGAGGCCACGCTGCACGCGGCGCGGCAGGCCTTCCCCGGCAAGCGGCTCGTGGCGGTGTTCCAGCCGCACCTCTACTCGCGGACGCAGGTGCACGGCGAGGCGATGGGACGGGTGCTCGCGATGGCCGACCTGGCGATCATCGCCGACGTGTACGGCGCGCGGGAGCGGCCGGTGGCGGGGGTGACGGGGGACGTGGTGGCGCAGGCGGTGGCCCGCACCGGCGGGCGCGCGGTTTTCGTGCCGCGGCGGGACCAGCTGGAGGACGTGGTGGCCGAGCACGCGATGGCCGGGGACGTGGTGCTGACGCTCGGCGCGGGGGACGTGACCCGCGTGGGGCGGGAACTGGTGGGGCGATGGGGCGCTTCCTGAGGCCGGGGTGGCTGGCGCTCTACGCGGCGCTGGCGCTGGTGGGGACCTGGCAGCTGGCGCCGCGCGTGCTCCGGCGGCTCGAGTTCTTCCGGGTGCGGCGGGTGGAGGTGGTGGGGCTGCATTACCTGGGCGTGGACGACGTGATCCGGGCGCTGGGGCTGCCGCGCCAGGCGAGCGTGTTCGACCCGATGGAGGGGGTGGCGCGCCGGGCGCGGGCGATCCCGGGGGTGCAGACGGCGGAGGTCTCCCGCCGGCCGCCGGGGACGCTCCGGGTGACGATCACCGAGGTGCCGCCCGTGGCGCTGGTGCCGGGGCGCGATGGGATGGTGGCGATGGACGAGGGGGGGCGCCCGCTCCCGTTCGACCCGAGCGTCACCGCTCCCGACCTCCCCCTCACCGCGCGGCCCGATTCGCTGGTGGGACGCCTGCTGGGGCGGGTGCGGGCCGCCGATCCGGAGCTGTTCGCGCAGGTGGGCACGGCGGCGCGCGCGGGGACGGACGTGGTGCTGGAAGTGCGGGGGCGGCGGCTCTGGTTCCGGCCCGACGCCCCGCTGGAAGCGATCCGCGCGGTGACCGCCGTGGCCCACGACCTGGCGCGTCGCGGCAAGGGCTGGCAGGAGCTGGACGGCCGCTGGGCCGGCCAGGTGATCGTACGAGGAGGGGACGCGTGAGCGCTGCGCCGCAGAAGCTCGTGGCCGCCCTGGACCTGGGCAGCACCAAGGTGACCGCCGTCGTCGGCGAGGCCGGGGGGGAGGCGCGCCGGCCCACCGTGCGCGTGCTGGGCGTCGGGGTGGAGCGGAGCAGCGGCATCCGCCGCGGCGTGGTGCGCGACATCGAGGAGGCCACCCGCGCCATCGGCAAGGCGCTGAGCGACGCCCAGCGGATGGCGGGGGTCGAGGTGGGCTCGGTGTTCTGCGGCATCGCCGGCGAGCACGTGGCGGGGAAGAGCTCGCAGGGGGTCGTCTCGGTCACCGGCGACGAGATCCGCACCGGCGACCTCGCCCGGGTCAACGACGTGGCGTGCACCGTGTCGCTGGGGCGCGACCACGAGCTGCTGCACGCCATCCCGCAGGAGTACCGGGTGGACCAGCAGACCGGCATCAGCGAGCCGCTGGGGATGAGCGGTTCGCGCCTGGAGGCCGAGGTCTACCTGGTCACCGTGTACTCCAACGCGCTGCAGAACCTCAAGAAGTGCGTGGAGCGCGCCGGGTACCACGTCGAGGAGTTCGTGCTCGAGCCCCTCGCGGCGTCGCTGCCGGTGCTCACCGCCGACGAGCTGGAGCTCGGCTGCGCGCTGGTGGACCTGGGGGGCGGGAGCACCAACGTGGCGGTGTTCCAGGGGGGGAAGATCCGGCACACCGGCTCCAACAAGTGCGCCGGCGGGCACGTGACCAACGACATCGTGCACGGCCTGCAGGTGACCCAGCTCGACGCCGAGCGGCTCAAGGAGCGCTGGGGCGCGGCGTACGAGCCGCTGGTGCCGCCGAGCGACGTGATCGAGCTGCCGAGCACGCCGGGGCAGGGGACGCGCACCGTGGCGCGGCAGGTGCTCGCGCACATCATGCACATGCGGCTGCAGGAGACGCTGGAGTACGCGGTGGACGAGATCACCCGCTCCGGCTACCAGGGGCGGCTGCCGGCGGGGGTGGTGCTGGTGGGGGGCGGGGCCTCGACGCCGGGGATCGTGGAGCTGGCGCGCGAGGTGTGCGCGATGCCGGTGCGGGTGGGGAAGGCGGAGCAGGGGCTCACCGGGCTGGCGGACAGCGTGGAGCCGCCGCGGATGGCGGTGGCGGCGGGGCTCGCGCTCTACGGGGCGCGCCGCCGCGCGGAGGGCCAGGTGTTCGGGATGGGGGGCCGGCGCGGCCTGCCCGTCGAGAAGTGGCTGGGCCCCATCAAGCAGTGGTTCCAGGACTTCTTCTGAGGCGACGCGGGAGAGAGCCATGATCTTCGAGATCGAGGAAGCGGGCGCGCAGCACGCCAACCTGAAGGTCGTCGGCGTCGGCGGCGGCGGCGGGAACGCCGTCAACCGGATGATCGCCGAGGGCCTCAAGGGCGTGCAGTTCATCTCGGTGAACACCGACGCCCAGGCGCTGGTCACGTCCCGCTCGGACGTGAAGGTCCAGATCGGCAAGCGCCTCACCAAGGGGCTGGGCGCGGGGGCGCGTCCCGAGATCGGGCGCCAGGCCATCGAGGAGGACCGCGACGAGGTCCTCCAGGCCATCCAGGGCGCCGACCTCGTCTTCGTCACCTGCGGGATGGGGGGCGGCACCGGCACCGGCTCGGCGCCGATCATCGCCCAGCTGGCCCGCGACATCGGCGCGCTGAGCATCGGCATCGTGACCAAGCCCTTCCTGTTCGAGGGCAAGAAGCGCATGAAGCAGGCGGAGATGGGCATCGCCGAGCTGCGCAAGTGCGTGGACACGATGATCGTGGTGCCCAACGAGCGGCTGATGGCGGTGGTGGGGAAGCAGATCCCCTTCACCGACGCCCTCAAGAAGGCCGACGAGGTGCTCCTCCACGCCACCCAGGGCATCGCCGACCTGATCACCCACACCGGGATGATCAACGTCGACTTCGCCGACGTGCGCACCATCATGCAGAACGGCGGCGCCGCGCTGATGGGCACCGGCACCGGGCGCGGCGAGAACCGCTCGATGGAGGCGGCCCAGCAGGCCATCTCGAGCCCGCTGCTCGACAACGTCTCCATCCAGGGCGCCACCGGGGTGCTCATCAACATCACCCACGGCCCCGACCTCACGATGGACGAGCTCACCCGCATCAACGAGGTGATCCACGACGCCGTGGGGGGCGAGGCCGAGATCATCTTCGGCAACCGGGTGGACGACGCGATGCAGGGCGAGGTGCGCGTCACCGTGATCGCCACCGGGTTCGACCGCCAGGTGGCGGGGGAGCCGGGGCTGCGCAGCGTGGGGCCCGCCAACGTGCTCCCCTTCGCCCCCAAGAAGGCCGTCCCGCCCGCGGCGCCGGGCGCCGCGCCCCAGCCGGCGCCGCGCGCCGAGCCCCGCAAGGGCACCGCGCCGCAGGGGAGCGACGAGATGGACATCCCCACCTTCATCCGCCGGCAGATGGACTGATGCGGCGGCTCGCCGGGCTCCTCCCCCTCCTCGTCACCGGGCTCGCGCTCTACGCGTGGGCCCGGGATCGCTGGCCGTGGGAGCGTCCGGTGGTGGCCCCCGCCATGATCGTGCTCCCGTGGGTGGAGACGGTGGACACGCTGCACCCCGGCGAGACCCTCTCGGGGCTCTTCGCGCGCAACCGCGTGGCCGGCGCCTCGTTCGCCACCGTCGCGAGCCAGCTCTCGATGGACCTCCGCCGGCTCCGCCCCGGCACCGTCTTCGCCTTCCGCCGCCACCCCACCGACTCGCTCCCCGCCGAGGTGACCTTCCGCCTGGGACGCGACCGGCGTGCCACCATCGCCTTCGGCGACTCGTCGTGGCTCGCCGAGGCGGTGCCGATCGACTGGCGCGCCGACGTGGTGCGGCTCGACGGGAGCATCGACGCCACGCTCTACGAGGCGCTCGACGGCAGCATCGCCGGCGACGTGCTCCCCAAGGCGGAACGCGACGCCCTGGCCTGGGACCTGGCCGACATCTTCGCGTGGGAGGTGGACTTCACCCGCGATATCCGGCCCGGCGACCACTACACCGTGCTGGCCGAGCGGCTCACCACGCCCGACGGCGAGGTCCGCTTCAGCCGCGTCCTGGCCGGCGACCTCGTCGTGGGCGGCCGGCGCTACACCGCCTTCCGCTACGACGGCCCCCAGGGGACCGGAGGGTACTACGACGCCGACGGCCGCTCGCTGCGGCGCGCCTTCCTCCGCGCCCCGCTGCAGTTCCGTCGGCTGGCCTCGGGCTTCGGCGGCCGGATGCACCCGATCCTGGGCCGCTGGAAGCAGCACGAAGGGCTCGACTACAGCGCCGCCTACGGCACCCCGGTGATGGCGGCCGGCGACGGCGTGGTGATCCGCGCCGGGCGCGCCGGCGGGTACGGCAACCTGGTGGAGCTGCGCCACGCCAACGGCATCACCACCCGCTACGGGCACCTGTCGCAGATCCGCGTGCACGTGGGCCAGCGGGTGCGCCAGGAAGAGGTCATCGGCAACGTGGGCGCCACCGGGCTCGCCACCGGGCCGCACCTGCACTACGAGTTCCGCGTCGGCGGCGTCGCGCGCGACCCGCGCGCGGTGAAGGCGGGGGACGGCACCCCGGTGGCCGCCGCCGAGCGCCCCGATTTCGACCGCACCCGCGCCCGGCTCGCCGCCGAGCTCTATCCCCCGCAGTCGCTGGCCCAGCAGCGCTGAGCGCGGCCCCCGCCCGCCCGGCCGCCCTTCCGTGGACCTGTACCCCGCCATCGACATCCGGCACGGCCGTGTGGTGCGCCTCGTCAAGGGGGACGCCGCCCACGAGACGCGCTACGAGGCCGACCCGATCGCGCAGGCGGAGCGCTTCGCCCAGCAGGGGGCGCGCTGGATCCACCTGGTGGACCTCGACCTCGCCTTCGGCGACGGCGACAACACCGAGCTGATCGGCCGGATCGCGCGCCGGGTGGGGGACCACGTGCGCCTCCAGCTCGGCGGCGGCTTCCGCTCGGCCGAGTCGCTGGCGCGCGCGGAGGCGCTGGCGGTGCACCGGATCGTCATCGGCACCGCCGTGGTGGACCACCCCGAGCTCGTCGGCCTCGCGCTGGAGCGCCTGGGTCCCGAGCGGGTGGCCGTGGGGATCGATGCGCGCGGCGGCTTCGTGGCCACGCGCGGCTGGATCCAGGGCTCGGCGATGCTGCCGCGCACGCTGGCGGAGCGGGTGGGCGCGGAAGGGGTGCGGACGATCATCTACACCGACATCGACCGCGACGGGATGCTCACCGGCCCCGACGTGGTCGGCGCCGTGGCGCTGCAGGAGGCGAGCGGCGCCGCGGTCATCGCGAGCGGGGGCGTTTCCTCGCTCGACGACCTGGTGCGGGTGCAGGCGTGCGCCCTGGGCGGGGCCATCATCGGCCGCGCGCTCTACGAGGGCCGCTTCACCTTCCCCGAGGCGCTGAGCGCCCTGCTCAGCCTCTGACGATGCCCGCCGCGGCGCGGCCCCTCCTCGTGGCCCTCCGCGCCGGCGCGGCGCTCATCCTCCTCCTGCTCCTCCTCGATCCCGCGGTGCGCCGGCCCGGCGCCGCGGGGCGTCCCCTCGTCCTCCTCGACACCTCGCTTTCCCTGACCGCCGCCGGCGGCCAGGGGCGCGCCGCGCGCGACTCCGCCGCCGCCTGGGGGGAGGTCCGTCCGTTCGGCGACTCGCGGCTCGCCCCCGCACTCCGCGCCGCCGCCGCGGACGAACGGCGGGTGGTCGTGGTCACCGACGGCGTCATCCGCGACCTCGCCGAGCTCCCCCCCGACCTGCTGGCGCGCGCGACGGTGCGCCTCTTCCCGCGCGCCCCGGTGGCCGACGTGGCGGTGACGCGGCTCGAGGCGCCGTCGCGCATCGCCCTGGGGGATACCCTCCGCGTCACCGCCGAAGTGGTCCGCAGCGGCCCCGCCACCGGCCCCCCGCGCGTGGAGCTCCGCGGCGCGGCGG
>DASTRQ010000233.1:0-2842 GCA_035761145.1 Gemmatimonadales bacterium
GTCCCCTCCAACGACCCTCGCCCCGCGACCCGCGACCTACCTCGAGAACGCCGTCACCCAATCCGTCCCGCCGACCTTGTCGAGGGCGCCGGCGAACTCCTGCATGGACTGCCAGCGCTGGTCGGGGTCGGAGGCGAGGGAGCGGTCGATGATCATCTCGAGCACCTCGGGGAGGGCGGGCTTGAACTCGCGCAGCTTGCGCGGCTGGCCGCGCAGGCGGGCGATCATCAGCTCCTGGGCGTTGCGGCCCTGGAAGGGGAGCTGCCCGGTGAGGAGCTCGAAGGCGAGGATGCCGAGGGCGTAGACGTCGCTGCGGCCGTCGAGGGGCTTGCCGCGGATCTGCTCGGGGCTCATGAACTCGGGGGTGCCGAGCACGATGCCGGTGGCGGTGAGCTTCTGGACCTCGGGGCCGGCCTGGCGCTGCTTGGCGAGCCCGAAGTCCATCACCACGGCCTTGGTGGGGATGATGCCGTCCGGGTCGGGGACGAGCATCACGTTCTCGGGCTTGAGGTCGCGGTGGATGATCTCGAGCTGGTGCGCGTGCGCGAGCCCCAGGCACATCTGGATGAGGAGCGGCAGCGCCTCCTTCGGGTCCATCGGGCCGCCGCGGTGCTCGCGGTCGCTCAGCAGCTCCCCCTTGAGGAAGGGCATCACGAGGTACAGGAGCCCGTCCGGGGTGGAGCCGATCGCGTGGATGTTGCAGACGTAGGGGCTCGAGAGCCGCATCGCGAGGGCGGCCTCGCGCTTGAGCCGCTCGGCCGACTGCGGGTCGCCGGAGAGCTTGGGGGAGAGCACCTTCACCGCGACCGGCGCCCCGCCCTGCAGGTCGGTGGCGAGGTACACGTAGCTCATCCCCCCCTCGCCGAGCTTCTTCTCGACCTTGAAGCGCCCTTCGAGGGTGGCGCCCGCGAGGGCGGCGGCGCGCTCGCCGAAGTTGGGGGGCGCGGCGATCGGCTCGACCTTGGGCGGGTCGGGCATCTCGACCAGCGTGGAGCCATCGTGGGCGCAGAAGCGGTCGGTGACGGCGTAGGTGCGCCCGCACTTGGGGCAGCGGCGGATGGGCATCAGTCGCAGAAGCGGTTGCGGCCGTCGCGCTTGGCCTGGTAGAGGCGCTGGTCGGCGTGGGCCAGGAAGGCGAGCGGGTCCTCCGCGCCCGCCTCCGGCCAGGTGGCGATGCCCACGCTGATGGTCACGTGCACGGGGGTCCCGGGGACGCCGAAGTCGTGCTCCTCGACCCGGCGCAGGATGCGCTCGGCGAAGTTGCGCGCCCCGGCCGCGGTGGTCTCGGGGAGCACCGCCACGAACTCCTCGCCGCCGAAGCGCGCCACCACGTCCACCGCGCGCAGCTCGCGCCGGAGGATCGTGGCCAGCTGGCAGAGCACCTGGTCCCCCATCGGGTGGCCGAAGGTGTCGTTGACGCGCTTGAACTCGTCGATGTCGAGCATCAGCAGCGAGACGTGCGAGCCGTAGCGCTGCGCCCGCTCGAGCTCCGCCGCCAGCCGCTCGTCGAGCGCGCGGCGGTTGTAGGTGCCGGTGAGGGGGTCGGTCTCGGCCAGGGCGCGGTACTGGGCGCTGTCGATCCGCGCCGCCTGGAGGTCGTACGCCTTCTCGACCGCGGGCACCACCGAGCGGAGCACCTCGTCCACGAACTGCGCGTCCCGGGCGTTGAGCGCCGCCTCGTCCTGCGCGCTGCGCAGGAAGAGGATCCCGGGGGCGTGGCCCCGCGGCCGGAACGCCGCCGCCACCACCGAGCGGGTGGCCACGAAGCGCCCCTCCGCCTGCCAGCGCGCGCGCGCCTCGGCGAAGATCGGGTCGGTGGCCACGTCGCCGACGAACAGCGGCCGCTCGCTGGCCAGCGCGGCGCGCAGCTCCGGGTACGCCGCCAGCTCCACCCGGAGCTCGCCCAGCGTGGGGTTCTCGGCCGCGGCCATCACGGTGGCGGTGCCGGCGGCCTCGTCCACGGTGAGCACCGACACCTGCCCGATCTTGAGCGCGCGCGCCACCCGGCGCGCCAGGGCCTGGAAGATCTCGTCGGGGCGGAGCGTGGCGGTGAGCTCCTGGACGATGGCCACCAGCTCGTGCCGGGTGCGCACCAGCGTGCGCGCGGCGTCGAGCTCGTGGCGCATCCGGAGGTGCGCCTTGATGCGCGCCAGCAGCTCGCGCACCCGGAACGGCTTGGCGATGAAGTCGCTCGCGCCGAGGCCCAGCGCCCGCACGGTGGCCTCCTCGGGAGGCATCGAGGAGATCATCAGCACCGGGAGGTCGCGCCGGCGCGGGTCCCCCTTGATCCGCTCGAGCAGCTGCAGCCCGTCCACCCGCGGCATCATGATGTCGAGCAGCAGCAGGTCGGGCTGCTCCACCTCGAGCCGGTCCACCAGGTCCTCGGGGTCGGGCACGGTCACCACCTCGTACCCGTTCTCGCGCAGGATCCACGAGAGGGTGCGCGCCAGTGCGTGGTCGTCATCGGCCACGAGGATGCGGGCGGCGGCGGGGGCGGGCGCGGTCACGCGACGAGGGCGGCGAACCGGTCGGGGTCCACGTGGCCGCCGCTGATGACCGCGACGGCGGGGCCGGCGGGACGGACCTTCCCGGCGAGGAGCGCCGCGACGGTCACCGCGCCCGAGGGCTCGACGACCCACCCCAGCTCGTCGCGGAGCGCGCGCATCGCGGCGACCACCTCGGCGTCGGTCACCGCGGCGTGGCCGGCCAGGCGCTCGCGGATGACGGGGAAGGTGAGCTGGCCGACGGCGGGGGTCATCAGGCCGTCGCAGATGGTGTCCACCCGCGCGACCGGGGTCGGGCGCCCCGCCGCGAGCGCGAGCGAGAGCTTGGGGGCGCCGGC
>DASTRQ010000234.1:0-17429 GCA_035761145.1 Gemmatimonadales bacterium
CGTGGGTTGTGAGCTTCACGATGTGGTTTATGTTTCCCGCTCTCCTTGCCTTCCCGGTGCCCCAGATGCGGAAGTTCGTCCTGTTCGGAGGCGTGGCCCTGGCGGTCTTTGCCGCCGCGGTGGCCATCGGTCGTCCGACCAGCGCCCAGACCGAGGACCCCGCCACCACGGCGCGGACCCTCACCCCGGCCGACAGCGCCGCCCTCAAGGGCCCCGTCCAGCCGATCTTCTTCCGGCACGACCTGCACGCGGGGCAGTTCAAGATCCAGTGCCAGTACTGCCACTACTCGGTGGGCGTCTCGAGCGAGCCGGGGATCCCCTCCATGCAGACCTGCATGGGGTGTCACTTGGTCATCCCGGGCGCCGACTCGGCCAACCGAGCCGAGATCGCGAAGCTCACCACGGCCTGGCGCGACAAGCAGCCCGTGCAGTGGGCGCGGGTGCACTTCCTCGCGCGCCACGTGCACTTCCCGCACAACCGCCACATCCAGGCGCTGGGCAGCACGGCGTGCGCCACCTGCCACGGCGACGTGACGCGGATGGCGCGGGTCTTCAAGGTGAACAACGTGAACAACATGGGGTGGTGCATCACCTGCCACCTGCAGCGCAACGTCAATCGCGACTGCACCGCGTGCCACTACTGATGTGATGACCGTTCGGGGGGCGCGGCCCGGGGCGGTGATCCCCGCGACCGGCGCCGCGTCCCCCGGACCTCGGACCTCGCACCATCGAGGATCGGAGCACTGATGTCCGACGAGAAGCCAGAGAATGCCATCGACCGCCGCCGGTTCCTCACCGTCGTGGGCGCCACGGGCGCCGGCGCGGCGGCGCTGAGCGGCTGTTCCACCGACCGGGTCCAGAAGCTCATCCCGTACCTGGTCCAGAGCGAGGACCAGATCCCCGGCGTGGCGACGTACTACGCCAGCAGCTGCGCCGAGTGCGCGGCGGGGTGCGGCCTGCACGTGCGGACCCGCGAGGGGCGCGCGGTGAAGCTCGAGGGGAACCCGCTGCACCCGGTCAATGCGGGGACGATCTGCAGCCGCGGGCAGGCGGGGCTCCAGGGGCTCTACAACCCCGACCGGATCGGCCAGCCGATGCAGCGCCAGGCCGACGGGACCTTTGCGGCGATCACGTGGGACGCGGCGGTCCAGCTCCTGGCCGACCGGCTGAAGGGCGCGGCGGGGAAGGTGGCGGTGCTCTCGGGGCAGGGGGCCGGGACCTTCGACGACCTGCTGGGCGACTGGGCCCGGGCGCAGGGGGGCCGGGTGGTGCGCTGGGAGCCGTTCGGCCTCGAGCCGCTCCGGCTCGCGAGCCAGCGGGTGTTCGGCCGCGACGAGGTGCCGGTCCACGACTTCGCGGCGGCCCGCTACATCGTCTCCTTCGGCGCCGACTTCCTGGAGACCTGGCACACGCCGGTGGAGCAGCAGCGCGGCTTCGCCGCGAGCCACGGCTTCAGCCAGGGCCCGACGGCCAAGACGGTCTACATCGCGCCCCGGATGGACCTCACGGGGATGAACGCCGACGAGTGGGTGCGGGTGACGCCCGGCTCGGAGGCGGTGCTCGCGCTCGCCATGGCGAACGTGATCCTGGCCGAGCGCTCCCGCGCCCCGGCCGACGCCAACGCGCTGCGCGGGATGCTCGCGGCCTACACCCCGCAGCGGGCGGCCGACGTCTCGGGCCTCACCGCCGACCAGGTGCAGCGCCTGGCGCGCGAGTTCGCCTCGGGGGAGCCGTCGCTCGCGGTGGCCGGGGGCGTGGCGGTGCAGCACCGCGAGGCGCACGAGCTCGCGGCCGCGGTGCACCTCCTCAACTACGTGGCCGGCAACGTGGGCCACACCGTCAAGTTCGGCGCCGGGGTCACCCGCGGCGACGGCTACGGCGCGGTCGAGGGGCTCTTCGCGGCGATGGACCGGGGCGAGGTGGCGGTGGCGCTGGTACACCAGGCCAATCCGCTCTATGCCCTGCCGCAGGCGGGGAAGTTCGCCGAGCGCTTCGCCAAGGTGGGCTTCAAGGTGAGCACCGCCAACGTGCTCGACGAGACCGCGATGGCGTGCGACCTGGTGCTCCCCGAGCTCCACGCGCTGGAGCGCTGGGACGACACCCGGCCGCGCGCGGGCGTGTGGGGCCTGATGCAGCCGGTGATGGAGCCGGTGCAGCCGGGCCGGCACGCCGGCGACGTCCTGCTGCAGAGCGCCCGGCTCGCGGGGGGCGCCCTCGCCGCGGTGGCCACCGCCGCCGACTTCAAGACCTACCTCGAGAACGCCTGGGGCCAGGAGGCGCGGCGCCGCCGCGCGGCCGACCCGGTGCAGTTCTGGCGCGACGCGCTGCAGCACGGCGGCCTGTATGACGCCGCGCCCGCCGCGGCGCCGGTGCGGCTGGCCCCCGGCGCCCAGCAGGTGAAGGCGGCGGGCGCCGCCTTCGACGGCGACGGCGCCTACACCCTGGTGGCGAGCCCCAGCCTCACGCTTTCCGACGGCCGCGGCGCCAACCGCCCCTGGCTGCTCGAGCTCTCCGACCCGGTCACCAAGATCACCTGGTGGCACTGGGCCGAGGTGCACCCGGCCACCGCGCGCGAGCTCGACGTGCGCGAGGGCGAGATCCTGGAGCTCACCTCCCCGCACGGCACGCTCCGGGCGCCGGTGTACATCCACCCCGGCATCCACCCGCGGGCCATCGCGGTGCCGCTGGGGTGGGGGCACACCGCGTACGGGCGCTACGCCAAGGACCGCGGCGCCAACGTGCTCGACCTGATTGGCGCGGCGGACGGCAACGGCTACCTGCCGTACCAGTCCACGACGGTGCAGGCGCGCCCCACCGGGGAGTACCGCCAGGTGGGGAAGACCGAGGGGACGCCGCGCCAGCTGGGCCGCGGCATCGCCGAGGCGATGCCGGTGGCGGCGGCGGTGAAGGGGCTCACCCTGCGCGAGTACTACGAGCAGGAGGGGCACGCCGAGCACGAGGTCAACACCGAAGGGGAGCAGGAGGCGCTGCAGGGCTTCCGCGAGAGCCAGGTGGAGCAGCGCAAGCACGGCGGCTACGCGGAGCAGCACCCGCAGTGGGGGATGACGATCGACCTCTCGCGCTGCACCGGCTGCTCGGCCTGCGTGACGGCGTGCTATGCCGAGAACAACATCCCCACCGTGGGCGAGGACCAGGTGTACCGCGGGCGGGAGATGACCTGGCTGCGCATCGAGCGGTTCTGGGAGGGGGACGACGAGGCGCCCGAGGCGCGCTTCGTGCCGATGCTCTGCCAGCACTGCGACAACGCCCCGTGCGAGCCGGTCTGCCCGGTGTACGCGGCGTACCACACGGTGGACGGCCTCAACGGCCAGGTGTACAACCGCTGCGTGGGGACGCGGTACTGCGCCAACAACTGCCCGTACAAGGTGCGCTACTTCAACTGGTACGCGTACAACCGGAAGGCCTTCCCGGCGCCGCTCGACCTGCAGCTCAACCCGGACGTGACGGTGCGCGGGCGCGGGGTGATGGAGAAGTGCACCTTCTGCGTGCACCGCATCCGCGGGGCGCAGCACCAGGCGCGGCTCTCGGGCCGTCCGCTGCAGGACGGCGACGTCGTGACCGCCTGCCAGCAGGCGTGCCCCTCGGGGGCCATCACCTTCGGCGACGTGAAGGATCCCAACGCCAGGGTCGTGGCGGCGGCGCGCAGCCCGCGCGGCTACCACGTCTTCGAGGACCTCAACACCCGGCCCGCGGTGACGTACCTCGCCAAGGTCCGCCACACGACGGAGGCCTGAGCCATGGCGGCCATCGCGCACGAATCGACGCCGAAGCAGACCCACGCCGAGGTCACCCGCGACGTCATCGGGACGCTGCTCCACCCGGGACGCGGGTACTACATCCTGCTCGGGGTGCTGGTGCTCTGCCTGGCGGTGGGGCTGGTCACCTTCGGCATCCTGCTCTTCGACGGGCTGGGCCACGCCGGGTACACCCCGCCGGTGTACTGGTCGGTGTTCATCACGACCTTCGTGTTCTGGGTGGGCATCGGCCACGCGGGGACGCTGATCAGCGCCATCCTGTACCTGTTCCGGAGCCCGTGGCGCACGGCGGTGTACCGCGCCACCGAGGCGATGACGGTGTTCGCCGTGATGACGGCGGCGCTCTTCCCGATCATCCACATCGGGCGCCAGTGGCTCTTCTACTGGCTGCTGCCGTACCCCAACGCCCGGTACCTCTGGCCCAACTTCAAGTCGCCGCTCGAGTGGGATGTCTTCGCCATCTCGACCTACTTCACGGTGTCGGCGACGTTCCTGGTCTTCGGGTTGATCCCCGACGTGGCCGCGGTGCGCGACCACCTCACCGGCTGGCGCAAGCGGATGTACGGGATGCTGGCGCTGGGCTGGAAGGGGACCGACGAGCAGTGGCGGCACTACAGCCGCGCCTACCTGTACCTGGCGGCGCTGGCCACCCCCCTGGTGCTCTCGGTGCACTCGGTGGTGTCGTGGGACTTCGCGATGGGCATCATCCCGGGGTGGCACGGCACGATCTTCGCCCCGTACTTCGTGGCCGGCGCCATCTACTCGGGCGTCGGGATGGTCTTCACGCTCCTGATCCCGCTCCGCAAGGCGCTCAAGCTGGAGCACATGATCACGGAGTACCACTTCAACAACCTGGCCAAGCTCACGCTGCTCACGGGGACCATCCTGTTCTACGCGTACGGGATGGAGTACTTCGTGGCCTGGTACAGCGGCAACACCTTCGAGCAGACCACCTTCTGGCGCCGCGCCTTCGGGCCGATGTGGTGGGCCGGCTGGGCCATGATCATCTGCAACGCCTTCGTGAGCCAGCTGCTCTGGTTCAAGAAGATCCGGCACAACCTGACGGCGCTGTTCGTCATCTCGATCTTCATCAACATCGGGATGTGGTTCGAGCGCTACGTGATCATCGTCAGCTCGCTCGGCAACGACTTCGACCCGTGGGCCTGGGGCGTCCTGACGCCCACCTGGGCCGACTGGTGCATCCTGCTCGGGTCGTTCGGGTGGTTCGGCATGTGGTTCACCCTGTTCTTCAAGCACTTCCCGATCGTGGCCATCCAGGAGATCAAGGAGATGATCCCGATGCCGCGCCGGAAGGAGGCCCACTGATGGCCGCCAAGGTCGTGCCCGGGGTGCTCGGCTCGTTCGTCCACGTGGACGCCGCGGTCGACGCCATCAAGGGCCTGCGCGCGCGCGGACACCGTGACCTCACGGTGTACTCCGCCGCCCCCAACCACGAGCTCGAGGAGGCGCTCGAGCACCCGGTCTCGCCGGTGCGGCTCTTCACGCTCCTGGGCGGCATCACCGGCTGCACGGCGGGGCTCGCGATGACCTACTACACCTCGCTCGACTGGCCGCTGGTGGTGGGCGGGAAGCCCATCGCCACGGTGCCCCCCTACGTGGTGATCATGTTCGAGCTCACGGTGCTCCTCGGCTCGCTCGCCACGGTCATCGGGGTGGCGCTGCTGTCGCTCCGGCGCCCCACGACGGGGCTCCTGTACGACGAGAAGTTCACCGACGACCGGATCGGCGTCTTCGTCCCCTGCCCGGCGGAGCGCGCCGGCGACGTGGAGCAGCTGCTCAGGCAGTCGGGCTCCGTGGAGGTGCGCCGTGCCGCGTAAGCTCCAGGCCGCCCTCGCCCTCGCCGCCACGCTCGCGGTGGGCGGATGCAACTGGTGGTACAACGAGGTGCCCTCGCCCGACCAGGCGTGGTACCTCGTGCCCTGGTTCGACCACATGATCGCCCAGCGGTCCATCCACCCCTACAGCCGCGCCGACGTGCCGCGCTACACCGTGGCCGGCACCGTGCCGATCACCGGCGGCGAGCGCGACTGGCGCGTGGGCGACCCGATGATGCTCCAGTTCGGGTTCGACACGATGGTCGCCAAGCGCCTGGCCAACCCCACCGGGGGCGAGGCCACCGCGCGCGGCGACACGCTGTACCACACCTTCTGCTCCCCCTGCCACGGCCCCGCCGGCAACTCCGCCGAGGCCACCGTGGGGCCGCGCCTCGGCGCGCCGTCGCTCCTCACCGACCGGGCGCGCGCCTGGTCGGACGGCTACATCTACTCGCTCATCCGGTACGGGCGCGGCGTGATGCCGCAGTACGGCGACAAGGTGACCCGTCCCGAGGACCGCTGGGCCATCGTCAACTACGTGCGCCACCTCCAGGCCCAGGCGCCCGTCGTCAACACCGGCACCGCCACCGCGGGGGCCACCCGATGACCGACCGTCAGCTCCTCGCCCGGCTGTCCGAGCGCGCCGTGGGCGGCCGCTGGACCACCCTCCTCGGCCTCGGCGGGCTCCTCGCCCTCGCCGGCCTCGGGCTCTTCGTGCTCAACGCCCGCGGCGCCGGCGCCGACCGCGCCTGGCAGCTCTTCCACGTCAACTGGCTCTACTTCACCGGCCTCGCCACCGGCTCGGTGGCGCTCTCGGCGGTGCAGCGCACCACCCGCGCCAAGTGGGGCGGCGTCATCGTCCGCTTCGCCGAGGCGAGCGCGGCCTTCCTGCCCCTCTCGATCGTGGGCCTGGTGCTCATCTTCACCGTCGGGTACGAGCACATCTACGGCCCGATGCAGCACCAGCTCGAGACGCTCGCGCACGGCAAGGCGGTCTGGCTCTCGCGGCCGTGGATGTTCACCCGGCTCTTCGTGAGCCTCGTGGCGCTCACCGTCGTGGCCTGGCGCTTCCTCTGGACCGACCTGCAGGGGGACGTGGCCGCCACCGCCGGCGTCGTGGGCGCCGACCGCCAGGCGCGCTACGCCCGCTGGGCCCAGGGCCACGACGAGGCGCGCAACGACGAGCGCGGCTTCGTCCTCGCCCCGCTCTACCTGGTGCTCTACGCCGTCACCCTCACGCTGGTGGGCTTCGACGGCATCATGGCCCTGCAGCCGCACTGGTTCTCCAACCTGCTCGGCGGCTTCTACTTCATGGGCTCGTTCCTGGGCGGGCACACCCTGCTCGCGCTCATGATGATGTACGGCGCCGCCCACCTCGGCGTGGGCGACCTCGTGAGCCCCAAGCAGCGGCACGACCTGGGCAAGATGTGCTTCGGCTTCACGGTGTTCTGGGCCTACCTGATGTGGGCGCAGTTCCTCGTGATCTGGTACGGCAACATGCCCGAGGAGACCGGCTTCGTCTTCGCCCGGCTCTGGGGCCACTGGATGCCGGTGGGCCGCCTGGTGCTCCTCGGGATGTTCGTGATCCCCTTCATCGGCCTCCTCGGCGTCGCCCCCAAGAAGTTCCCCGGCACCCTGGCCCTCTTCACCGGGATCAGCCTGGTCTCCCTCTGGCTCGAGCGCTACCTCCTGGTGGTGCCGAGCGTCACCACCGCCGACGGTCCGGTGATCGGGATGCCGGAGCTCGCCCCGACGCTCCTCCTCACCGGGCTCTTCCTGCTCGGCTGGGCCTGGTTCGGCCGCACCTTCCCGATGCTCTCCCCCCGCCGCGCCCTCGTCACCCTCGTGAGCGAGCGCGGCCACGGCCACGGGCACGAGTACGACCACGAGGAGTCGCCCAAGGACTTCGCGATGCCCGCCGAGCTCGAGCGGCGCGGGCACAAGCGGTAGCCGGCGAGGCGGCGAGGTCGTTCCGACCGAGCGGCACCGATGCAAGAAGGTCCCGGGAGCTCTCCCGGGACCTTCTGCATTCTCGCCGCCTCGGCGGCCTCCTAGTGTGTCTTCACCCGGGCCAGGAGGGCGCGGAGCGATTCGGCGGGGACCCGGCCGGTCATCAGGAGCATCCGGTTGCCGTTGCGCACGCTGGCGCTGCTCGGGGTCGGCGCCGCGCCGGGCGTGAGGCTCGCCACGGCGGAGCGGTCGAGGGCGGAGACCTGCTGGGCCGGCCCTTCGACGGTGCGCACCACCTCGCCGCTGCCGAGCTGCTGGTCCACCGCCACGACCGAGCTCGGCGAGGCCTCCTGCACCTGGATCTGGAGCACCGGGAGCCCCGCGACGCGGGGGACGGTGAGCCCCGCCTCCACGGCGCGCTCGAAGGTCTCGTTGCGCCAGAGCCCGGAGGCGGGCACCCCCGCCGGGGCGGCCAGATGTTCCTGCGCGGCGAGCTCGGTCGCGGAGGAGGCGCGGCCGGGCGCGGCGGCCGAAGTGGCGCGGCGCGGCGCCTCGGGGGCCCGCGTCGCCACGGTGGTCACCGGCAGGGTGGCGGCGGGGGTGGGGGCCGGGGTCGGGGTGGCCGCCAGCGCCGGCGCGGCGGCGGGCGGGGTGGCGGTGGCATCCCGCCACGAGTGCGCCGCGTAGCCCAGCCCCACGGCGCCCACCAGGCTCGCGGCCCAGACCATCCCCCGCACCAGCGAGGCGCGCCGCGCGCTCCGCGCCAGGTGCCGGCGACGCAGCTCCGCGAACGGGGGGGCCACCACCGTGCGCCCCGGTCCCAGGGTGCTGAGCAGCGCCGTGGTGCGGTCACGCAGGCGGGCGATGCCGTCGCGCGCCTCGCGGCAGGCGGCGCAGTGCGCCAGGTGGCTCTCGATCTCCACCGCCTGGGCCCGGCTGAGCGCCTGGTCCAGGTAGGCGTGGAGCTCCTCTTCAGGAATGTGCCGCATCGTCCATACTTCCCGCCGTGAGGCGTTCGTGCGCCGCCACGAGCCGCTTGCGCGCCCGGGCCAGCGTGGTGCCGACCGCGCCGAGCGCCAGCCCCGTCTGGGCGGCGATCTCGGGATAGCTGAGCCCCGCGTCCCAGAGGAGGAGCACCTCCCGGTCGCGCGGGGTGAGTTCGGCGAGCGCGCGGTGCACGGTCGCCAGGCGTTCATCCTGCTCCACCAGGTCCTGCGCATCGGGCTCGCCCGCCGGGGCCACGATCGGGTCGTTGGTGAGCAGGGTCAGGTGCTTCTTGCGCCGCACCGCCGCCCGGGCCTCGTCCCGCGCCAGGTTGGCCGCGACCGCGAACACCCACGCCCGCGGCTTCTCGGGGCGGTGCGCCATCGCGCGCACGAACACCTCCTGCGCGAGATCCTGCGCCCGGTCGAGGTCCCAGACCTTCCGGTACAGGAAGCGCACCACCGAGGTGAAGGTGCTCTGGTACAGTTGTTCGAGGTCGTCGGCCATCCAGGTGTCGTCGTCCGGGTGGGAGAAGGGTGGCGGCCCTGAACTTCGGGTGCCGCATCCCCAGAGGGGACTTTTCCCTGATCCAGGGACCGCCGTCCTGCATTCCCTCGACGGACACCCCGTACCCAGGAGGGCGCCGTCGGGATATAGGACGCGCCCGCCCCCGGAAAATGCACACGGGGGCGGCGGGAGGTAAGAAGGCCGGAGGATAGCCCCCTTCCTCCCTTCCTACCCTCCCACCTTCTTCCCTCCCACGAACACACACCCCGGATGCTCCCCCCGCCCCTTCACCGGCCACTCGAAGCAGAGGTCGGGTTTGGCGGTGGAGCCGTCGGCGCGTGCGCGGCCGTGGAGGGCGCATTCCCCGCGGGCATCGAGGTAGCCGCAGGCCGAGATCATCTCGGCGCCGAGGCTCCGGGGGGATTCCCGGTCGATCTTGCAGAGATAGGGGGAGAGCCGGTTCCAGATCAGCGCCTCGAGCGCGGTCTCCTCGGGCGTGCAGAGGATCTCCACCTGCAGGTCGCGGCAGCAGGCCGAGCCGCGGACGTGGTCCGCCGTGCGGCAGGGGGCGCCGAGGCAGGGGTTGGCCCCCTCCACGACCGGGAGGCCGCGGGGGGGAGGGGGGGCGGGGAGCTCCCGCTCCACCAGCTGCAGCTGCTCCAGGATCAGGAAGCGGTCGGGGCCCAGGCGGCGGGGCTGGGCCGGGCGTTCCCCTTCGGGGACGGCGGGGCCCTGGAAGCCGTGGGCCCCGCAGCGGGCCTCCCCCCGCTCCTCCTTGTAGTGGCGGCAGCGAAGGTGCAGCGTGGCGTCCACCAGGAGGTCCTCGCCGGCGACCCGGGGGGTGCCGAAATCGATGCGCCCGGTGTGGCCCAGCAGCCAGGTCCCCTCGTGGTCGAGCGAGGGGACGCCATCCTCGAGCCCCCCCACGCGGAGGGTCACCGCCAGCTGGCGGCAGTGCGGGCCGAGCCCGGTACAGGGGGGTGGGGTCCTCAGTATTCCTCCCTACTCGCTCGAGGCGGGGGATGGGGGTATATTTGTGAACTGGTTCACAAGGGGCTGGCCGCTCGGCGGCCGGCCAAGGATGTCCCGGTATTCAATCTGGTCTCGGACCACAGAGGAGAAGGTATGCGCGCGACTTGGCTGGCGGCTGGTGCGGTGATCCTGGCGGCGTGTGGTGGTGAGAAGCCCGCGGAGCAGGCTCCGGCGGCGGCCGCTCCGGCGACCCCGGCGGCGGCCCCGGCGACGGGCGCCACCCACGAGGTGCAGATGACGATGGTGGGAGCCGATCCCCGCTTCGTCCCCGCCGAGCTGACCATCAAGGTCGGCGATGCGGTGAAGTTCATCAACGTCCAGGGTGGGCCGCACAACGTCCAGTTCTGGCCCGACAGCATCCCCGCCGGCGCCGCCGCGGTGCTCGATGCCAACATGCCGAACCGGATGGGGCCGCTCGCCGGCAACCTGGTCGTGACCCCGAACGAGGCGTACGAGATCTCGTTCGCCGGCGCGCCGACGGGTGAGTACAAGTTCACCTGCCTGCCGCACTCGGCCCTCGGGATGCACGGCAAGATCACCGTCCAGTGATCGCCTGAGGCGCGGGCCGCCGGCCCCGACCTCCGCGAAGGGCTCCCCGTCTCGGGGGGCCCTTCGTCGTTCCGTCACGCCGCGGGGCGGGGGAGCCGCGCGAGAAGGGTCGGGAGGGTGACGCCGGTGAGGAGCCCCGCGAGGGCGTCCACGCCGTAGTGCATCTGGCAGTACACCGTGCCCACGGTCAGGAGGAGGGCCGGCACCACCAGCACCCGGCCCCAGCGCCGGTCGCCGAGCCAGGTGGCCACCACCGCGGAGATCGTGGCGGCCACGTGCGACGAGGGGAAGGCGGCCCCGTAGCTGCTGCCGCCGGCCAGCGTGGCGTACACGAGCCGGGCGGCGGGGTTGGCCACGAACGCCCCCTCGGGGCGCGCGAAGGTGTAGTACGGCCCCGCCACCGGGAAGAACACGAACCAGAGATAGCAGAAGACGAAGGTCCCCATCTCGAGCAGGATGGTGCGCCGGAGCGCGTCCCGGTCCCCCCGGAGGGCGAAGAGGATCACCGGGAAGGGGACGATGAGGTAGTAGCCCCAGTACGCCGCGTGGAGCAGGGTGGACCAAAAGGCGCTGGGGTGGGTGCGCCACCAGTCGCGGCTGGGCTGCCCGCCGAAGAGCGCCTGCTCCCATCCCTGCACGGTGGCGTCGTGCACGGTGGGGAGCGCGGGGCCCTGCAGCACGTCGAGGGCGCCGTAGAGCCCGAGCAGGAGGATGATCGGGTAGATCTCGCCCAGGAGCCGCCCGGTCCGCCCCAGCCCGGGGCGGCGCACCAGCCAGATGAGCGGGAGGATGAGCGCGTGCGCCAGCGCGATGCCCCAGTTGCCCGTGGAGACGTGCAGGCGGGTGAGCGCCACGACCGTGATCACCGCCGCGTAGCCGCCGATCAGGCGGTCCACGAGCAGGTAGCGGCCGGTGGCCGCCTCCGCGCGTTCCAGCACTCCGACGCTCACAGCCACCCTGCCTCCCGGTAGAACGCGTAGGTGCGCGCCAGTCCCGTCGCCAGGTCCACCTCGGCCCGCCAGCCGGTCGCGGCGCTGAAGGGGGCGGGATCGCCGGTCCACGCCTCCTGGAAGAACTCGTTGGCCTTGTCGGCGCGCAGGATCGTCTTGCGGTTGAGGAGCGCCGCGATGCCCCCCGTCACGGTGAGGACGCCGCGCGCCACCGGCTCGGGGATCCCCACCAGGCGGACCTCCCGGCCCATCGTGCGGCCGATGGTGCGCACCAGCTCGGCGCTGGTGACCACCTCGGGGTGGTTCACGTAGTAGGTGCCGCCGGCGGGGGCCGCGAGGGCGGCGAGGCAGGCGGCGGCGAGGTCCTCGACGTAGATGGCCGAGAGCTCCATCGAGCCGTCGCCGAAGACGGGGGCGAAGCCGGTGCGCGCCGCCTTGAAGACGGTGAGGAGGTTGTCGCGGTCGCGCGGGCCGTAGACGGTCGGGGGACGGAGGATCACGTACGGCGCCCCGGCGGCGCGGACCTCCGCCTCGCCGGCCAGCTTGCTGCGGCCGTACATCGTGACGGGGCGGTCCTCGCCGCCGGCGCCCCGGGGCGCGCCGCGCTGCGCGGGGCCCCCGGCGGCCATCGAGCTCACGTACACCAGCCGGGGCCGGGTGGGGGCCGTGGCGGCGGCGCGCGCCACGTTGGCCGTCCCCGCGCGGTTGGCGGCGAGGAACTCCGCCTCGTTCACCGCGCCGGTGAGGGCCGCGACGTGGAAGACGACGTCGGCCTCCGCGGCCCCCGCGGCGAGCGCCTCGACGGCGTGGAGGTCGCCGGGGACGAGCGTCACCCCCCGCGCGGCGAGCGTGCCGGCGCGGGCCGGGTCGCGCACGAGGGCCCGCACCTCGTGGCCGGCGGCGAGGAGCCGGTCCACCAGGTGCCCGCCGACGAAGCCGGTGGCGCCGGTGAGGAAGGTCCTCATGACGCGCCTGGCGCCTGGAGCCTGGAGAGGCTCATGGCCGTCACCCCGCCCAGTTCCCGACAGCGACTCGCCAGGCGCCAGGCGCTAGGCGCGTACGGGCCGGTCATACATCCGGTACGTCTTGTACACCACGAACCCCATCTTCTCGAGCCCCAGCTTCATCGCCGGGTTGTCCTCGAGGATCCAGCCCCCCTCGCCCCAGCCGATCCCCTGTTCCCCCGCCTTGCTCCAGACCTCGTGGTAGAGGGCGCTGTCGAGCCCCTTGCCGCGGAACTCGGGGATCACGCCGAGGAGCGGGACCCGGGCGCGGGTGAACTTCCTGCGGAACATCCACCAGACGATCAGGAGGGCCCCCTTCACGATCCCGCCGTTGCGGTTGGTGATGAGCGCCTCGTTCAGGTCGGGGATGGCCAGGCCGAAGCCGACCGGGCGGCCGTCCTTCTCGGCGAAGATGACCATCTCCGGGATGATCACCGGCTTGAAGTTCTTGGCCAGCAGGTCGATCTCGGCGTCGGTCATCGGCACGAAGCCCCAGTTCTTCTCCCAGGCCTCGTTGTAGAGCTTCTTGATCAGGTCCACCTCGGCCGCGAAGCGCTTCATGTCGAGCTTGCGGAGGGTGATCCCGTGCCGCTCCAGGGTGAGCCGCACCGCGCGCTTGAGCCGCTCCGGGGTGTCCACCGGGTGGTCGGCGTTGCCCCCCTCGTACGCGAGGAGGTCCTTGGCCTTGGTGAAGCCCGCCCGCTCCACCAGCCGCTGGTAGTAGGGCGGGTTGTGCGGCATCATGATCACGTTGGGGGTATCGAACCCGTCCACGAGAAGCCCGCACTCGTCGTTCACGGAGAACGAGGCGGGGCCGCGCAGGGTGTCGAGCCCCCAGTGCTTCATCCAGCGCTCGGCCTCGGCGAAGAGCCGGTCGGCCACGTCCTGGTCGTCGATGCACTCGAAGAAGCCGAAGAACCCCACCCGGTCGCCGTGCACCTCGTTGTGCAGCCGGTTGTGGATGGCGGCGATCCGCCCGACCACCTCCCCGTCCCGCTCGGCGAGGAGGTAGGCGGCCTCGGCGTGCTCGAAGAACGGATTGTTCCGGCCGAGCAGGGCGGCGACCTCCATACGCAGCGGCGGGACCCAGTTCGGGTCCCGCTGGTGGAGGCGATAGGGGAGGTCGATGAATCGCTTGAGGTCGCCGGGGGTCTTGACCCGGCGGAGGACGAGCTCGGTCAGATGACCCCCAGCTGCTTGCCGATGGTGTGGAACGCCTCGAGCGCCTGGTCGATCTGCGCCTCGGTGTGCGTGGCGATGAGGCTGGTGCGGAGCCGGCACTGCGAGGGGGGCACCGCGGGGGCCACGACGGGGTTGGTGAAGACCCCGGCCTCGAAGAGCATGCGCCAGAAGATGAAGGTCTTGTCCATCGCGCCGATGAGCACGGGGACGATCGGGGTCTTCGTCTCGCCGATGTCGTAGCCCATCCCGCGGAGCCCGTCCTGCAGGCGCTGGGTGACCTTCCAGAGGTTGTCGCGGCGCTCCGGCTCCTCCTGCAGCACCTCGAGCGCGGCGAGCACGCCGGCGGTGTTGGCCGGCGGGAGCGAGGCGGTGAAGATGAAGGGGCGGCTGTGGTGGCGCAGGTACTCGATGGTGTTGGCGGTGCCCGCCACGAAGCCGCCCACCGAGGCGAGCGACTTGGAGAAGGTCCCCGCCACGAGGTCCACGTCGTCCTGCAGGCCGAAGTGGTGCCCGGTGCCGTCGCCGCGGGGGCCCAGCACGCCGAGCGAGTGCGCGTCGTCCACCGCGAGCACGGCGCCGTGCTTCTTGCAGAGCCGCACCAGCTCGGGGACGTCGGCGATGGTGCCTTCCATCGAGTACACGCCGTCCACGATCACGAGCGCGCCGGCGCCGCTCTCGTGCTTGTCGAGCAGGCGGGCCAGGCCCTTGTAGTCGCCGTGGTTGAAGCGCTGGGTCTCGCCGTAGCTGAGCCGCGCGCCGTCCACGATGCAGGCGTGGTCGAGCTTGTCGAGGAACACCGTGTCGCCGCGCCCCACGAGCCCCGAGACGAGCCCCAGGTTGGCGCCGTAACCGGTGCTGAAGACCATCGCCGCCTCCTTCTTGAGGAAGCGCGCGAGCGCCTCCTCGAGCTGGAGGTGCAGGTCGATGGTGCCGTTGAGGAAGCGGGAGCCGGTGCAGCCGGCGCCGTAGCGGTGCAGGGCGCGCTGGGCGGCCTCGAGGACCTTGGGATGGTGCGTGAGGCCCAGGTAGTTGTTGGACCCCAGCATGACGCGCGGCTTGCCTTCGATGACGACGACCGTGTCCTCGGACTCGGAGATCGGCTTGAAGTAGGGGTAGTAGCCCCCGGCCTTCGCCTCCTCGGCCTTGGTGAAGTTCCGGCACTTGTCGAGCAGCGCCTGGTGCTGCAGGGTCTCGGTCGTCACGGCGGTGCGCCCCCGCTGGCAGGGTGCGCCGGGCCGGCGGGTGCCGACGGCCGGGGACCCCGGTCAGAATGGCCTAAATGTAGGCCGCGGCGCGGGTTGGGACAAGCATTCCGGCCCGGGTGTGACCCCCGCCACCGCGCCCCGGCCGGCCGCGGGTGCACTCTCCTTCATGGTCGTTCGTCCCCCCGCCGGGACCGTTGCGTCCGGTGACGCGGGGGCGTAGGCTTCCTGTCCCGCAGCGGGCCCGCCGGCCCGATCCCTTCTGGAGATCCCGATGCACCGTTCCCGCGCCCTCGCGTTCACCGCGCTCGCGCTCCTCGCCGCCCCGGCGGGGCTCGCCGCCCAGCACCCCCCCGCCCCCCGCGCCCAGGGGCGCGAGATCGTCAACTGGGACTTCCGGCGCGACGGCGCCTTCCGCAAGCAGGCGCTCCAGGTGCGCCAGGGGCGGCGCGCCGCGCTGGCCCGCGGCGACATCCAGGCGCTCAACGCCCCGTCCCCGGCCGCGGCGGTCACCGGCGACTTCAAGCTCCCGGTGGTGTTCCTCCAGTACACCGACTCCGCGGCCACCGCCCCGATGTCGGACACCTCGAACTACCACTCGGTGTTCTTCTCGGCCGACCCGGCCGGCGACCCGGTGCCCCGCCCCTACTCGCTCAAGACGTACTACGAGGACCAGAGCAACGGGCAGATCACGATGGACGGGACGTTCTACGGGTGGGTCACCACGCCGTACACCTTCTCGTACGTCGGGTCCGGGTGCGCCGGTATCTACTGCAGCACCGGCCAGCAGCACCTCGCGCAGATGTTCGCCGCCGCGCTCGACTCGCTGAGCGGCGTGGACTGGAGCCAGTACGACTCCGACAACGACGGCTACGTGGACTTCGTGACCTTCGTCCTTCCCACCCGGGGGGCGGAGTGCCTGGGCAAGACGGTCAACAACGTCTGGGCCCACCGCTACGCGCTGTCCGGCCTGCGGCGCACCCCGTACATCACCACCACCGACTGGGTGGGCCACAGCGGCGTCAAGATCCGCATCGACGACTACGTGGTGCAGTCGGGGCAGGGGGGGAACACCGGGTGTACTTCCGGCGAGGTGATGCCGATGGGGACGGTGGCCCACGAGACCGGCCACGCCTTCGGGATCCCCGACCTCTACGACACCAGCGGCGAGACCGAGGGGATCGGTGAGTGGGGCCTGATGGGCGCCGGCAACTACGCCCGCCCCTACAGCCCCTCCTCGCTCGAGGCCTGGTCGCGCGCGGAGCTCGGCTGGGTCACCGTGGACACCCTCTCGGGCACCCAGACCGTCGAGCTCGGCCCCGTCGAGACGAGCGACACCGTGCTCCTCGCCGGCATCGCCGGGAGCGACCAGTACGTCCTCATCGAGAACCGTCAGGGGATCGAGAACGACTCGGCGATGATGAACGTCGCCTTCGCCCGGCCCAAGTCCCCCGGCCTCCTGCTCTGGCAGGTGGACCAGAGCATCATGACCGCCGGCGCCGCGGGCAACACCGTCAACGCCGGCGCCATCAAGGGGCTGCGCCTGCTGCAGGCCGACGGGCTCCGCCAGCTGGACAGCGCCGCGGCCAGCAACCGCGGCGACACCGGGGACAGCTACCCGGGGTCCACCAACAACCGGCGCCTCGGCTACACCACCAATCCCAGCGCGCGGAGCAACGAGGGGGGCGTGGCCGGGTTCGTCATCGACTCGATCTACCAGGTGAGCGCCGACGGCCCGATGACCTTCCGCTTCATCCAGCAGGCGCCGTTCGTGGTCACCACCGACCAGGTGGCGAACGGCGCGACGGTCACGGTCAACAACGTCACCGCCGCCACGTACCAGGAGATCCTGGCCAACGGCGACACGGCGCACGTCACCGTGGCCGACACCCAGCTGGTCAACGGCGCCAAGACCAAGCTCGCCTTCAGCGCCTGGAGCGACGGGCAGGCCCGCACCCACACCATCACCTCCGACGGCGCCCCGGACACCATCACCGCGCAGCTCGACGTGCTGCACAAGGTGACCTTCACGGCCAACGGCAGCGGCAGCGTCTCGGGCTTCACCAGCGGCAACTTCCAGCTGGCGGGAAGCACCGTCACCCTGACCGCTACCGCCGACTCGGGGGCCCTCTTCACCGGCTGGTCGGGGGACACCACCACCTCCAACGCCACGCTGCAGCTCCCGATGCAGCGGCCGTACAACGTGGTGGCGAGCTTCTCGGGCGCCGTCACCGTGAGCGAGGACAGCGCCACCCGCGCCATCCTGGGCCTGGTGACCCTGACCGCGCCGCAGAAGGCCTACCTCGACGGGCTCGGCAACAACAACGGCGTCTACGACCTGGGCGACTACCTGGCCTTCCTCAAGTCCGAGGGGCTCGTGGCCGCGCCGCAGGCCCTGCAACGCATCCTCTCCGCGCGCCCCGCCGCGCCCAGCCAGGAGCGCTGACCGATGCGCACC
>DASTRQ010000235.1:0-2568 GCA_035761145.1 Gemmatimonadales bacterium
GCCGACATCCCGGTCATCCTCCTCACCATCGTGGACGACAAGAAGGTGGGCTACGCACTCGGCGCCACCGAGTACCTCACCAAGCCGATCGACCGCGAGGCGCTCCGCCGCGCGCTGGCGCCCTACCGCCACGCCCCCGGCGCCCACCGGCTCCTGCTGGTGGAGGACGACGCGGTCACCGCCGAGATGGTGCGCCGGACCCTCGAGACCGAGGGGTGGACGGTGGACTGGGCACGGAACGGGCGCGAGGGGCTGGCGCAGGTGGACGCGTCGACGCCCGCGCTCATCCTCCTCGACCTGATGATGCCCGAGATGGACGGGTTCGAGTTCCTCGAGACCCTGCGGGCCGCCCCGCGCCGGAACGAGGCCCCGGTGATCGTGGTGACCGCCAAGGACCTCACCGCCGACGACCACCGCCGCCTCAACGGCCACGTGAGCGCGGTGCTGCAGAAGGGGAGCTACTCGCGTGACGAGCTGCTCTCGGAGATCGCCTCGCGCCTGGGCCACCGGCTCCGGCGCCCCGCCCCTGCCCCCGCGCCGAGGACCTGATGCCCCGCGTGCTCCTGGTCGAGGACAACGAGATGAACCGCGACATGCTGTCGCGCCGGCTCATCAAGGCGGGCTACGAGGTGGCGATGGCCTTCGACGGCGCGCAGGGGGTGGAGCTGGCGCGCGCCGGCGGCCACGACATCATCCTGATGGACATGAGCCTCCCCGTGATCGACGGTTGGGAGGCCACCCGGCAGATCCGCGCCGTCGAGGCGCTGCGCGAGGTGCCGATCATCGCGCTCACCGCCCACGCGATGGCGGGCGACCGCGACAAGGCGCTCGAGGCGGGGTGCAACGACTACGACACCAAGCCGGTGGAGCTCCCCCGCCTCCTCGGCAAGATGGCGGCCCTCCTGGGCCAGGCCCCGCCCGCGTGAGCGACGCCCTCGACCCGTCGGCGGTCTCCGCCCTCCGGCACGACCTGCGCACCCCGGTCAACCACATCGTCGGGTACTGCGAGCTGCTGCTCGACGACGCCGCGACGCCGGAGCAGCGCGGCGCGCTCCAGGCCGCCATCGCCGCCGCGCGCGACGTGCTCGGCCTCATCGAGGCGTCCCTGCCCGCGAGCGGCAGCGGGGTGACGCCGGAGCGGGTGGACGAGCTGCGCTCGCGCCTGCAGGCCCCGCACGACCGGATCCTCGCCGCGATGGACACGCTGGGCCCGGCCCCGCGGCTCTCCGCCGACGTCGCCAAGGTCCGGCGCGCCACCGGCCAGCTCCTCGCCATCGACCGCGTCACCGCCGAGACGGCCGTGCCGCACCCCCCGGCGCCCGCGCCCGCCGCGGCCCCGCCCCGCGCCCGCGGCCGCATCCTGGTGGTGGACGACGTCGAGGACAATCGCGCCGTCCTGCGGCGCCACCTCGAGCGCCACGGCTACGCCGCCGACGAGGCCCCCGACGGCGAGACGGCGCTCCGGATGGCCGGGGCCCGCCCCTACGACCTGGTGCTCCTCGACGTGCGGATGCCGGGGATCGACGGTCGTGAGGTCCTCACCCGCCTCAAGCGCGACGCCGCCACCCGCGACCTCCCCGTCGTGATGATCTCCGCCGCCGACGAGCTCGAGACCATCGCCGGGTGCATCGAGGCCGGGGCCGACGACTTCCTCCCCAAGCCGTTCGACCCGGTGATCCTCGGCGCCCGGGTGAGCGCATCGGTGGAGAAAAAGCGGCTCCGCGACCTCGAGGTGGACTACCTGCGGCAGGTGGACCGCGTGGTCGCGGCGGCCACCGCGGTGGACCGCGGCACCTACACCCCCGGCGCCCTGGCCGAGGTGGGCCGGCGCGACGACGCCATCGGCCACCTGGCCCGGGTGTTCGACGCGATGGCGGCCGGGGTCCGCGCGCGCGAGGAACGCCTGAGCGCCCAGGTGCACACGCTGCGCCAGGAGATCGACGCCGCCAAGCGCGGCGGCGCCGCCCCGTCGGCCGCGGTGGCGGAGGGGGACACGCTCCTCCCCGGCGCGATCTTCGCCGACCGCTACACCATCACCCGGGTGGTGGGGCGCGGCGGGATGGGGATGGTGTACAAGGCGCACGACCGCGAGCTCGACGAGGACGTGGCCATCAAGCTCCTCCGGCCCGACGTCCTCCGCGGCGACCCTTCGATGGTGGAGCGCTTCAAGTCGGAGATCCGGCTGGCGCGGCGGATCTCCCACGCCAACGTGGTGCGCACCCACGACTTCGGCGAGCGCGACGGCACCTACTACGTCACGATGGAGTACGTGGAAGGGATCACCCTTCGCGACCTCCTCGAGCTCCGCCGCCGGCTCTCCGCCGAGGCGACGCTCGGCATCGCCCGCCAGCTCGCGGGGTCGCTCACCGCGGCACACGAGCAGGGGGTGGTGCACCGCGACCTCAAGCCCGAGAACCTCCTGCTCGACGCCGCCGGCGTGCTCAAGGTGATGGACTGGGGGATCGCCAAGCTCACCGACCACGCGAGCACCATCACCCAGGCGGGGATGGTGGTCGGGACGCCGGCGTACATGGCGCCCGAACAGCTCCTGGCCGAGAGCGTGGATGC
>DASTRQ010000236.1:0-10975 GCA_035761145.1 Gemmatimonadales bacterium
GGTGACGAGCGGATCGGCGTCGTCGCGCAGGCGGAGCCCGAACCCGACCAGCTCGCGGGCGAGCGAGTCGGCGCGCGCCGTGCGCCGCTCCGCGACGGCGAGCGCCACGCGATAGAGCTGCGCCCGCGCCGCGGCACGGAGCGTCACATAGGAAGGAAGCGGGAGGGAGACGCCCGACAGGTCCGGCGGGAGGGGCGCCTTGAGCCCGGCCCACGGATCGAGCGCGGGCGCCCGGGCCACCGTGGCCCACGCCGCGAAGCCGGGGTGCGCGGCGACGCCGGCGAGCCACGCCCGCTCCGCCGGCGTGAGCCCGCGGGACGCGCGCGCCAGCACCGTGTCCCCGCCCTGCCCGGCGAAGGGATCGTCGGCCGGGACCCACGCCCGCGCGCTCGCGCCCGGCACCCGCACGAAGAGGGGCGAGTGCGCGGTGTCCCCCGTCTGGGCCACGGCTAGCAGGGCGAGCCCCGCCTCCGCCGCCGTCACGTCCGGGGCCGGCGCGGGGCGGTAGGCCTCGAGGCCGCGGGTGCTGGCCAGGCGCGCCGCCGGCACATCGTAGCGGGGCGCGGCGAGCTGCCAGATGACCTGCCCGCCGACGCCGACCAGAATGGCGGGGATCCCGATCAGGAGCGCGACCAGCACGGCCGCCCCGAACCCCAGCTCCCCCGGCCAGCGCACCGGCGCCCCCGTGCCCCGGGCCAGGCGGCGTCCCCAGAGCCCGCCGGCCACCGTCACGACCAGCGGCAGGGCCGGATGCGGGAGGAGGCCGTGCGCCGCGAGCGTCACCGCCACCGCGGCGGCGAAGAACGGCGCGGCGGCGCCGAAGAGGGAGCGCGTGGAAGCCTTCGGTGCGCGCAGCCGGAGTCCCGCCACGAGCATCCCCCCGAGGAAGAGGACGAGCGCGACGAGGAGGAGCACGAAGCCCGCGAGCGGCGACGGGAACCAGGCGCCATCGGGCGACCACCACGCGAGCGCCGAGAGGAGAAGGCCGAGGGCCCAGGCACCGAGCGAGAGCAGGAGGGGAGTGGGCATCGTCGGGAGCGAAAGGGGGAAGTCGGGGAGGGATGCGGGGATCGTCGAAGCTACGCCGGTCGCCCGCGCGCGCAACTGAAACGACGATGTCGCCCCGGGCGTAGGAGCAGTAGCTTTCCCACCTCCCCATTGCGAGCGACGTCCCGATGAGCCTCCGAACGGTCCCCCTCCTGCTGCTGCTGGCCGCTTGCGCCGGCGGCGCCCCGATGCAGACCCCTCTGCCCGAGCGGTCCGCCGCCGCCCCGGCCCGCCCTCGCCCGTACCCGGCGTGGGAGACCCCGGCATTCCGGCGCGCGGTGGAGCGCGGCACCCGCACCCGCACCGGCGCCCCGGGGCCCAAGTACTGGACCCAGTGGGCCGCCTACCGGATCCAGGCGTCGGTGGATCCCGCCACCGCGGTGCTCACGGGCGAGGAGACGATCACCTACACCAACCGCTCTCCCGACACCCTGCGCACCCTCTGGCTCCAGATCTCGGCCAACGCCTACGCCCCCGAGGCCCTGCGCAACGACGTCTTCCCCATCACCCGTGCGGTGCAGTTCACCAAGGTGCAGGCGGCGGGGCAGGACCTGGCCGAGGGGCGCCCCGGCCCCGCGCGACCCGGCACCTACATCGTCCGCGCGCAGCAGATGCGGATCGTCCCCGCGACGCCGCTCCTCCCGGGGCAGTCGATCCAGCTCGCCTTCGGGTGGAACTACCCGATCCCCCCGGAGAACGCGCAGCGCGGCGGCCAGGATGGGCACACCTGGCTCGTGTCGTACTGGTACCCGCAGATGTCGGTGTATGACGACGTGAACGGGTGGCAGATCGACCCGTACCGCGGCCAGGCGGAGTTCTACATGGACTACGCCGACTACGACGTCCAGCTCACCCTCCCCGCCGACTGGCTCGTGGCCGCCACCGGGGAGCTCGCCAACCCCGAGCAGGTGCTGACGCCGCAGACCCGCGACCGCCTGGCGCAGGCGCGCCGGAGCGCCACGCCGGTGCATATCGTGACCGCCGCCGACCGCGGCGCGGGCAAGGCGACGCAGGCCGGCACCAACGGCAAGCTTACCTGGCACTTCACCGCGAAGAACGTCCGCGACTTCACCTGGGCCGCGTCGGCGGAGTACCTGTGGGACGGCGCCGCGGCGGTGGTGGGCGACGCCACCGGCGACGGGCGGGCCGACACCGCCCTGGCCGACGCGATGTACCGCCCCGAGGCGGGGCCGCTCTGGGTCCGCGACGCGGAGTACGCCCGGCACTCGGTGCAGTTCCTCTCGCAGTACCTCTGGCCCTACCCGTGGAGCCACATGACGGTGGTCCAGGGCGTCGGCGGGTGCGGCGGGATGGAATACCCGATGCTCACCTGCATCCAGGCCGAGTGGCCGGACGACACCACGCTGTATGAGGTGACCGTCCACGAGATCGCCCACATGTGGTTCCCGATGATGGTCGGGAGCGACGAGCGCCGCGCGGCGTGGATGGACGAGGGGAACACCCAGTTCGACCAGAGCCAGGGGATGCAGGACTTCTACCCCGGCTTCGACGACGAGGCGCGCAACCGCGGCATCTACCTCGGTTTCTCGCGCACCGGGGGCGAGTTCCCGGTGATGACCTGGAGCGACTGGCAACCCACCGGTGGGAGCTTCGGGATCGCGAGCTACTTCAAGCAGGCCACCATCCTCGTCACCCTCCGCAGCCTCATCGGCGATGAGGCCTTCAAGCGCGGCCTGCAGACCTACGGCCGCAACTGGATGTACAAGCACCCCCAGCCGTACGACTACTTCTACGCCTTCAACACCGCCGCCGGGCGCGACCTGGACTGGTTCTGGCGGAGCTGGTATTTCGAGACCTGGCAGCTCGACCAGGCCATCGGCGGGGTGACCCCGCGCGGCGACGCGCTCGAGGTGACCATCCAGGACAAGGGGCTGCTCCCGATGCCGGTGCGCCTCGCCATCACCCGCGGCGACGGCACCGTCGAGCGGCGCGAGATCCCCGTGGACGTCTGGCTGGCCGGGAACGACCACACCACCATCACCGTGCCGGGGGACGTGACGAAGGTCGCCATCGACCCCGAGAACGGGTTCCCGGACATCGACCGGACCAACAACGTGTGGAGCAGGTGAGAGGCGCGTAAGGCGCGAGAGGCGCGAGAGACGCGAACGGCGTCCGGTGGATCCGCAGGCGGGGTCCCCGGGCGCCGGCTCGCGTTCGGGCGCGGTCCTTGTACCTTCCCTGTCGATGCCCCCGCGCTTCCCCGTCTCCGACCACTGCGACGGCCGCCGTTTCTTCAACCCCGATCCGGACGCTCCGGCGGGGCGGCCGTTGCGCGACGTGATCCGCTGGGCCCGCGGCCGCCGCCCGACGCCCTGGCCCGCGCGGCTCGACGACCGCGCGTGGCCCTTCCCGGCCACCCCGGCCCGCGAGGCGCTGGCGCTCACCTTCCTGGGCCACTCCACCTTCCTGCTCCGGGCCGGCGGACGGGTGCTGATCACCGACCCGGTGTTCGCCGAGCGGGCGGGGCCGTTCGGCCGGCTCGGGCCCCGGCGCGTGCGCCCCGCGGCGCTCGCGCTCGAGGCGCTGCCGCGGGTGGACCTGATCCTCCAGAGCCACAACCACTACGACCACCTCGACCTCGCGGCGCACGACCGCCTGGCGCACCGGGATGCGCCGCGGGTGGTGACGCCGCTCGGGAACCGGGCGTACCTCCCGCGCCTCGCGCGGCCGCGCACCACGGAGCTCGACTGGTGGGAGGGGAGCGCGCCGCTCCCGGACGTGCGGGTCACGGCGGTGCCGGCGCAGCACTTCTCCGCCCGCACCCCGTGGGACCGGAACCGCGCCCTCTGGGCGGGGTTCGTGGTGGAAGTGGCGGGGTGGCGCGTCTATTTCGCGGGGGACACCGGCTACGGTCCGCACTTCGCGGAGATCGGCCGGCGCTTCCCGGGGCTCGACGTGGCGCTGCTCCCGATCGGGGCGTACGAGCCGCGGTGGTTCATGCGCCCGGTGCACGTGGACCCCGAGGAGGCGGTGCGGGCGCATCTCGAGCTGGGCGTGGCCCGGAGCTTCGGAATGCATTACGGCACCTTCCAGCTCACCGACGAGGGGATCGACGCCCCGCTCCGCGGGCTCTCCCTGCACCGCACCGCCGCGGGGCTCGGCCCCGCCGCGTTCGACGCCCTGGCGCACGGGGAGACGCTGGTGCTCCCCCGCCCCGGCCGCCCCCCCGCCGCCTCCGCCGCGTGACCCGCCGCCGGATGGTGACGCTCGCACTGCTCGGGGTGGCGGTCCTCGCCGTGACGGCGTGGCGCCTCACCCGCCACCCGCGCGCCGACCGCGACTGGCTCCCCGACCAGCGGCTGGCCCCGACGGTCACGTTCGCCGGGGACACGGTGCGCATCGTGGACGTCCGCGACGCCGATCCCCGCACGCGCGCGCCGCGATGGCACGCGATGACGGTGGACCTGGCCCGGCTCGACAGCGTCTGGCTCGTGGTGGCGCCGTTCTCCACGAAATGGCGCGGCCCGGCGCACACCTTCGTGAGCTTCGGCTTCTCCGACGGCACGTACCTGGCCGTCTCGGTCGAGGCGCGCCGCGAGGTGGGGGAGGAGTACGGGGTCGTGGCGGGCGCCCTCGACCGCTTCGAGGTGCTCTACGTGGTGGGCACCGAGCACGACCTCATCGGGCGCCGGGTGTTCGACGACGAGGGGCCGGTGTACCTCTACCCCATCCGGGCCGAGCGCGCGGCGCTCCGGACGCTCCTCACCGAGATGCTGACCCGCGCCGACCGCCTGCGCACGCACCCCGAGTTCTACAACACCTTCACCAACAACTGCACCTCGAACCTCGTGGCGCACGTGAACCGGGTGGTGACGCGGAAGGTGCCGGGCGGGCTGGTGACGCTCCTCCCCGGCTACGCCGACGCCGTGGCCGACCGGCTCGGCCTCCTCGCCGCCGACGGGACCCTCGACGAGATGCGCCGGCGCTTCGAGATCGGCGCGCGCGCCCGCGCGGCGCTCGACGCCCCCGACTTCTCGCGCCGCATCCGGGAGGCGGCCCCGTGAACGCCCCGCCGCGCCGGGCGGCGCTGGCCTTCATCTTCGTCACCATCGCCCTCGACGTGGTGTCGTTCGGCATCATCATCCCGGTGCTGCCGCGGCTCATCGAGGGCTTCTTCCCGGGCGACACGGCGCGCGCGGCGCACTACCTGGGGCTCTTCGGCACCGTCTGGGCGGGGATGCAGTTCATCTGCTCCCCCATCCTCGGGATCCTGAGCGACCGCTTCGGCCGCCGACCGATCCTGATCGCCTCCACCCTTGGCCTCGGGGTGGACTACCTCTTCATGGCGGTGGCGCCGACGGTGGGGCTGCTCTTCATCGGCCGGCTCATCAGCGGGATGACCGCGGCCGGGTTCTCCACCGCCACCGCCTACATCGCCGACGTGACGCCCCCCGAACGCCGCGCGCACAGCTTCGGGCTCGTGGGCGCCGCCTTCGGGCTCGGCTTCGTGGTGGGCCCCGCCATCGGCGGCATCCTGGGCGGGCACGACCCGCGGCTCCCCTTCTGGGTGGCCGGCGCGATGACGGTCCTCAACGCCTGCTACGGCGCGCTGATCCTCCCCGAGTCGCTGCCGGCCGAGCGGCGCGCCCCGATCCGCTGGGCGCGGGCCAACCCGGTGGGCGCACTGGCCTTCCTGCGCGAGCATCCCGGGCTCCTGGGCCTCGCGGGGGCGTTCTTCCTGTACAACCTGGCCCAGCAGTCCTACGCCGCCATCTACGTGCTCTACGCGGAGCATCGCTTCGGCTGGTCCACCACCGACGTGGGTTGGGCCCTCGCCGGCGTGGGGGTGCTGAGCGCGCTGGTGCAGGGCGGGCTCATCCGGCGGGTCCTCCAGGCCCTCGGCCAGCGGCGCACGATGCTCCTCGGGTTGGCGGGTGCGGCGCTCGGCTTCACGCTGTACGGCCTGGCGTTCGATTCGCGGCTCTTCGCCGCGACGATGCTGGTGGGGGCGGTGGCGGGTTTCTTCAACCCCGCCGTCCAGGGGATCATGACGACGCGGGTGGCCGCCACGGCGCAGGGCCAGCTGCAGGGGGCCAACGCGAGCCTCCTCGGGATCACCGGCCTCATCGGCCCCGGGCTCTATACGGGGATCTTCGCCTGGTCGCTCACCGCGGGAGGAACGTGGCTCGCGGGGGCCGGTTTCCTCGTGGCCGGGCTCACGGGTGCGCTGGCCCTCGGACTCGGCTGGTGGGCCACGCGCGAGCCCCACCCCGCCCCGGCGCCGGAGCCGGCGTGACCACGCGGCGCGCCACCCTCGCCGACGCCGCCGCCGTGGCGGCGCTGCACCTGGCCAGCTGGCGGAGCGCCTACCGTCCCTTCCTGCCGCCGGGGGTGCTGGACGCGCTCTCCCTGGACGCCCACACCGCCACTTGGGAGCGCCGCGCCGGGATCCCTCGGGTGGAGATCCTCCTCGAGGAGGAGAGGGGTACCCTGATCGCCTTCTGCGCCCACGGCCCGAGCGGGGACGAGGACGCCGGCACGGAGACCTGGGAGATCAAGAACCTCCACGTGGACCCCGCGCGGCGGCGCACCGGCTCGGGGGGGCGCCTCTTCGACCTGGCCGTCGCGCACGCCAGGCGGGAGGGCGCCCGCGCCCTCACCCTCTGGGTCGTGGAGGCGAACGCCTCCGCGCGCGCCTTCTATCAGAAGAAAGGGATGGCCCCCGACGGCGCGCGCGACACCCACACCCTCGGCGCCGACGGCTCGATGCCGGTGGTGAGGTATCGGCTCGTCCTCTGAGGCGGTCCCCTACGGCGCCGTCCGGACGTTGTTGGACCGGTCGGCGTCGGGGAGTTTCCCGTCGGGATCCACCTCGGCGCGGACGATCCGCTTCCCGGCGCGGGAGCGCCAGGTGAAGTCGCGGCCCAGGTTCCACGCCTCGACCGGGAGCGTCACCGACTCGGTGCTGCGGTCGGCGTAGGTCACGCGCAGGAAGACCGGGAGCTGCATCTCGCCCACGTTCCGCACGGTCACGCTGGCGCCGCTGTCGCCGTTGACGATGGCGGCCACGGCCTGGTCGGGGCGGTGCGTGGTGTATACCCAGTCGCGCCAGTACCAGTCGAGGTCCACCCCGGTGCGGTCGCGCATGAGGCGGAAGAAGTCCCCCGGCGTGGGGTGCTTGAAGGCCCACGTGCGGAGGTAGTCGCGGAACGCCGCGTCGAATGTCTCCACGCCCAGCACGTGGTACCGGAGCGTCTGCATCATCAGGGCCGGCTTCTGGTAGCCGGTCCAGAAGAGGTCCCGCACCTCGACCGGCCGGGAGATGAGCGGCTGCTCGTGGCCGGTCAGGGCGTGCTCGGGATAGAGATGGAGGGGGTGGACCTCGATGGTGTCGCCGTACGGGGTGCCGTGGAAGTAGTTGGCGGCGTTCCGCAGGTCGATGAAGGTATTGAACCCCTCGTCCATCCACGGGTAGAGCCGTTCGTTGCTCCCCACCACCATCGGCGTCCACTGGTGCCCCAGCTCGTGCGCCACGACCCATTGCAGCTGTTCGCGGTCGGGCCCCGCCGGGTCGAAGGTCATCATCGGGTACTCCATCCCCTCGATGGGCCCTTCGATGCTCGAGGCGTGGGGATACGGGTACCGGAGCCACTGGGTGCTGTAGTACCGCACCGCCTCGCGCGCCATCCGGTTGGCCTCGGGCCAGAGGGCGGCGCCGGGGCGGTAGTAGGTGTGGATGAGGATCCCCTCCCACCCGCTCGCGTCCCAGCGGAAGTTCGGCGCCGCGGCCCAGGCGAAGTCCCGCACCGAGTCGGCGTGGAAGCGCCAGGTGCGCGACGGCGGCGCGCCCCGGCCCCGCCGGGCCCAGGCGGCGCCGGCCGCCTCCGCCTCGGCGCGGGTGACCACCGCCACCGCGGTGTCGCTCGTGCGCGCGCGGGCGAGGCGGGCACGCTGGGCCGCGGTGAGCGTCTCGTCCGGGTTCTGGAGCACCCCCGTGGCCGCCACCAGGAAGCCGGCGGGGAGCGTGAGGGAGACGTCGAAGCTCCCGTACTCGAGGTAGAACTCCCCCGCCCCGATGTAGGGGTCGGTGTTCCAGCCGCGCACGTCGTCGTACACCGCCATCCGCGGGTACCACTGGCCCAGCTCGTACAGGTCGCCGTCGTGCCCCATCCGGCCGGCACCGTAGGGGGGCACGCGGAAGCTCCACTCGACCTCGATGAGGGCGCTGTCCCCCGGGCCGAGCGGCGCCGCGAGGTCGAGCCGCATCATCGTGCCGCGCACCACGGGCGCCACGCTCCGGCCCCCGACCCGCACCGCCAGGAGCGAGTCGCCGCCGACGAAGCCCTGGCAGGAGAAGTCGAACGCCGAACTGAGGAAGACGAGGGGAGGCTGGTCGAGCTGGGCGGTGACGCTTCCCGGCGCGCAGATGTTCTGCTCCACCTGCATCCAGAGATACGGCAGGGCGTCGGGGCTCCGGTTGAGGTAGGTGACCCGCTCGCGCGCGGTGACCGTGGCGCTGGCGGGGTCGAGCCGCGCGTCGATGACATAGTCGGCGCGCTGCTGCCAGTAGCCCGGCCCCGGACGGCCCGCGGCGGTGCGCACGGCGGACGGGGCGCTCACGCCGGGCCACGGGCCGGCGGCGGGATCGGTGGCCTGCGCGTGCGCGACGGCGGGCAGGAGGGAGGCGAGGAGGAGCGCGGACCACGGGTGGCGGGACATCGTGCCTCCGGATGGGGAGTGGGATACCTTACAAGATATGCCCGACACCGCCGCGCTCCAGACGCTCTGGGACATCCCCGTCACGACCATCGACGGCCGCGCCACCACGATGGCCGAGTGGCGCGGGCGGGTGCTGCTCGTGGTCAACGTGGCGAGCCGCTGCGGCAAGACCCCGCAGTACGCCGGCCTCGAGGCGCTCTGGCGCCGGCACCGGGACGCGGGGCTCACGGTGCTGGGGTTCCCCTGCGACCAGTTCCTGCACCAGGAGCCGGGCACCGAGGCGGAGATCGCCGAGTTCTGCCGCACGACGTACGACGTGACCTTCCCGATGTTCGCCAAGGTGGAGGTCAACGGCCCCGGCACGCACCCCCTGTACCGGCACCTCAAGGCGGCGCGGCCGGGCCTCCTCGGCATCAGGCTCATCAAGTGGAACTTCACCAAGTTCCTGGTGGACCGGGATGGCGCCGTGGTCGAGCGCTTCGGCCCCGACGACCAGCCCGAGCGGATCGAACCGGCCATCGTGCGGCGGCTCGCGCGATGACCCGCGAGGCGTTCGTGTACGAGATGTCCTTCACGGTGCGACCGGAGGACATCGACCGGCTGGGGCACGTCAACAACGTGGTGTACGTGCGCTGGGTCAACGACGTGGCGGTGGCGCACTGGGCCGCCGCGGCGCGACCGGACCACTACGCCGCGGTGCTCTGGGTGCTGGCGCGCCACGAGATCGACTACAAGCACTCGGCCATGCCGGGGGACGCCATCCTGGCGCGCACCTGGGTGGGGCGGCCCGACGGGATCCGGTATCCGCGGCACGTGGAGCTGCTGCGCGCCGCGGACGGGAAGCTCCTGGCCCGCTCCCTGACCCTCTGGTGCCCGGTGGACGCGACGACCCTGAAGCTCCTCCGGCCCCCGCCGGCCGACCTCGACGAGGGGTTCTTCCATCCGCCGGCCCGTCCCTGACTATCTTTCGGCACGACCCCCGCCGAGGAGCGTTCGATGGGCAAGCAGGAGGCGGCGCGCATCGCCGCGCTGGTCCGGAAGAACTCCGCCAAGCAGCCCCCCAAGCCGAAGGACCCCAGCCAGTTCGACGACACCCTCCGGATCCGCTCGCAGGACCAGGGCCCCGACGCCCAGCGGATCTTCAAGGAGATGAAGAAGCGGGAGTTCTGAGCCCCCGGCTTGCGGGACCCTGAAGAAGCCTTAACGTAGGGTGAGCGGCCCCTGGCCGCCCCCCTATGACCCAGCCCAATGACCGGGCGGTGGAATTGCGGCTCCGCGCCGCGATCGATTCCGCCCCGAGCGGCCTGCTGATGATCGACGCCACCGGGCGCATCGTCCTCGTCAATCGCGAGGTCGAGCGCCTGTTCGGCTACGCCCGTGAGGAGCTGCTGGGGCAGTCGGTGGAGCTGGTGGTCCCCGAGGCGTCGCGCCACCGGCACGAGGCGGATCGCGCGGCGTTCATGGCCCAGCCGAGCGTGCGGGCGATGGGGGTGGGACGCGACCTCTTCGGGCGGCGGAAGGACGGCACCGAGGTGCCGATCGAGGTCGGCCTCACCCCGCTCGTCACCGACGAGGGGCTGTTCGTGCTGAGCTCCATCGTGGACCTCACCGCGCGGCGGCGGGCGGAGGAGCGCTTCCGCGCGGCGGTGGAGTCGGCGCCGAGCGGGATGGTGATGGTGGACGGCGCGGGCCGGATCGTGCTCGTGAACCGGGAGGTGGAACGGCTCTTCGGCTGGACCCGCGAGGAGCTGCTCGGGCGTCCCGTGGAGGACCTGGTCCCGGAACGGTCGCGGCGCGCGCATCCGGGCTTCCGGCGGGGGTTCCACGACGCGCCGCAGGCGCGGCCGATGGGGGTGGGCCGGGAGCTCTTCGGGCTCCGCAAGGACGGCACCGAGGTCCCGATCGAGATCGGGCTCAACCCGATCCAGACGGAGGAGGGGCTCTTCGTCCTGAGCTCCATCGTGGACATCAGCGCCCGGGTGCAGGCGGAGACGGCGCGGCGGCAGCTGGAGGAGCAGTTCCGCCAGGCGCAGAAGATGGAGGCGGTGGGGACGCTGGCGGGGGGCATCGCGCACGACTTCAACAACATCCTCAACTCGGTGCTGGGCTACGCCGAGCTCGCGCTGGCGGGCGCCGGGACCCCGCAGCTCCGGGCCGACCTCTCGGAGATCCAGGTGGCGGCGCGCCGCGGCCGCGACCTGGTGAGCGCCATCCTGCGCTTCAGCCGGCACGAACCGGCGCAGCGCCG
>DASTRQ010000237.1:0-4983 GCA_035761145.1 Gemmatimonadales bacterium
GGGGGCGGGTAACGGGGAGTGGATGCCGGGCACCGGCTCACGTTGCCCGACCCACCGCCCCTTCTCACCTCTCACCCCTCACCCCTCACCCCTCACCCCTCACCCCTCACGTCCCCGTCACCAGCGTCCGCCACTCCGTCAGCTCCTCCATCGCGTAGCGCACCCCTTCGCGCGCGTTGCCGCTCGCCTTGGTGCCGCCGAAGGGGAAGTTGTCGGCGCGCACGGTGGAGACGTCGCCCGCGATGACGGCGCCGACGGCGAGCTCGTCGAACGCCCGCGCGATGCGGCGCGGGTCGCGCGTCAGCACTCCCGCCTGCAGCCCGTAGCGCGAGGCGTTGACCTTGGCGAGCGCCTCGTCCCACTCGTCGTAGGTGTCGAGCACCAGCACGGGGCCGAAGACCTCCTCGCTCCACACCTTGGCCTCGACC
Organism: Gemmatimonadales bacterium; assembly: GCA_035761145.1. GTDB lineage: Bacteria > Gemmatimonadota > Gemmatimonadetes > Gemmatimonadales > GWC2-71-9 > CAMLHU01. The sequence continues at coordinate 429 of DASTRQ010000237.1, forward strand.
GGCACCTCGTCGAGCACCGTGGGACGGAGGAGCCGGCCCTCGCGCGTGCCCCGGAGGAGCGCCCGCGCCCCCGCCGCCTCGGCCGCGACCACCCACGCCGAGATCCGTTCCGCCGCCTTGTCGTCGATCACCGGCCCCACCACCGTCTCGGGGCGGAGCGGGTCGCCCACCGGGAGCGCGCGCGCCGCGGCCACCACCGCCTCGCGCACCTCGTCGGCGATCGGCGCGTGGACGAGGAGGCGCTGGGTCTTGGTGCACACCTGGCCGGCGTAGGCGAACGCCGCGCCCACCACCTTGGCCGCCACGGCGCCCGGATGGCCCCAGTCCTCGTGCACCACCGTGGCCCCGTTGCCGCCGAGCTCCAGGAGCACCCGCTTCGTCGCGGCGCGCGCCCGCAGGTGCCATCCCACCGCGGCGCTCCCCGTGAAGGTCAGCACCGGGAGCCGGGGATCGGTGGCGAGCGACTCGGCCAGCGGCACCGGCAGGTGCAGCACCGAGAGCGCCCCCGCGGGGAGGCCGCATTCGGCGAGGATCTCCGCCAGGCGGAACGCCGCGCCCGGCCCCTGCGGCGCCGGCTTGAGCACCACCGGGGCGCCCACCGCGAGGGCGGGCGCCACCTTGTGGGCCACGAGGTTGAGCGGGTAGTTGAACGGCGCGATGGCGGCCACCGGGCCCAGCGGCACGCGCCGCGTCCGCGCGACGCCGGCGGGGTAGCGCGGGTCGAAACCGAGCGAGAGGACCTCTCCCTCGGGGGCGCGGGCGGCGTCGGCGGCGAGGGAGAAGGTGAGCACGGCGCGGTCCACCTCGCCCAGCGCCTGCGTGATCGGCTTCCCCACCTCGAGGGCGATCGTGCGCGCGAGCCCGTCGCGCTCCGCGTCGAGCCGGCGGGCGCACCGCTCCAGGATCTCGCGGCGCTGGCGGGGCGGGGTGGCGCGGAACGCCGGGAAGGCGGTCACCGCCGCGGCGATGGCGCGCTCCAGGTCCTCGGCGGTGGCCACCGCGGCCTCGGCCTCCACCGCGCCGGTCCACGGGTTATGGACGGGCTCGGTCGGGCGGCCGCCGGGGTGGCCCTGCCCGGCGATCCAGGGGTGATAGGTGGTGGTCGGCATCATCCCTCCAAGTGCGGGGGCTCCGCGTACTATACTTCGTTCGATCCCCACCCACACCCTCGTGCCCCGATCCCTCCGCCTCGCCGCGCTGGCGCTCGCCCTCGCCGGCTGTCATATCGAGACCCGTCCCCCCGCCGGGGTGGCGCGGGTGAAGACCACGGTCCAGGCGGCGGTGGATGAGCATTACCGCGCCCGGAACGCCCTCCTCGCCGACTCGCTGACGCTCACGGTGCTGCGCCGGCAGGTGGACGCGCGGCGGGATCTGGCCTCCGTGTGGGTGACGCTCAGGGTGCACCGCACCCTCCCCGCCGCCGCGCGGGACACCACCCGGCTCGAGCACCTCCTTCTCAGGCGGACCGCGGCCGGGTGGGAGGTGCTCTCCGCCGCCCCGGCGGGGGCGCCCTGAAGGGGATCCGCGCCACGGCGGCGGGGATCGCGGCGCTCGCCGTGCTCCTCGCCGTGGCGCTCGCGGTCCGCGCACACGACGCCCTGCGTCGCGAGACCGACGGCCGGGCGGCGCGGATCGCGGCGGGGTATCTCGCCTTCCTCGCAGCGCCGGCGCCGCGCCGCCCTCCCGGCGACGGGCGGCTCCTCTCGGCCGCCGGCGCGCTCGCCGGCGCGAGCTTCTGGACCGGCGGCCTCCAGGTCTGGCTCGACGGCACGCCGCTCCTCCCCGCCGATACCACCGGGCACCGCGCGGTCGCGGCGCCGCTCCCCCTCCTGACGGACAGCGCCGGGCGTTCGCGCGCCTCCGTGGCGGCGTGGGGGCACCTGCCGTCCCTGGGCCGGCCCATCGGCGTGGCGCTCGTGACCGGGATGGCCGGGGTGGTGGTGGCGCTCCTGCTGGGACGGTGGGCGTTCTCGCCGCGGCTCCGGGTGTATGGCGGGCTCGTGGCGGTGCTCCTCGCGGGGGCGTCGGTGGCCGAGCTCTCGCACCTGCTGCGGAAAGGCGCCAACGACGCGGCCAGCGCGGGGCTCGTGCGCGCGCGACGCGTCGTCGAGGTGGCCACGGTGCGCCGCCGGCTCCGGGCGGGGGAGGTGGAGGCGCTCCTGCCCGGTCTGGTCGTCGCGGCGGCCCCCAGGGCCACCCTCGCCGACACGCTCGTCACGGCGGCGGGGGATTCGCTCGTGATCGCCGCGGTGGCGGGGCGGGGGCAGGCGTGGCGCCTGACCGACCCGGCGCCCGAGGCCCCCCTCGGGGCGGCGCCGCGCGCCATCCTCTGGCTCGCGCTCCTGGCGGCCCTCGGCGCGGCCGCCGCGATCCCTCCGTGGACGCATTACTTTTTGATCCCGGCCCCTCGCGGGCCCCATCCCGAGCCCCCTCGCCCGTGACCGATATCGCCCCCGCGCCCCTCTCCGCGCCGACCCTTCTCGGGGCGGTGGCCAAGCTCGTCTCGGCGGGGCACGGCGCGGAGGACACCCTCACCGGGGTGGCCGATATCCTGTATCGCGGGCTCCCCGCGGAAGAGGTGTCGCTCTGGCTGCGCGAGCCGGGGGCCACCGAGTTCCGCGCCATCGTCTCCCCGCCGCGCGAGGTGCTCCCCGCGCGCCGCACCAGTGCGGGGCTCCGCGCCGTGACCGGCGGCGCCGACGACGCGACCTACCGGTTCGACCTGGTGCACGAGGGGGAGCGCCTCGGGATGCTCGAGGCGCGCGCCGCGGGGGCGTTCTCCCCCGAGCGGGTGGAGATCCTCCAGATCGCCGCGGACATCCTGGCCCCCTTCCTGGCGAGCATCGAGCTCTCGGAGGACCTGGCGCAGGAGGTGGCGCTCCGCGCCCGCGAGATCGAGGAGCAGCGCCGGTTCATCGCCCAGGTGATCGACTCCCTCCCGGTGGGGCTGTACGTCGTGGACCGCGAGTACCGCGTGACGCTCTGGAACCGGATGCGCGAGACCGGCAGCCAGGGCCTCCCGCGCGAGGAGGCGATGGGGCGCCCCGTGTTCGAGGTGCTGAGCCGGCAGGAAAAGGAGAAGCTGCAGGAGGAGTTCGACGCGGTCTTCACCAACGGCCGCACCCTGCAGGTCGAGATCGCCTCGCCGGGCCCCCTCGACACGCGCTACTACCGCATCACCAAGATCCCGATGCGCGATTCGCGGGGCGAGGTGAGCCACGTCATCACCATCGGCGAGGACCTCACCGAGTGGCGCTCCGCCCAGGCGCGCATCCTCCAGGCCGAGAAGCTGGCCGCGGTGGGCCAGCTCGCCGCCGGCGTGATGCACGAGATCAACAACCCGCTCGCCACCATCGGCGCGTGCGTGGAGGCGCTGACGGGGCGGCTGGCGGAGGGGGCGGCGTTCCCGGTGGCGCAGGCGCGCGAGTACCTCGAGATCATCGAGAAGGAGGTGCAGCGCTGCACCGACATCGTGGACGGGCTGCTCGACTTCAGCCGGCCCAAGGCCACGGTGCGCCGCCCCGTCTCGCTCTCGGCCGTGCTCGAGGACGTGCTCTTCCTCCTCAAGCACCACTCGCGCTTCAAGCGGATGACCGTGGAGCTCGACCTGGCCACCGACCTCCCCGACGTGCTGGCCAACCAGGAGCAGCTGGTGCAGGTCTTCATGGCGCTGCTCCTCAACGCGGTGGACGCGATGGAGGGGCGGGGGGGCGCCATCGGCGTCCGCACCGCGCGCAATCCCGACCGCCCCGACGAGGTGATGGCCGAGGTGCGCGACTCCGGGCAGGGGATGACCGAGGCCGACCTCGGCAAGATCTTCGAGCCCTTCTACACCACCAAGCCGCCGGGGCGGGGCACCGGGCTCGGGCTCTCCATCTGCTACGGCCTGGTGCAGCAGCACCGCGGGCGCATCGCGGTGGACAGCACCCCGGGCCAGGGCTCGACGTTCCGCGTGTACCTCCCCATCGCCGCGGAGGCGACGCCGTGAAGCTCCTCGTCATCGAGGACGACCGCACCGTGGGGCAGTACGTGAAGCACGGGCTCGAGGAGGAGCGCTTCACCGCCGACCTCGTGGAGGACGGGCTCGAGGGGCTCCGGATGGCCTCGGCCGGCCACTACGACGTCATCGTGCTCGACATCCGCCTCCCGGGGATGACCGGCTTCGAGATCGTGCGCACCCTGCGCGACCGGGGGGTCACCACCCCGGTGCTGATGCTCACCGCCCAGGACTCCGTCGAGTTCAAGGTGCAGGGGCTCCGCGCCGGCGCCGACGACTACGTCACCAAGCCGTTCTCCTTCGAGGAGCTCCTGGCCCGGGTCGAGGCGCTCTCGCGCCGCCCGCGCGAGGTGGCGCCCGCCGTGCTGCAGGTGGACGACCTCACGCTCGACACCGGCACCCGCGAGGTGCACCGCGCCGGCCAGCGGCTCGACCTGACGCCCAAGGAGTACCTCGTCCTGGAGTACCTGATGCGCCATCCCGGCCGGGTGATGAGCCGCACGCTCATCACCGAATACGTCTGGGACTACCATTTCGACCCCGGCACCAACATCGTGG
>DASTRQ010000238.1:0-6604 GCA_035761145.1 Gemmatimonadales bacterium
GGTAAGAGGGGCGGCAATGGAGTGAGAGGTGGGATGGAGTGAGAGGTGGGGGGAGGACCGCGACAGTGACAGGGGTGGGAGGGGTGCGTTTTTGGGCCCCTATGTGGCCGAGAAACGGTGGTGGTCCTTTGTCCACGAGCAGCTACACTCGATGGATGCGAGACCATACGTCATTGCTGGCTTGGCAGGAGGCCAAGGCAGTGGCGCTCGGTGCCCTCCAGCTCGGGGATCGGCACTGGCGCCCCTCCCTCGGCGCGGCCTACGCCCAGCTCTGTCGCTCGTCGCTGTCGGTGCAGCTCAATATCTCCGAGGGGTACGCCTTCGGACCATCGCCCACGTTCCGCAGGCACCTGGCGATCGCGTACGGGTCGGCGGTCGAGACGACGGATCTCCTGGAGGACCTGCGGGACTCCGGGCTCCTGGCGGGCGTCGATCTCGCTTCGCTGATCGCCCGAAGCCGCAGGACGCAGGCCCTGATCCGAGGCCTGCAAAAGCGAATGGGGTGAGCACACCTCCACTCACCCCTCGAACAAGCGCTGTCCGCGCTCACTTCTTACCTCTCACCTCTCACCCGATCGCAGACCCTTCTCACCTCTCACGCGGTCGCAGTCCCCTCTCACCTGTTCACCACCCCAGCAGGCGCCGCACGTCATTCCAGTTGGCCACGAGCATCAGGAGCACGATGATCGCGAGGCCCAGCAGCATCAGGTACTCGCGCACCTTGATCGGGAGCGGCTTGCGGAGCACCCCCTCCGCCAGGAGGAAGACGAGCTGCCCGCCGTCGAGGATCGGGATGGGGAGGAGGTTGAGCACCGCCAGGTTGACCGAGATGAGCGCCAGGAAGGCGAGGAAGGTGCCGAACCCGACCTTGGCGCTCTGGGCCGCCATCTGGCCGATGAGGATGGGGCCGCCGAGATCGCGGGTGGAGACGCGGCGGGTGAGCATCCCGCGCACGGTGCGCCAGATCTGCGTGCTCGCCTCCCAGGTGGCGCCGAGCCCGGCGCGGAGCGCGCCCCCGACGCCGTAGCGCTCGCGGATGGTCGGCGGGCGGAATTCGACCCCCACCTGGCCGATCACCGTGCCGGCGCTGTCCTGTACCGAGTCGGGGGTGACGGTATAGATGCGCCGTCCCGCCGGCCCCCCGACGGCGATGGTGAGGGGGCGGCCTGCCGCCGGCATGATCCGGTCGGTCACGTCGTACCATTGCGGGGTGGGGACGCCGTCGATCGCGAGGATCGTGTCCCCCGCCGCCATCCCGGCCGCCGCGGCGGGGTGGCCGGGCACCGCGCCGCTGATGACGGGCACGCGGTACGGCTCCACCGCCTGCGCCGCCTGGGCCCGCTCCACCAGCTGGTCGCGGTGGAGCCGCACCACCACCGAGAGGCTGTCGTTGACGGTGAGCGCGACGTCGTCCCCGCCGGCGTTCGCAAGGCCCTGCACCACCTCGTCCCACGAGCCCACCCGGCGCCCCGCCACGGCGGTGACCCGGTCGCCCGGCTTGAGCTGGCGGAGCGCCTCCGCGCCGCGCGGCAGCGCGCCCACGTCCACCCGCCCCACGCGGGTCTCCGGGTCCACGGCGCGGCCGTTGGCGAGCGCCAGCCCGAAGTACACCGCGATGGCGAAGAGGGTGTTCATCGCGACCCCGGCGAGGGTGACGATGACGCGCTTCCAGACCGGGCGGTCCTCGTAGTACATCCCGGGCGGCACCGGGCTCCCCGGCGTGGCGCCTTCGAGCGCGCTGGTGGTGGCCTCCTCCTCGCGGCTCGCCATCTTGACGTAGCCCCCCAGGGGGATCCAGCAGATGGCGTACTCGGTGCCGCCGCGGGTGAACGAGAGGGCGCGGATGGGCGCGCCGAGCCCGAGCGCGAAGCGGTGCACCCAGATCCCCGCCCACTTGGCGGCGAGGAAGTGTCCCGCTTCGTGCACGAAGATGAGCACGCCGAGGACGACGAGGAGGATGGCGGTGGTGTAGAGGGCGTTCATCCGAGGGCCTGGGCGGCGGCGGCGCGGGCGTGGGCGTCGGCGGCGCGGATGGTGTCGAGGTCGCGGGCCGCGGCGGCCGGGGTCCGCTCGAGCGCCTCGGCGATGACCTCGGCGACGCGCCCGAAGGGGATGCGGCCGTCGAGGAACCCCGCGACGGCCACCTCGTTGGCGGCGTTGAAGATGGCGGGCGCGGTGCCGCCCGAGCGCGCGGCGGCGAGGCCGAGCGCGAAGGCGCGGAACACCTCGTGCCGCACCGGCTCGAAGGTGAGCGCGCCCGCGGCCACCGGGTCGAAGCGCCGCGCGCCGGGGTCGGCGACGCGGGCCGGGTGGGTGAGCGCGTAGAGGATCGGCAGCTCCATCGTGGGGAAGCCGAGCTGGGCCAGGACGCTCCCGTCGGCGAACTCCACGAAGGCGTGGATGATGCTCTGCGGGTGCACCACCACCTCGATGGCGTCGTACGGGAGGCCGAAGAGGAAGTGGGCCTCGATCACCTCGAGCGCCTTGTTGGCGAGCGTGGCGCTGTCCACGGTGATCTTGGCGCCCATCTGCCAGGTGGGGTGGTTGAGCGCGTCGGCCCGCGTGGCGGCGGCGATGCGCGCCGGCTCCCAGGTGCGGAACGGCCCCCCGCTCGCGGTCAGGATGAGCCGCGCCGGCGGCGCCTCCTTGCCGTCGAGGCACTGCAGCACCGCGCTGTGCTCGCTGTCCACCGGCACCAGCTCCCCCCCGCCCTGCCGCGCCGCCTCGGCCACGAGCTCGCCCGCCATCACGAGCGTCTCCTTGTTGGCGAGCGCCACCCGCTTGCCGGCGCGGAGCGCGGCCAGCGTGGCGTCGAGCCCCGCCGCGCCCACGACGGCGTTCACCACCACGTCCACGTCGGGGTGGGTGGCGGCCTCCACCAGGCATCCGGGCCCCGAGGGGAGGCCGTTCCGCCCGTCGTCGAGCGCGAGCCCCGCATAGGCGGGGCGCCAGCGCGCCACCTGCGCCTCGAGGAGCGCGCGGTTCCTCCCCCCCGTGAGGCTCACGAGGCGGAACCGCTCCGGATGGCGCTCGAGCACCTTGAGGGTGCTCACGCCGATGGACCCGGTGGAGCCCAGCAGGGCCACGCCGCGCATGGTCAGCTCAGAGGAGGCCGAAGGCCCGGTAGAGCGCCGCGGCGACGGGGAGGACGAAGTAGAGGGAGTCGAACCGGTCGAGCACCCCCCCGTGCCCGGGGATGAGGTGGCTCGAGTCCTTGACCCCCACCTCGCGCTTGAGGAGCGACTCGGCCAGGTCCCCCGCCTGCCCCACGACGCTCACCAGGAGGGCGAAGAGCCCCACCTGCCAGAGCGGGAGGACGACGCCGCCGGGGAGGAGCGCCAAGGCGGCGTAGGCGGGGGCCACCGCCACCGCGGCGAGGCTCCCGGCGATGGTGCCGGCCCAGGTCTTCCCGGGGCTCACCGTGGGGGCGAGCCGGGGCCCGCCGATGAGCTTGCCGGCGAACATCGCCGCCGTGTCGCAGGCCCAGGTGAGCACGAGCGGGAACATCGTGAGCCACACCGCCGGCCACGACATCAGCGGGCGCCCCTCGCCGTGGCGGATCACGATGAGGAACGCCGGCAGCCCCGCGGCGTAGGCCACGCCGAAGAGGGTCACGGCCACGCTGGCGAGGGGGCGCTGGTCGGGGCGGCGCGCCGCCAGCCCCGCCAGGAAGACGAGCAGCAGCGCGAGCGGCGCGGCGTAGAGCGCCAGGCCGGCGTCGGCGCCCGCGGGCCCCACGACCAGCCAGGCGGCCAGCGGCAGCAGGAGCGCCAGCGGGTAGGCCACGCCGCCCAGCGCGCCGATCCCCTGCTGGCGCGCGAAGCGGAAGAGCTCCCGGAGCCCGAGCACGCCGACCAGCGCCACGAGCGCGGTGAGCACCCACCCGCCGTACCAGACCACGCCGAGCGCCGCGGGAATGGCCACCGCGGCGAAGGCCACGCGCTGGGCCAGGTTGGAGCGCATCAGACGGTGACCTTGCCGAAGCGCCGCTCGCGGCGCTGGTAATCGAGGATGGCCTCGTACAGGTGCGCGCGGGTGAAGTCGGGCCAGAGCACCGGCGTCACGTGGATCTCGGCGTAGGCCAGCTGCCACAGGAGGAAGTTCGAGATCCGCATCTCGCCCGAGGTGCGGATGAGCAGGTCGGGATCGGGCCAGGCGGCGGTCCAGAGGTGGTGCTGGATGGCGGCCTCGTCGATGTCGGCGGGGGCCAGGAGGCCCTGGCGCACCTCCTCGGCCAGGAGGCGCGCGGCGCGGGCGATCTCGGCGCGGCCGCTGTAGCTCAGGCAGATGTTGAGGTCGAGCCTGGTGCCGCCGGCGGTGTCCTGCACCACCCGGTCCACCGCGGCGCGGGCGGAGGGGCCCAGGCGCGCCAGGTCCCCCAGGAAGCGCACCGCGACCCCGTTGCGGCGGAGGTCGGCCGCCTCGCGGGCGATGTACTCCTCGAGGAGCGCCATCAGCGCGCCGATCTCGTCGGCGGGGCGCTGCCAGTTCTCCTGCGAGAAGGCGAACAGCGTGAGCACCTCGACGCCGGCGGCCAGGGCCCCCTCGACCGCCTCGCGCACCGCCTTCATCCCGGCGTGATGGCCGAGGGGGCGCGGCAACGCGCGCCCCTTGGCCCACCGCCCGTTGCCGTCCATGATGACGGCCACGTGGGCGGGGATGGCGCCGTGGAGGCGGATCCGGTCGAGGAGCTCGTCCGCCGCCACCGTCAGACCGCCAGCAGCTCCTGCTCCTTGGCGTGGAGCAGCTGGTCCACCTGCTTGACGTGCTCGTCGGTGAACTTCTGGATCTCCTTCTCGGCCCGCTTGACGTCGTCCTCGGGGAGGCCGGAGAGCTTCTTCACCTTGGCCATCGCGTCGCCGCGCGCGTGCCGCACGGCCACCCGGCCCTCCTCGGCCAGCTTGTGCACCACCTTGACGAGCTCCTTGCGGCGCTCCTCGGTGAGCATCGGCAGGGGCACGCGGATCAGGGTGCCCTGGGTGGCGGGGTTGAGGCCGAGGTCGCTCTCGCGGAGCGCCTTCTCGATGACCTGGACCATCCCCTTGTCGTAGGGCTGCACCGTGAGGAGCCGGGGCTCCGGGGCGGCCACGCTGGCCACCTGGGTGAGGGGCACCAGGGCGCCGTAGGCCTCGACCCGCACGGTGTCGAGCAGGGAGGGGGTGGCCTTGCCGCTGCGGATGCCGGCGAGCTCGCGCTTGACGCTCTCGACCGCCTTGTGCATGGCGTCCTTCGCGGCCTTCTCGATGTCGGGGATGGTGCTCATCGGACGAGGGTGCCCACGCGTTCGCCCGCCAGGATGCGACGCACGGCGCCGGGCTGGTTGATGTTGAAGACCACGATGGGGAGCCGGTTGGCCTTGCAGAGGCCGAAGGCGTTGGCGTCCATCACTTCGTAGTTGTTGACGATGGCGTCCTGGTACGAGAGCTCGGGCAGGAACACCGCGTCGGCGTGCTTCTTGGGGTCCTTGGTGTAGATCCCGTCCACCGAGGTGGCCTTGAGGAGCACCGACGCCTCGACCTCGAGGGCGCGGAGCACGGCGGCGGTGTCGGTGCTGAAGAACGGGTTCCCGGTGCCGCCGGCGAAGAGGACGAGGCGCCCCTTCTCCTGGTGCCGCTGGGCGCGGCGGCGGATGTAGGGCTCGGCGAGCGACTCCATCCGGATGGCGGTCATCACCCGCGTGTCCACGCCCTTCTTCTCGAGCACGTCCTGCATGGCCAGGGCGTTGATGACCGTGGCCAGCATCCCCATGTAGTCGGCGGAGACGCGGTCCATCCCCTGCTGGCTGGCGATGGTGCCGCGCACGATGTTCCCGCCGCCGATCACCACCCCGAGCGCCACGCCCATCTCGTGGAGGTTGCGGAGGTCCTCCGTGAGCGTCTCGACGACGGGCGGCGAGATCCCGAAGCCCTGCTCCCCGGCGAGCGCCTCGCCGGAGAGCTTCAGCAGGACGCGCGGGTACTTCAACGCGTCGGGGCCCCGGCCCTCCATCACTCGCCCAGCGCGTAACGGGTGAAGCGGCGGACGACGATGTTCTCGCCGGTCTTCGCCGACACCTCGGTGACCAGCTGGCCGACGGTGATGTCGGGGTTCTTCACGAAGGGCTGCTCCAGCAGCGCCGCCTCCTGGTAGTACTTCTCCAGCTTGCCGTCGACGATCTTGTCCCAGATGTGCTCGGGCTTGCCCGACTCCCGCATCTGCTCGCGGTAGATGCCGCGCTCGCGCTCCACGACGTCGGCCGGCACGTCCTCGCGGCGCACGGCCACGGGGCTCGCCGCGGCGATGTGCATCGCGATGTCCTTCACCAGCTGCTGGAAGGCGTCGTTGCGCGCGACGAAGTCCGTCTCGCAGTTGACCTCGACGAGCACGCCGATCTTTCCGCCCATGTGGATGTAGCTGCCGATCGCGCCCTCGGTGGCCTCGCGGCCGGCGCGCTTGGCCGCCTTGGCCGCGCCCTTCGCCCGCAGCACGTCGATCGCCTTCTCCTGGTCCCCCCCCGCCTCCTCGAGCGCGGCCTTGCACTCCATCATCCCGGCACCGGTGCGGTCCCGAAGCTCCTTGACGTCCTTCGCACTGATGGCCATTCCCACTCCTCCGTTGGAGTTTC
>DASTRQ010000239.1:0-18649 GCA_035761145.1 Gemmatimonadales bacterium
GGCGCGGCCCGGCGCGCGCCGAGCGGCGGGCCAGCGCCCAGACCGCCACGCTCACCACCGCCGCCAGCGCGAACCACCCCCACAGCCGCCCGAGGCCGGCCGCCAGGACCGGCGCCGTCTCGCCCAGCCAGCGCGGGGCGAAGGCGAGCGCCAGGCCCGCGATGGTGGCCAGGATCACCGGCCACATCGTGACCACCTCGAGCGCCACGACGACGAACGCCGCGGTGGCGGGGAGGCCGTGGCGGAGCATCACGCCCAGGCGCGCGGGTTCACCTCCGAGCCGCATGGGGGTGACGGCACACGCCGCGTCCCCGACGACGTTGGTGACGAGCGCCGCCCGCACGGAGAAGGGATGCCCGAGGGCGCGCGCGAGGAGCGCGAGGCGGAGCGCACGGGCCCCCTGGTCGAGCGCCACGAGGGCGAGGGCCAGCGCGTGCGCGGCGAGCGGGTCGAGGGTCATCGGTCCAGGACCCGCCGGTAGGTCGCGAAGAGTGCGGTGCACGCGGCGTCCCACGAGTGGTGCGCCTCGGCGAACGCGCGCCCCGAGGCGCCGAGCGCGGGCAGGTCGCGCTCCGCGAGCGCGACGGCCGCGGCGACGAGCCCGTCCACCGAATCGAAGGGGTAGGTCCCCCCCGCCCCGCTGGCACGGACCTGCTCCGCGACCCCGCCGCGGTCCACGCTGAGCACCGGCGTGCCGCAGGCCATCGCCTCGAGCGCGGAAAGCCCGAAGGTCTCATACGGCCCGGGGGCCACGTAGAGATCCACGGCGGCATAGAGGTCCGCGAGCACCTCGCGGTCGCCCTGGTGCGGGAGCCAGGTGACCCGCGCGCCGTACGGGTGACGGCGCAGCTCCCGCTCCCGGGGCCCCCCACCGACCAGCGCCAGGCGGATGCCGGTCCGCCGCTCCACCTCGGGCCACGCCTCGAGGACGAGGTCGAGCCGCTTCTCGCGCGCGTAGCGTCCCGCGTACAGCGCCACGCGTCCCTCGGGGACCCCGAGCCGATGCCGGAGCTCTGCGCGGCGCGCCCGACGCCCCGGGTGGAACTGCGCGAGATCCACGCCAAGGGGCACCCGCTCCACCTGCTCCACCCCCTCGGCGCGCAGTTCGTCCGCGAGGTAGCGCGAGGCCACCAGCACCGCACGACAGCCCCGCGCCAGCCGGCGGACGTAGGCCCACGCCGCCCGCTCGAGCCCGCGCTGGACGCTGGAGCGGCGCGCATCGGGGGAGAGCAACCGCGGCAGGTGCCCGTGGTAGAACCAGACCAGCGGGGCCCGGGCGCGGCGGTTGGCGATCCGCGCGATCCAGGGCACGAGCAGGTGGCTCCCGACCTCGACCAGGTCGGGGCGCTCGTGTTCGATGATGCGGCGGGGGGTGCGGGTGGAGAGGAGGAGGCGGTACTGCGGGTTCATCGGGATCGTGGGACCCCGAAGGGTGTACATCCGCGTCCGCGGCCCGGTCGTCACGGCGTCGGCCGCCCCGGGGACCACCAGCACCTGGCGGAACGCCTCCTGGGTCCCCACCCAGGCGCGCTTCGCCAGCAGGTAGCTGCGGATCCCCCCGCTGGCGTCGCCGAAGTACTCGCTGATGTCCAGGACGCACAACGACGCGCCCGTTCGCAGGGGCGCCGGCAGCGCGTCACCGCCGGGAGCGAGCCTCAGTCGGAGCAGTCCCCGTGAGGGTACACGGTGCCGCAGTTGGGACAGGGGTTCTTGCACCCCATCAGCCGCGGCGGCACCAGGAACCCGCAGCGCTGGCAGGGGGCGCCCTCGGCCCGCGCGTGGTCGGGGGGCGGCGCGGGCGCCGGCTCCGGCGTGAGGCGCGCCCCGCTCACGACGAGCGGACCTGGCGGAGCCAGGGGTTGGTGGCGCGTTCCGCCCCGACGGTGGTGGCACGGCCGTGGCCCGGCCAGACGACGGTCCGGTCCGGCAGGGCCAGGAGTACGCGCTCGATGCTCCGGAGGAGCGTGGGGTGGTCGCCGCCGGGGAGGTCGGTGCGGCCGATGCTCCCGGCGAAGAGCACGTCGCCGGCGAAGGCCATTCCCTCCCCGACGAAACAGACGCTGCCGGGACTGTGCCCCGGGGCGTGGCGCACCGTGAAGCTGAGCTGGCCCACGCGCACCACGTCGCCCTCGGCCAGGGCGTGGTCGGGCGCGGGGAGCGTCACCTGTTCCCACGGCATCGGGCCGAAGCTCGGCGCCGCGTCATACAGGAAGCGGTCGGCGGGGTGGAGCCACACCGGCGCACCGGTGGCCTCGCGCACGGCGGGGACGCCGAGCACATGGTCCATATGACCGTGGGTGAGCCAGATCGCGTCGCAGGTCCAGCCGCGGTGACGCAGCGCGGCGAGGATCGGGGACGGATCCTCGCCGGGGTCGATCACGGCGCAGCGGCGGGCCACCGGGTCGGCGACCAGGTAGCAGTTCTCGACGTAGCGGCCGTTGGGGACCGCCACGACGACCGGCTCACGCACCGGCGGGCGGCCCCGCAGGGGGCAGCTTCCCCGCGGCGCGGAGGTCGGTGAGGTACTTCTCGACCGCGATGGCCGCGGTGGTGGCGTCGCCGACGGCGGTGGTGACCTGCCGGGTGAGCTGGACCCGGAGGTCGCCGGCGGCGAAGAGCCCCGGGATGGAGGTCATCATCCGGTCGTCGGTGATGACGTAGCCGCTCGGGTCGTGGGCGAAGTGGCCCTGGATGAGCCCCGAGTTGGGCTTGAAGCCCACGAAGACGAACGCCCCCGTCACCGCGAGCGACGAGCGGGCCCCGGTGACGGTGTCCTCGAGCGCCAGCGACTTGAGCCCCCCCGCGTCCCCGACCATCTCGAGGACCTTCTTGTTCCAGACGACCTCGATCTTCGGGTTGGCGAAGAGCCGCTCCTGCAGGATCCTCGACGCCCGAAGGGTGTCGCGCCGGTGGATGAGGTACACCTTGGACGCGTAGCGGGTGAGGTAGTCGGCCTCCTCGACCGCGGCGTCGCCGCCCCCGATGACGGCAATGGTCTCGCCCTTGAAGAAGGCGCCGTCGCAGACCGCGCAGTAGGACACCCCCCGCCCCGCGTACTCCAGCTCCCCGGGCACGTCGAGCTTGGTCGGCGTACCGCCCGCCGTCACGATGACCGTCGGCGCGCGGTAGGTGGCGCCGAGGGTGGTGGTGACGGTGAACCAGCCGTCGGCGTCCTTGACGACCCCCTCGACGTTCTCCTGGCGGATGTCAGCGCCGAACTTGACCGCGTGGTCGGCGAACTTCTTGGCGAGGTCGCGGCCCAGGATGCTCTCGAAGCCGGGATAGTCCTCGATCTTCTCGGTATTGAGCAGCTCGCCCCCCGGGAGGCCACGCTCCAGGAGCACCGCCTTGAGCATCCCGCGGCCCGCGTACATCGCGGCGCAGAGCCCGGCGGGGCCGCCACCGATGATGATGGTGTCGAAGGTCAGTGGCGTGGTCATATGCTTGCGTGGGTCGTGGGTCGTGGGTCGAGAGTCGAGGGTCGAACGCCGATAGCCCCTCGGGGCACCAATCTAACGCGGTCCACCCTCCAGAACGCCGGCGGGTTCCGGGAGGGCGCCGAGGGTGAGAAGTCCGGCCGCCGCGTGGCAGTGGCTGGTCGTCGCGACGAGGAATCTGGCGGGGCCCCTGCCCCCGATCGCGGCCAGCTGCCGCTCCGCCGCCAGCACCTCCGCCGTGGCGAACCCGCCCACCCCGTGGGCCAGGTGGCGCACGAGGAACCGCAGCGTCCCCGCGGCGCCGATCCGCTCGGCGCAGGAGGCGAGGGTCTCCTCCATGGCCCAGGTGCGGGGGGCGCGGATCGCGGGGCAGAGCGCCGGTTCGGTGCAGTGCGTCGGGCAGATCCAGTCGGCCCAGGAGAGGTAGGTGGCGCCATCCCCGCCCTGGCGCTCATACGGGGTGCCGACCGGCGCGTCGAGCGGCGCCACCGTCACCTCCCGCCCGGGCCAGCGCGCCGCCGCCCGCCGCTGCAGCCATTCCCGGAAGAGGTGCGGCATGAACGGGCTCGGCACGATCACGTCCTCCGGCCGCGCGGCGTGCGCGTCGAGATATCGATCCAGGAAGTCCCCCCATTCCGCCACCTGCGCCTCCACCCCCGGGGTCCCGCGACGTTCGACGGCGACACGACAGCCGGGGTCGCGGTCGACCACGAGCAGCCGGGCGAACGTGACGAGCCCCCGCGCCCGCCCCTCGAGGAGCTGGCCCGTATAGAAGGAACCGTAGCACCCGCCGCCGATGATGACGACCTCGCCCAGGGTCGTCGCCCCGCCGGACGCGCTCTCGCTGGTCGGCGGGGTCACCGCAGCAGGCGGCCCCCGTCCACGACGAGCACCTCGCCGGTCACGTAGTCGGCCTCGAGGAGGTACACCACCGCCTGGGCCACGTCCTCGGCGCTGCCGAGGCGCTGGAGCGGCGTCGTCTCGACGAAATGCCGCCGCGCCTCCTCGCCCCAGTCGTCGGGGAGGAGCACGGCGCCGGGGGCCACGGCGTTGACGGTGACGTCGGGGGCGAGCGCGCGCGCGAGCGCCCGGGTGAGCATCACCACCCCCGCCTTGCTGGTGCAGTGGGCCACGTAGCGGGGCCACGGCTCCAGGCCGGCGAGGTCGGCGATGTTGACCACCTTCCCCCGCGCGGCGCGGAGGTGCGGCAGCGCCGCCTGCGCCACGAAGAAGGGGGCGCGCAGGTTGAGCGCGAAGGTCTCCTCCCAGAGCTCGGGGGTCACCCCCTCGACCGGGGCCTCGAGCATGTTGGCGGCGGAGTTGACCACGACGTCGAGCCGGCCCAGGCGTTCCGCCACGCGGGCCGGGAGCGCCCGGGCGGCGGCCACCTCGCGCAGGTCGGCGTCGAAGGCCTCCGCGATGCGGCCCGCGGCGCGCAACTCGGCCACGAGCGCCTCGGCCGCGGCGCCGGAGCTGCCGTAGTGCACCGCCACCGTCATCCCCTTGGCGGCGAGCGCGCGGACGATCGCGGCGCCCACCCGCCGGGCCCCGCCGGTGACCAGCGCGACGCGACCGGCGAGCTCCATCAGATCTCCGTCCCCACGAGCGGCAGCACGTGCCCGGTGATCGCGCCGCTGGCCGGCGAGGCGAGGAACATCACCGCGGCGGTGAGCTGGTCGAGCTCGATGTAGCGCGCGTCGGGGTCGCTCACGGCGGCCACGTTCTCCGGCGTGCGCACCATGGACGGGGCCACGGCGTTGACGCGCACCTGCCCCACCCACTCCTTCGCGAGGCTCTGGGTGAGCGCGGCCACCCCCGCCTTGGCGGCCGCGTACACCGCCATCGGCGCCATCGGGCGGTAGTAGGCCAGCGAGGAGAAATTCACCACCGCCCCGCCGGCCTTGGCGAGCTCGGGCCGGGCGGCGCGGCTCATCAGGAAGGCGGTCTTGAGGTTGATGTTCACCTCGCGGTCGAACCCCCTGAGCTCGAGCCCGTCGGCGGGACCGAACGTCGTGAGGCCCCCCGCGACGTTGACCAGCGCGTCGAGGCGACCGAAGCGCTTCACGGCCGCCTCGATGGCGTGCGCGGCGACGTCGGGATCGGTGAGGTCGCCGGCGGTGGGTTCGGCCTCGTACCCGAGCCCCGCGAACTCCCGGGCCCGCTCGGCCACCGCCACGGCATTCACGTCGGCGAGCACGAGCCGGGCGCCGGCCGCGCCGAAGGCCCTGGCCACGCCGTGGCCGATCTGCCCCGGGCGCGCCACGCCGGTGACGAGCACCACCTTCCCGCCGAAATCGAACGGATTCCCGGTCATCTTGGCTCCAGTCCTTCCAGGCTGATATCCGCGCCCGGCATCCCGCGCGCGGAGAAACGGATCGTGCCGTCCTGGTCCACCAGGTACACGGTGCGGTCGATCTCCTCCCCCGTCGGGATCAGCGCCTGCCACCGCCGGGCCACCACGAGACCGGGGTCGGAGAGGAGCAGGAACGGCAGGCGCAGGGACGCCGCGTACGCCGCGTGGTCCGCCGGCGCGGCGGGGTTGATCCCGAAGGGCGTGACCCCGGCCGCCCGATACCGCTCGATCTCGTCGCGCACGGCGCCGAGCTGGCGGTTTCACCCGGGGGTGTTGTTCCCGGGGTAGAAGCAGAGCAGCACCCGCGACGCGCGGAGCACCTCGGCCAGCCGCACCGGGCTCCCGTCGTGGGCGACGAGGGTGAAGTCGGGGGCCGGCGTGCCGGCGGGGAGCGGGATATCGGTCATGGTCGGGGGTGGTCGGAGCCTGGAGCCTGGAGCCTGGAGCCTGGAGCCTGGCGGCGGAACGAAGGATGCGAGACCTGCCCTGCGCTCGCCAGACCCTTCCCCCTAAGTGCTCCGGCTCCCGCGCCGTCCTTCCAGCGCGTCCACCCACTCCAGCGGCACCTCCTGGCTGCCCAGTTCGCCGTGGGAGTACCCTTCGCCGTCGCCGTGCCAGTCGGAGCCGCCGGTGCGGGCGAGGTCGAGCGCGAGGGCGAGGTCGGTGAGCCGGGCGCGCTGGTCGGGATCGTGGCTCGGGTGGCGGGTCTCGACGGCGTCGAGCCCTTCCGCCTTGAGCTGGGCGAGGAGGCCGCGGGTGCCCCGGTCCTTGAGGTGGGCGGCCGAGACGACGCCCCCCGCGGCGTGGACGAGGGTGGCCACCGCCTTGAACGAGGGGAGCGCCTTGTCCACGTAGGCGGGGCGGCCGCGGCCCAGGAAGCGGTCGAACGCCGCCTGCTGGTCGGCGACGTGTCCGGCGGCGACGAGGGCGCGCGCCACGTGGGGGCGGCCGAGGGCGCCGCCGGCGGCCTCGCGCTCGACGAGCTCGCGCGCCACGGGGGCGCCGTGGGCGGCGAGCTTCTCGAGCATCCGCTCGACGCGGCGGCGGCGGTCGTCGCGACAGCGCGCCAGGAACTCCTCGACGGCGGCGTCGCCGGCGGGGAGGAAGTAGCCCAGGACGTGCATCTCCCCGCCCCACGGCGCCAGGGTGGAGAACTCGCACCCCGCGATGACGCGCACGCCGAGCCGTTCGCCGGCCGCGGTGGCCGCGGGGACGCCGGCGAGGGTGTCGTGGTCGGTGAGGGCGAGCACGCGGACGCCCGCGCCGGCGGCGCGAGCGACCACCGCCTCCGGGGCGAGCAGCCCGTCGGAGGCGGTGGAGTGGGCGTGGAGGTCGGCGACGGGGCTCAGCGCCGGTACCCCGTCTCCGGGGCGGTCCACGCCGGCTGGGACGTGGCGAGCAGGGCGCGCAGCTCGCCGTCGGTCAGCTGCGCCAGCGAGAGCTCGCGCGCGCGCGCGTCGCGGGGGGAGTAGCGGCACACCCGCTCCTCGCGGGGCCCGGTGGTCCGGGTGAAGAGGAGCCCGAACTCGTCGCGCACGTACTGGGTGTTGCGTCCGGAGGGCAGCACGACCCACTCGGTGCCGTCGGCGGTGAACTTGCGGGGCATCAGGACTCCTTGGCGAGCGGGACCTCGGCCCAGAGGGCCGAGGGGGCGAGGTCGTAACGGGCGAGACGACGAAGCCGGGCCTCGAGGGCCTCCTCCTCGGGCGGCCGCGGCGCCACCAGCCGGTGCGCCGCGCGTTCCTTCGACTCGCTGAACTCGAGCCAGAGCTCCGGATCCTCCTCCGCGCGGAAGACCCAGAGGTGCTGGCCCCGCGCGGCGAGCCGCGCGGCGAGCTCCGCCACCACGGCGCGCCACTCGGCCTCGTGGGCCGCGGGGACGCGGACCCGGGCGCAGCTCAGCGCGCGCGGCACGGCCGGCTCAGACGGCGCTC
This sequence comes from Gemmatimonadales bacterium, assembly GCA_035761145.1. Taxonomy (GTDB): domain Bacteria; phylum Gemmatimonadota; class Gemmatimonadetes; order Gemmatimonadales; family GWC2-71-9; genus CAMLHU01. The sequence continues at coordinate 7,725 of DASTRQ010000239.1, forward strand.
TCGGGGAACTCCTGCAGCGCCTTCTTGACGTCGGCCATGAAGCGGTCGGCGTCGGCGCCGTCCACGATGCGGTGATCGAACGCCAGCGAGAGCATCCCCTTGGTGCGGATCCCGAGGGTGTCGGTGCCGTCCGGCAGGGTGATGACGGCCGGCTGCTTCTCGATCGTGCCGACGCAGAGGATCGCCACCTGCGGCTGGTTGATGATCGGCGTGCCGATGACCGACCCGAACGTGCCGGGGTTGGTGATCGTGAAGGTGCCCTTCTGCACCTCGTCGGGCGAGAGCTTCTTGGTGCGGGCCCGCTCGCCCAGGTCGTTCACCGCGCGGGCGATCCCCATCAGCGAGAGCTCGTCGGCGCGCTTGATGACCGGGACGATGAGGCCCCAGTCGAGCGCCACCGCCATCCCGATGTTGATGTCGCGGCGGTAGAGCGTGGCGTCGCCGGTCACCGCGGCGTTGAGCACCGGGTGCTTGCGGAGGTTGTCGGCCACCGCCTTCACGATGAACGCGGTATAGGTGAGGTTCACCCCCCGCTCGGCGTATTCCTTCTTCTTCTTCGCCCGCAGCCCGACGATCCGGGTGTAGTCGATCTCGAAGAAGGTATTCACGTGCGCCGAGGTGCGGCGCGACATGATCATATGGTCGGCGGTGAGCTTGCGGATGCGGCTCCACGGCTCGACCCGGTCCCCTTCCCAGGGCTCGGTGACGTTGTGGGCCACTGCGCCCGACGGTGCAGGCGCGACAGGCGCGCGAGGCGCGGAAGGCGCCGCGGCCGCCACGGGCGCGGCCGCCCCGGCCGTGCTGCCGCCCCCCGCCAGGAACCCCTCGAGGTCGGCCTTGGTGACACGGCCGGCCATCCCGGTGCCGGTGAGCTGGGCGAGGTCCACGTTGTGCTCTGCCGCCATCTTGCGGACGAGGGGCGTGGACTTGGTGCGCAGGCGCTCCTCCAGCGTGCCCGGGGCCGCGGACGGCGCCGGCGCCGCCACGGGGGCCGGGGCCGGCGTGGCCACGGGCCGGGGGGCGGGCGGCTCGGCCGCCTTCGGGGCGGGGGCGGGAGCGGCAGGCGCCGGGGCCGCGGCGGCGGGCGCCGGGGCGCTCGCGGCGGCGCTGGCGTCGGTCTCGATGCGCGCCACCACGGTGTTGATCGCCACCGTCTGCCCTTCCTGGACGATGATCTCGGCCAGGACGCCGGCGGCGGGCGCGGGGATCTCCGCGTCCACCTTGTCGGTGCTGATCTCGAAGATCGGCTCGTCGCGCTTGACGGCGTCGCCGACCTTCTTGATCCACTTGGAAAGGGTGCCCTCGGCGATGGATTCGCCCCTCTGGGGCATCGGGACGTCGAGCTTGGCCATGGTCGAACTCTCGGGTCACAAGTCGCAGGTCGCAGGTCGCAGGGGCCGCGCTCGCTCACAGATCATGCGACCTGTGACGTGCGACCTGCGACCGTTCAGTAAGCTGCCATCCACCGCGCCGCGCGGACGATGTCCGACGTCTGCGGCAGCACGAAGTCCTCCAGGGGGGGCGCGTAGGGGAGCGGGATGTCGTGCGCCCCCACCCGCCGCACCGGCGCGTCGAGCCACTCGAAGCAGAGCTCGTTGATCCGCGCCGTGATCTCGCCGGCGATGCCGCCGGTCACCGTGTCCTCGTGCACCACGAGGGCGCGGCCGGTCTTCCGGACGGTCTCGACGATCGCCGCATCGTCCATCGGGAGGAGGGTGCGGAGGTCGAGCACCTCGACCTCGATCCCGTCCTCCCGCGCCAGCTGCTCCGCCGCCTCGAGCGCCTTCCAGACGGTGGCGGCGTAGGTGATGATCGAGAGGTGCCGCCCCGGCCGCGCCACCCGCGCCCGCCCCAGCGGCACGACGTGGTCCCCCTGGGGCATCTCTTCCTTCACCCGGCGGTAGAGGTACTTGTGCTCGAAGAAGAGCACGCAGTCCTCGTCGCGGATGGCCGCCTTGAGGAGCCCCTTGGCGTCCGCGGCCGTGGCGGGATACACGATCTTGAGCCCCGGCGTGTGCAGGAACGCCGCCTCGGGGTTCTGGGAGTGGAACGGCCCCCCCCGAACGTAGCCGCCACTGGGCCCCCGCACCACCATCGGGCAGGGGAGGAAGGCGCGGTAGCGCGCCGTGGCCACGTAGTTGGTGAGCATGTCGTAGGCGCAGGAGATGAAGTCGATGAACTGCATCTCCACCACCGGGCGCATCCCCATGTGGGCGGCGCCGGCGGCGGCGCCCACGAACCCCGCCTCGCTGATCGGCGTGTCGATGACCCGGCGCTCGCCGAACTTCTCGAGCAGCCCGTCGGTGGCCTTGAAGGCGCCGCCGTAGGCGCCGATGTCCTCCCCCATCAGGAAGACGTTCGGGTCGCGCTCCATCTCCTCCTGGAGCGCCTGGCGCACCGCCTCGACGTAGGTGACCTCAGCCATTGTAGGTCCCCCATCCCTGGGCGCGCTCGTTGCTGTCCACCGCGCTCCGGACCCCCTCGCGGTACCACTGCACCGGCATCACCGGAGGGTCGGCGTAGACCCCCACCAGCGCGTCGCGCGGCTCGGGGGGCGGGCTCCGCTCGGCCTCGTCGGTCGCGGCGTCCACCTCGGCCTGCACCCGCGCGTCGATGGCGGTGAGCTCCGCCGCGCCGATGCCGTAGTGGGCGGTATAGCTCGCGACGCACCGGTCGAGCGGGTCGTTCTCGGCGGCCCACCGCTCGATCTCGCCTGCAGGGACGTAGCTCTGGTTGTCGTGCTCGGCGTGGCCCTTGCGACGGTAGGTGTGCAGCTCGATGAGGGTGGGGCCCCCGCCCTGCCGGGCGCGCTCCACGGCGGCCCGCGTCACCTCATAGACCGCAAGCACGTCGTTGCCGTCGGCCTCGACCCCCGGGATGCCGTAGCCGATCGCCTTGTCGGCGAAGCGCTTGGCCGCGGTCATCCGCTTCGTGGGCGTGGAGTACGCGTACTTGTTGTTCTCGACGATGCACACCATCGGGCACTGCTGCACGGCGGCGAAGTTGAGCCCCTCGTGGAAGGCGCCGGTGCTGGTGGCGCCGTCGCCCACGTAGACGAGGCCCACGCGCGGCTCGCCGCGGAGCTTGAAGCTGAGGGTCACCCCCGCCATCACCGGCACCATGTCCCCCAGGTGGGAGATCTGGCCGATGAAGCCGCGCTCGGGCCCGCCGAAGTGGATGTTGAGCTCGCGGCCGCGGGTGGGGCTGTCCCCCTTGGCCATGTACTGCTTGAGGACCTCGAGCGGCGTGGCGCCGCGCACGAGCATCGAGCCGAGGTTCCGGATGAGCGGGGAGAGGATGTCGCCGGCGCCCTTGTCGAGCGCGTAGGCGCTCCCGACGGCGTCGGCCTCCTGTCCCAGCGAGCGGAAGAGCCCCCCGACGACCTTGGTCTGCCGGTAGAGGGCGACGAGGCGCTCCTCGAGGGTGCGGGTGAGCCGCATCCAGTAGTAGAGCTCCAGCAGCTGGTCGCGCGAGAGCCCCGCCGGCGGGGTCTTCGGGGCCAGGGCGGGGGCTTCGGGGGGGGTCATCCGGGCTCGGGCGAAAGTGGCGTAAGTTGCGAGCGGGGAAAGATTTCCGCGTGGGCGGCGCGAGTCAAGGAGAGGCGCTCGGGGAGCTAAAGACGCTCAAGACGCTCAAGGGATCTCCCGGTTCGCCAAGCGAAATGGGCCCCGGGGTTCACCCGGAGCCCACTTCCGCGCCTTGAGCGCCTCTAGCGCCTGTTCACTTGCTCTCGATCCGCATCCCGTAGAACGACCGGTACACGAACGCGGCCGAGACCACGAAGAAGGCGGCCGCGAAGAGGTGGGTGAAGCTGCTCCCCTTGCTCGCGGTGAGCGACACCGCCAGCTCCACGGCCAGGAGGCCGAAGAGGGTGGTGAACTTGATGACCGGATTCATGGCCACCGAGCTGGTGTCCTTGAAGGGGTCGCCCACGGTGTCGCCGACGACGGTGGCGGCGTGGAGCGGGGTGCCCTTCTGCTTGAGCTCGACCTCCACGATCTTCTTGGCGTTGTCCCACGCGCCGCCGGCGTTGGCCATGAAGATGGCCTGGAACAGCCCGAACAGCGCGATGGAGACGAGGTAGCCGATGAAGAAGTACGGCTCGTAGAAGGCGAAGGCCAGCGTCGCGAAGAAGACGGCGAGGAAGATGTTCCACATCCCCTTCTGCGCGTACTGGGTGCAGATGGCGACGACGGCCTTGCTGTCCTCCATCGACGCCTTGGTGGCGCCGGTGTCGAGCTTGATGTTCCCCTTGATGAACTCCACGGCGCGGTAGGCGCCGGTGGTGACCGCCTGGGTGCTGGCCCCGGTGAACCAGTAGATCACCGCCCCGCCGGCGATGAGGCCGAGCAGGAACGGCGGGTGCATCAGGGAGAGCTTGTCGAGGTCGGCGGTGAGGCCGTGGGTGAGCGCCACGATGATCGAGAAGATCATCGTGGTGGCGCCGACCACGGCGGTGCCGATGAGCACCGGCTTGGCGGTGGCCTTGAAGGTGTTGCCGGCCCCGTCGTTCTCCTCGAGGTGGTGCTTGGCCTTCTCGAACTCGGCGTCGAAGCCGAAGTCCTTCTTGAGCTCGGCGGCGATGCCCGGGAGGGCCTCGATGGTGCTGAGCTCGTACACCGACTGGGCGTTGTCGGTCACCGGACCGTAGCTGTCCACGGCGATCGTGACCGGGCCCATCCCGAGGAAGCCGAAGGCCACCAGGCCGAAGGCGAACACCGCGGGGGCGAGCATCATCCCGCCCGCCGCCGGGGCGGCGGCGTCGATGGCCGGGATCTGGCCGCTCACGAGGTAGCCGATGCCCATCAGCGCCAGGATGGTGAGCCCGAGCCAGTACGAGCTGAAGTTGCCGGCCACCAGGCCCGACAGGATGTTGAGCGACGCCCCGCCCTCGCGCGAGGAGGTGACCACCTCGCGGACGTGGCGGCTCTCGACGCTGGTGAACACCTTCACGAACTCGGGGATGATCGCGCCCGCGAGGGTGCCGCAGGTGATGATGGTGGAGAGCTTCCACCACAGCGTGGTGTCGCCGCCGAGGTCGGGGATGAGCTGCGAGCTCACCGCGTAGGTGATGGCCACCGAGACGATCGAGGTGAGCCACACCAGGCGGGTGAGGGGGGCCTCGTAGTTCATCTTGTCGGCGCCGGCGTACTGCGCCCGGGTCCAGGCCTCGTTCAGGAAGTACGAGACGGCCGAGGCGATGACCATCGCGATGCGCATCACGAAGATCCAGACGAGCAGCTGCACCTGGATGGTCGGGTCCTTGACGGCGAGCAGGATGAAGCTGATGAGCGCGACGCCGGTGACGCCGTAGGTCTCGAAGCCGTCGGCCGAGGGGCCCACGGAGTCGCCGGCGTTGTCGCCGACGCAGTCGGCGATGACGCCGGGGTTGCGCGCGTCGTCTTCCTTGATGTTGAAGACGATCTTCATCAGGTCGGCGCCGATGTCGGCGATCTTGGTGAAGATGCCGCCCGCGATGCGGAGCGCCGCGGCGCCGAGCGACTCGCCGATGGCGAAGCCGATGAAGCAGGGGCCGGCGTACTCGCCCGGGATGAAGAGCAGGATGCCGAGCATCAGCAGGAGCTCCACGCTGATGAGGAGCATCCCGATGCTCATCCCCGCGCGGAGCGGGATGTCATAGCACGGGTACGGCTTGCCCTTGAGCGCCGCGAAGGCGGTGCGGCTGTTGGCGAAGGTGTTGACCCGGATGCCGAACCAGGCCACCAGGTAGCTCCCCGCCATGCCGATGAGGCTGAAGGCCAGGATGATCCCGACGCGCCCGGCGCCCATCCCCTGCAGGCCGTAGAAGTAGAACGCGATGATCGCCGCGATGAAGAGCCAGAGCTTGACGAGGAAGCGGCCCTGGGTCTCGAGGTAGGTGCGGCAGGTCGCGTAGATGAGCTCGGAGACCTCGCGCATGCTCCGGTGGACCGGCAGGCCGTTGAGCTGGTTGTAGATCCACAGCCCGAATCCGAGGCCCAGGGCGCAGACCACGAGGCCCGCCATCAGGAGCGTGCGGCCGCTGGTGCCGCCCAGGAAGGTCACCGTGTCGAGCGGCGGGAGGACGAGGTTGGCCTCGCCGCCCGCGTGCGGCTCCTGCGCCTGGAGGAGCGCCGGCAGCAGGACCGGCAGGACGAGGGCGGTCGCGGCGAGCGCGAGGCGCCGGAAGGACGCGAACAGGGTCATCGATCCGTCAGGGTGGGAGGGACAGGTGGCGCTCAGTAGGCGCCGCGCACCACGTGCGCCGGGTCGGCCGCGGCGTGCACGGTGGTCAGGAAGCGCTTGGCGAGCTTGTCGAGCTCGCTCTCGCCGGGCTGGTCGGTCGTGACCGTGACCCGGGTGTAGTGGCCGCCCTCGGCCTCGACGGCCACGGTGAGCGCGCCGAGCGCGCCGCCGAAGCGGCGCCGGCGCGCCCCCTCCTCGGCCGGCGTGAGCCGGGCGCCGAAGAAGGCCGTGGCGGACGCGAGCACCGCGTCGGGCGCCACCGAGGTGCGGTGGAAGTAGCGCATCTCAGGCGTCCTGGTAGTACTCGATGCCGAGATGGGTGATCTGCTCCTCGCCCATCATCCACCGCAGCGTGTTCTTGAGCTTGGTGAGCTGGATGAACAGGTCGTGCTCGGGGTAGAGCCCCGGCGCCGTCTGCGGGCTCTTGAAGTAGAACGAGAGCCACTCCTGCACGCCCTTCATCCCGGCGCGCTGCGCCAGGTCGAAGAACAGCACCAGGTCGAGGCAGAGGGGCGCGGCCAGGATCGAGTCCCGGCAGAGGAAGTCGACCTTGATCTGCATCGGGTAGCCCAGCCACCCGAAGATGTCGATGTTGTCCCACCCCTCCTTGTTGTCCCCACGCGGCGGGTAGTAGTTGATCCGCACCTTGTGGTACATCTTGCCGTACAGGTCGGCGTACTTGTCGGGCTGGAGGATGTGCTCGAGCACGCCGAGCTTGCTCTCCTCCTTGGTCTTGAAGCTCTCCGGGTCGTCGAGCACCTCGCCGTCCCGGTTGCCCAGGATGTTGGTGCTGTACCACCCCGAGACGCCCAGCATGCGCGCCTTGAACATCGGGGCGAGCACCGTCTTGAGCATCGTCTGGCCGGTCTTGAAATCCTTGCCGCCGATCGGCACGCCGCGGTCGTTGGCGAGCTTCTCGAGCGCCGGGGTGTCCACCGCCAGGTTCGGCGCGCCGTTGGCGAAGGGGACCCCCTCCATGATGGCGGCGTAGGCGTAGAGCATCGAGGGCGCGATGGACGGGTCGTTCTTGGCCATCGCCTGCTCGAACGCCTCGATCGTGGCGTGCGCCGGCCCCGGCTGGATGAACACCTCGGTCGAGGCGCACCAGATCATCACCAGGCGCTCGCAGCCGTGCTTCTGCTTGAAGTCGCGGATATCCTTCCGGAGCGCCTCGGCCAGGTCCTTCTTGGTGGCCGCCTTCTTGACGTTCTTCCCCTCCAGGCGCTTGACGTACTGCTGGTCGAACGCGGCCGGCATCGGGGTGATGCCCTTGAGGAAGTCGGCGATCGGCTCCACGTGCTCGTGGCGGTCCAGCACGCCGCAGTGCACCGCCGCCTCGTAGGCGTTGTCGGGCACCGGGTCCCAGGCGCCGAAGACGACGTCCTTGAGGTCCGTGAGCGGCACGAAGTCCTTGATGAGCGGCGTCCGGTTGTCGGTGCGCTTGCCCAGGCGGATGGTGCCGATCTGCGTCAGCGCCCCGATCGGCTTGGCCTTCCCCCGCCGCGCCAGCTCGACGCCCGCGATGAAGGTCGTGGCCACCGCGCCGAGGCCCACGCTCAGCACGCCCAGCTTGCCCGTGGCGGGCTTCACCGCCCGCGCCGCATTCGTCTGACCCACTGTCCGCATCCTTTCGCTATGGTCCACCGCCGCGACGTGCGGCCCGGTGGGAGGGGGCTCAGGCGCCCCCGGTCTGCTTGTACACCCACACGAAACGCTGCACCACCGTGATCAGGGCGAGCAGCGTGAGCACCAGGACGATGGCCGAGAGGACGATCCCCCGCTGGCCGTACCCGAGGAAGAGCGACGGCAACCCGAGCCCCAGGATCCGCTCCGCCCGCTGCGCGATGCCCACCTTGCCGTCGAGCCCGAGCCCCTCGGCCCGCGCCCGCGCGTACGAGACCAGCAGCGACGCCAGCACCGCCACCATGCAGAGGATCACCACCCCCTGCCGCCACGCCAGGTCCGCCGGGTAGAGCAGGAAGAAGGCGCCGATGCCGATGAAGGTGAGGCCATCCCCCACCCGGTCGAGCGTGGAATCGTAGAAGGCGCCGAACTTGGTGCTCATCCCGCCCCCCCGCGCCACCTGCCCGTCGATCATGTCGGTCCACCCGCTCAGGAGCAGGAAGAGCCCGCCCAGCCGGATGTGCCCCGACCCGTAGAAGATGGCCGAGACCAGGATGAGGAGGATGCCGACGGTCGTGACGTGGTTGGGACGGATACCGGCGCGGATGCACACGGCCGAGATGGGCCGCGTCAGGTCCTGCCAGCCGGTTTCGAGCCACGTCGGGACCAGCTTCACTCTCGAGGCTACCTCAGCTGGGCAGGGGGAAGACCCCCCGCTGATCCGGGAAAATGGGAGCCGCCAAATGTAGCAGGATGAAAGACTTGCGGGTAGGCGGGCGGCGCTCCCCCTCCTGGCCCGCCGCCCTCCGAGCCCTCCGCCCTTCACTCCGGATAGATCAGGACCCCCCGCCTCCGCTCCAGGAACCGCTCCCGCTCCCCCGCCCACCCCGCCACGATCTCCTCGGGGGGGGTCCCCGCGAGGAGCGACCGCCGGAGGGCGTCGCCGCCGGCCAGGCGGTCGAACCCCCGGGCGTTGAAGCCGATCCGGTCGGGATGCACCTGCTGGATCGCGGCGAGGAGGTGGACCGCCGTGACGGTGGGGTCGTAGGTGGCACGGTCGGTGACGTGGAGGCGGATCCCCAACAGCAGGGTGTCCGCGTACTTCCCGTCCCCCGGGGCGCGCGGGGTGAAGGTGACGGCGGTGAAGCGCACCCCCGGGAGCTTGGCGGCCCGCATCCGCGCCAGCACCGCGGCGGTGTCCAGCCAGGGGGCCCCGATCTGCTCGAACGGCGCCTCGCTCCCCCGCCCCACCGAGAGGGCGGTCCCCTCGAAGAGGCAGAGCCCCGGATAGTGGTACAGCGCCTCGAGGGTGCGCAGGTTGGGCGACGGGGGGATGAAGGGGAGCCCCGTGGCGTCATAGGGGAAGCGGCGGCGCCAGGCCTTGGCGGGCACCACGCGCAGGTCCACGTCGATCCCGAGGTCGCGCACGGCGAGGCGGGCCAGCTCGCCCAGGGTCATCCCGTGGCGCATCGGCACGGCGAGGAGCCCCACGTCGCTCCGGTACGCGGTGTCGAGGACGTTCCCCTGCACCGGCGCCCCGATCGGGTCGGGGCGGTCGAGGAGCACCACGGGGCGTCCCGCCTTGCCCGCCGCGCGGAGGACGTCCACCGTGGTGGCCAGGTAGGTGTAGTACCGCGCGCCGGCGTCCTGCAGGTCCACGAGGAGCACGTCGAGCGAACGGACCACCGAGTCGTTGGGGACGCGGGTACGGCCGTAGAGGGAGTAGATTGGGAGGCCGGTGGCGCTGTCCACCGTGCTGGCCACCGCGGCGCCCGGGTCGGCGGTGCCTCGGAAGCCGTGCTCGGGGCTGAAGAGCGCCACCAGGCGCACCCCCGCCGCCCGGAGCCGCTCCACCCCGCTCACGCCGGTGGCGTCCACGCCGGTCTGGTTGGTCACCAACCCCACGCGTTTCCCGGCGACCAGCGCCACGCTGTCGCCGAGCAGCACCTCGAGCCCCGGCCGCACCGCCCGGGGCGTCACCTCGGGCGCCGGGCGCCCCGCGCAGGCGGCGAGCGCCGCGAAGATCACCACATACCCCGAACGCACGTGCATCGGTCTCCTGGTCGGTTCCGGTCGTTGGTCGTTGGTCACTGGTCGCTCACGGCGCTGGTGGCGGGTCTGGCCGCCTGCGGTCCCGCGCTCGCCCCCGCCCCCGAGCCCGGCGTGGTGCCGGAGGTGCCGAGTGTGCGGCTCCCCGAGGCGGTGGTGGCGGCGCGGCAGGGCCGCGTGGACCTCGACGAGCTGCTCCACGCCCTGACGCCGCGGCAGAAGCTCGCGCAGCTGGTGATGCCCTGGATCGCCGGGAACTACGCCGCCTTCGACGACTCGGCGCTGGCGCGCGCCGCGCAGTGGGTGGACTCGCTGCAGGTGGGCGGGATCATCGTCTCGGTCGGGTCGCCGATCGACATCGCGGTGAAGCTCAACCACCTCCAGCGCCGCAGCACCCTGCCGCTCCTCATCGCCGCGGACCTCGAGGGGGGGAGCGCCTTCCGCTTCAACGGCGGCACCCCCTTCCCCACCAATATGGGCATCGCCGCGGGGGGAACGGAACTGGACGCCTACGAAGTGGGCCGGGTGACGGCGCTCGAGGGGCGGGCGGTGGGGGTGCACATCGCCTTCGCGCCGGTGGCCGACGTCAACAACAACCCCGCCAACCCGATCATCAACACCCGCTCGTTCGGCGAGGACCCGGTGCAGGTGGGGCGGCTCGTGGCGGCCACGGTGCGCGGCATCCAGGAGCACGGGATGCTGGCCACCGCCAAGCACTTCCCCGGCCACGGCGACACCGGCACCGACAGTCACATCAGCCTCCCGGTGATCCCCTACGACTGGCCGCGCCTCGACTCGGTGGAGCTGGTGCCGTTCCGGGCGGCGGTGCGCGCGGGGGTGGGGGCGGTGATGTCGGCGCATATCGCGCTTCCGGGGCTCGACAGCGGGCGCACCACGCCGGGCACGCTCGAGCCCGCGGTGCTGGGCGGCATCCTGCGCGACTCCCTGGGCTTCCACGGCCTCGTGGTGACCGACGCGCTCACGATGGGCGGGCTCTCGACCGACGGCGGCGCGGGGGCCGCGGTGGG
>DASTRQ010000240.1:0-4434 GCA_035761145.1 Gemmatimonadales bacterium
GGGGGCGGGATGGTGAGCAGCACCCTGCTGACGCTGGTCGTGATCCCCGCGGTCTACGCGCTCTGGCGGGAGCGACAGCTGCGCCGGGCGGGGCCAGCGGCGGGGTGAGGGGGGGGCGGAAGGTTCCTTCACGCGACGTTCACGCCCCCCTCCGCGCACCCCAGCCATCGTGGAGCGTCCACTTCGCCGGAGCGGCCATGCGCCCCCTCGTCCTGATCGGCCTCAGCCTTCTCGCCGCCTGTGCTCGCGCCACCCCCGCGGCCACCACCCCCGCGCCGATGGCGGCCAGCTGCCCGATGATGCAGGCCGGCGGCGGCCCGCACGCGATGCACGGGATGGCGATGTCGGCGATGCCCGCCGACAGCGCCGGCGCCCCGCGCGCCTGCACCTGCCCGATGTGCGCCCAGATGCGGGCCCAGATGCAGGGTTCGACCCATCCCTGTCCGCAGTGCCCGATGATGGCGGCCGTGGGGGGGCCGGACAGCACCGGGACGGCGCCGCACTGCCCGATGTGCGCCAGCGGCCAGTGTCCGATGCGCGCGGGACCCCCTCCCGCCCCGGCGCCAGGCACCCACTGAACGACGAAGCCCCACCGAACGGTGGGGCTTCTGCCTTTCGGGGCGGGCCCCCGCTCAGGCGAGGCAGTCCTCGCGGCAGAGCCGCGGCGCGATCCACGAGGCGAACCCCGCCATCGCGAGCCCGGCCAGCGCATCCACGCCATAGTGCGCCTGCAGGTACACCACAGCGAGGAGGATGCCGATGACGGGGGTGAGGAGGATCCAGCCGAGGGGACGCCAGGAGCGGAAGGCGCAGACGAGGGCAACCACCGAGGCGGCCACGTGGCTCGAGGGGAAGGCGGAGCCCCACGAGTCGCCGGTCTCGAGCACGTGGTGCACCGCCCGCGTGGCGGGGCCGGTCCAGGCGCGCCCCACCGGCCAGGGCCAGTCGCCGTAGGGACCCACGACCGGGAAGAGGAGGAAGATCGCGTAGCAGCTGAAGAAGGTGAGCAGGATGGCGAAGATCGCCTTCCGCGCCTCGGGGTGGCGCCCGGTGGCCCAGAGCGTCGCCGGCACCGAGATGACCACCGCGTAGAACGACAGGTAACACGCCGACAGGAACTCGGCGAACCACCGGCTCGGCATCGCCCGCGGCCACACCCACGCCGGCTGGAAGCCGAACAGCGCCTGGTCCCACCGCTGGACCAGCGCGTCGTACGACCCCCCGCCGCCGGCCGCCGGGGCGTTGAGCGTCCCCACCGTGGCGTAGAGCCCCACCAGGACGATGGCCACGTACCACTCCGCCAGGAAGCGCCGGGAGCGGGAGCACCGCGCCCACGGCGCCGCGGCCACCGCGAGCATCAGCAGCCCGTTGGCGATGAACACCGGCGCCGCGCCGCGGATCGGCAGGGGCTCGTGACGCCAGCCCACGACGTGCGCCATCAGCACCGCGGTGGAGAACGCGGCGTAGAGCAGGGTCAACCGGTCCAGCGGCGAGAGGGGACGTGCCCGCTCGGCCACCGTGACCCGGACGCGGCGCAGGTAGGGAATGGCGGTCATCGACCTGAAAAAATAGTGAATGCCCGAGGTTGACAACCCGACAAAATAAGTCAGAATTGAGGGGCCACCATTCCACTACGCGCAGGCGCAAGGTGCCCATGTCCAGCGACGTTCCCGCCCCCCGGCCCATCGCCGAGCGGGGGTATGCCCATCCTGAGGTCCTGGTGGACACCGCCTGGGTGGCGGCCCACCTCGACGATCCCTCGGTGCGACTCTTCGAGTGCAACGAGGACCTGCTCCTCTACGAGACCGGCCATATCCCCGGTGCCGTCAAGATCGACTGGCTCAACGACCTGAACGACCCCGTGGTGCGCGACTACGTGGGTCCCGAGGCGCTGCAACGCTTCCTGCGGGCCGCGGGGGTGAACGAGGGGACGACGATCGTCTTCTACGGCGACAAGAACAACTGGTGGGCCACGTACGCCTTCTGGGTGTTCCAGCTCTTCCGGCTCCCCAACCTGAAGCTCCTGGATGGCGGCCGCCAGCGGTGGGCCGAGGAGGGGCGCCCTCTGGTCACCGAGCGGCCGAAGCACCCGGCGGGGAATATCCAGGTCGGGGCGCGCAACGATGCGGCCATCCGCGCGCTCCGCGGCGATGTCGAGGCCCACGTGCGCTCGCAGGGGAAGCTGGTGGACGTCCGGAGCCCCGAGGAGTACCGCGGCGAACGGCTCCACATGCCCGACTACCCCAACGAGGGGGCGGTGCGCGGCGGGCACATCCCCGGCGCCCGGAGTGTGCCGTGGGCCCGCGCCGTGGACCCCGCGACGCATACCTACCGACCCGCCGCCGAGCTCCGCGGCATCTACGAAGGGGAGCAGGGACTCCGCAGCGCCGATGACGTGGTGGTGTATTGCCGCATCGGTGAACGCTCGAGCCACAGCTGGTTCGCGCTCACCTACCTGCTGGGATACGGCAAGGTGCGCAACTACGACGGCAGCTGGACGGAGTGGGGGAACAGCGTCGGGGTGCCGATCGAGCGGTAGGGGGGCGCAGGGACGCAGGGGCGCAGGGACGCAGGGGCGCAGAGGCGGATGGCCTGAGGACGGTCATCCCGAACGGAGTGAGGGATCTACTCGGCGTGGAGTAGATCCCTCGCTTTGCTCGGGATGACAGTTCGACCTCCCCGACCTCCCCGCCTACCCGCCCGCCTCCCCGGCCACCGCCCGCTTGACCCGACCCAGGATGGCGGTGAGCCCCTGGGTGCGTGTCATCCCCAGGTCCTGTGTCAGCCCCAGCTGTTCGAGCAGGTCGTTGGGTGTCACGGCGACCTCGGCGGGGGTGGCGCCGTCGAGCTGCCTGATGAGCAGGGAGAGGAACCCGCGTACGGTGGGGGACTCCGGGGGGACGTCGGCGTGGATGCGCACCTTGCCGTCCACCACCTCCACGTAGAGGAACACCGGCGTCTGGCACTCGTGCACCCGGCCCACCCCCTGGTCGCGGAGGGGGGTGAGCTCGGGCGGGAGCGGGGGGAGCTTCTTCGACCAGTCGAGGAGGGTCTCGAGCCGCGTCTGCCGGTCGAGGCCGCTGTAGCGGGCGATGAGCTTGGCGAAGTCGGGCATCGGAGAAAGCTAACGCTCACCCGACCACGAGCGGGACGAGGAGCACCGCCGCGAGGACGACGACGAGGATGGCGATGAGATCGAGCCAGAGGCCGGTGCGGGCCATCATCCGTACCGGCACCAGGCCCGACCCGAAGGCGATGGCGTTGGGGGGCGTGGCGACCGGGAGGGCGAAGCCCGCCGAGGCCGCGAGGGCGGCCACGACCATCAGCGTGAGCGGAGGCACGCCGGTGGCGGCGCCGAGCGAGGCGGCGAGGGGCATCATCAGCGCGGCCACCGCGGTGTTGCTCGCGAGCTCCGACAGCGCCACCACCAGCGCGGCGAGCGCGAGGTAGAGCACCGGGCGCGGAAAGCTCCCGAGCCCGGCGAGCCCCTGCGCCAGGCGCGCGGTGAGGCCGGAGGCCTCCATCCCCGCCGCGAGCGAGAGGCCGCCGCCGAAGAGGAGGAGCACCTCCCACGGCAGGTCGCGCGCCTCGTCCCAGGTGAGGAGCGCGCGCGGCTCCGGCGCGCCGGGGGCGGGCACGAGGAAGAGGAGCGTGGCGCCGAGGAGCCCGATGCCGGCATCGCTCAGCCCCGGGGCCCAGGTGGCCAGGCCCGGGATCGCCACGACCCCCAGCGCCTTGGGCTCGCGGAGCACCCAGCCCAGCGCCACCAGCGCGAAGATGAGGACCACGCGCCGCTCCGCCCCGGCGAGGGCGCCGAGCTGGCGGCGCCGCTCGTCCACGGCCGCGGCGGCGCCGGCGTCGGCGCCCGCCATCCCGCGGGCGGGCCCGAGCACGAGCACGGCCCACGCCAGGGGGAGCAGTACCGCCACCAGCGGCACCCCGATCCACAGGTAGGCGCCGAAGCCGATGGCGCGGCCGGTGAGGTCGTGCGCGGCGGCGGCCAGGATGAGGTTGGGGGGCGTGCCGATCAGGGTGCCGAGGCCGCCGATGGAGGCGGCGAAGGCGATGCCGAGCATCAGCGCGGCGCGGGTGCGGTCGCCCGCGGCGCCGGCGGGCGCGAAGCCGCCGAGCGCCACGGCGATGGGGTACATCATCGCGGCGGTGGCGGTGTTGCTGATCCACATCGAGAGGATCGCGGTGGCCGCCATCAGGCCGAAGAGCATCCGGGCCCCGCCGGTGCCGGTGCGCGCCACGAGGGCGTACGCCAGCCGCTCGTGCGCCCGCCACCGTTCGAGCGCGAGCGCGAGGAGGAAGCCGGCGAGGAAGAGGAAGATCAGGTCGTTGGCGTAGGGCGCGGTGGCCTGCGGCACCGTGAGCACGCCGAGCGCCGGCAGCAGGGCCAGCGGCAGGAGCGAGGTGACGCCGAGGGGCACC
>DASTRQ010000241.1:0-4309 GCA_035761145.1 Gemmatimonadales bacterium
ACCTGAACGACCCTCGCCAGGCTCCAGGCCCCAGGCTCGCTCTTGTGGTGACGCGGATCGGGACCTGAACGACGCTCCCCAGGCTCCAGGCCCCAGGCTCGCTCTTGTGGTGACCCGCACCGGGACCTGAACGACCCTCGCCAGGCTCCAGGCCCCAGGCTCGCTCTTGTGGTGACGCGAATCGGGACCTAGATGACGCTCCCCAGGCTCCAGGCCCCAGGCGCGTTCTCGACCCTAACCCGTCCCCCCCGCCAACGCCTCGAGCGCCGATCCCGTCACCCGGTACACGGTCCACTCCTCCATCGGCACCGCGCCGAGCGAGCGGTAGAAGCGGATCGCGTCGCTGTTCCAGTCGAGCACCGACCACTCGAGCCGGCCGCATCCCCGTTCCACCGCGAGCCGCGCGAGGCGGGTCAGGAGCGCCTTGCCGATCCCGCGGCCGCGCGCCTCGGGGCGCACGAAGAGGTCCTCCAGGTACAGGCCGCGGCGGGCCAGGAAGGTGCTGTAATTATGGAAGAAGAGCGCGAACCCCTGGGCCAGCGCGCCCTCTTCCGCCAGCAGCACCTCGGCCTGGGGCCGCGCGCCGAAGAGGGTCTCACGGAGCGCCGCCTCGGTCGCGACGCACTCGTGCGCCAGCTTCTCGTACTCGGCCAGCCCCCGGATGAGCTCCAGGATCACCGGCGCATCCGCGGGGGTCGCGGCGCGGATGCGGAGCGCGGTCACTGGATGCCGTACCGCTCGCGCAGGACCGCCACGTGGTGGGCGGCGTGCCCCGCGATGATCCACGCCAGGGCGCGGACCGTGACCTCCTTGCCGTTGGCGGGGCCCTTCCGCGCGCCGGCCTCGGCGTCGAAGGTGCCGAAGAGGGCGATCGTGGCGTTCCGCACCCGCACGAACTCGTCCACCAGCGAGGCGACCGTACGGGTGTCGAACCGGGCCGGGGGGACATAGGCGTTCTCGTCGAAGCCGGCGAGCGGGGTCTGGTCGGCGCGGGCGAAGCGGAGCGCCCGGTAGGCGAAGATCCGCTCGGCGTCGCACAGGTGGCCCACGACCTCCTTGATGGACCACTTCCCCTCGGCGTAGCGGTGGTTGCCGCGGCCCTCGGGGAGGCTGCTCAGGAGGGTGCGCACCTCCCGCAGCTGGGTCTCCAGGACCTTGAGGATCTCGCCGTCCGGGACCTTGGACACGTAACCGGCGTAGAACGGGGCGAATTCGGATGCTTCGGGGCGGGGCAGGGAGGTCGTCATGGGTGGGGAAGTTATGGGCGGCGGGGGTGGGCGGTAGGGGGTGCCGCTCCCTTGACGGATGGCGTACCGGGCGGTTTCTTCTCCTTGGAGCTGTACCGTATCAGTCGACAAAGGCACACCCGTCGCGAGGCGGGGCCGCAAAGTCTGGACTCTTCCACGTCGGGAAGAGCGTCCGATTGCCGAAACTGGTCCTCCACGCCCCCCGGCGTCCGGACCCTTCGGGATCCACGCCAGGGGGCGCCGTCGTTCCGGCCCCCGCACCGCCCGGTCGAGGGCCGCATATGCAGATGACGACACCCGCACCGAACTCCCCCCTCACCGCCCCCGCGATCGCCGCAGGGCGGTTGACCGCACTGGCCGAGGAGTGGGGCCGGATCGTGGAGACGGATGCCGTGGCCGACCCCGGGCTCCGGCGCTCCGGCGCCACCGCCATCGCCTCCGCGCTCGCCGTGCTCCGGGCCCACGATCCCCGCGCCGCCCGCGCCACCCTGGCCGCGCTCCGTAGCAGCGTCTCCGCCAGCCAGGGCCGGGGGATCACCTTCGAGGCCGCAGGCGTGATGCTGGCCGGGATCGCGGAGGTGTACCGGGCGTTGGGCGGGTAGACGGGTGGGCGGGCAGGCGCCTGGCCCTCCCGCCCTCCTTCCATCTCAGTTCCCGACCGGCCTCCCCCCTTCGTGCCACGCAGGGGTGGGGCCGTTGGCCATCAGGCGCACCGCCTGCGCCGTGGCCCGCACCACCGCGGTCATATGCGCCCAGTCCACGTGGCTCACGTCGTCGCTCGGCGCGTGATAGTCGCTGTGCAGGTCGAAGCTCGAGAGGGTGTGCGCCACGATGCCGCGGAGCGCCAGCGCGTAGTTGTCGCTCCGCTGGAAGAACATCTGGTCGGGGCGCGGGTCGGGGACGATGGCGATGCCCCCCGCCTTGAGCTGGTCGCCCAGGGTGCTCCGCTCGTATCCGGTGAGCCACGCCTTGCCGGGGCCGCCGGCCAGCGAGTCGGGGCGGCCGATCATCTCGATCTCGAGATTGGCCTTGATCCGCTCCAGCGGCAGGGTGGGGTGCTGGGTGAACCAGCGGCTGCCGAGAAGTCCCATCTCCTCGCCGGTGAACGCGGCGAAAATGATGGAGCGCCTGGGTCGCGGGCCCTGCGCCATCGCGCGCGCCACGGCGAGCACCGCCGTGACGCCGGAGGCGTCGTCGTCGGCGCCGTTGTAAAGGGAATCGCCGTTGACCGGCCGGCCGTAGCCAAGGTGGTCGAAGTGGGCGTCCACCAGGATCACCTCGTCCTTGAGCGCGGGGTCGGTCCCGGGCAGGAGCGCCAGCACGTTCCGGCCGTAGCGCACCTGGTCGCGGGCGATGGTGTCGAGCACGCCAGGGGCGGGGAGGCCCATCCCCATCGCGCCGTTCCGGCGCCGCACGGGGACCAGCGGGACCCACTGGTAGTACGCCGAGTCGCCGCCGAGGGGCTCGAGGCCGAGCGCCTGGAACTCCGCGGCGATGAAGCGGGCGGCGCGGATCTCGCCGGCGGTGAGGGTGCGGCGCCCTTCCATCGAATCGTCGGCCAGCGTGGTGAGGATCCGCCGCACCTCGGCCGTCGTGACGGCGCCGCGGGCGGGGGCGGCGGTCTGCGCGGCGAGCGGGAATGCGGCGGCGAGCGAGAGCGCGGCGATCAGGGTGCGAACGGTCACGATTCGTCGTCCCAATGGAGGCGATGAAGGATGCGGTGGACCACCGGCGCGATCAGGAGGCCGGCCACCACGATGAAGACGAGCCCGCAGTAGAGGGCGTACAGCCCCGCGAAGGCCTTGCCGGCGTCGGTCTGCGGGATGCTCACCGGCCCCATCCCGCCCAGGAGCATCGCCGCCTGCACGAACGCGTCGAGCCAGGGGAGGCCGTCGGTCAGGTGGAACCCCGCCATTCCCAGGAAGAGCGAGGTCACGACCAGCAGCTGCGACACCACCACGTGCCAGACGATGCGGCGGACGAACGCGCGCTGCGGGAGGGGGGCCTCGGAGAGGGACTCGTACATGGCGGTGGAAGTTAGGGGGCACGCGGAACGGCGTCACCCTAGCGCCATCTACGGACGTCCCGTACACTTTGTTGCTTCCTTCATCCCCGCCCCGACACCCCAGAGACCGCCGATGTCCTTCCGACACGCCTCCCTCCTGCTCGCCCTCGCGGCGGCGGGGTGCACCAGCAAGCCCGCAGCCGATGCCCCACAGCCCACCGCCGCGACCAACGGGCTGACGCCCGAGGAACAGGCCCAGGGGTTCCGGCCCCTCTTCAACGGCACCGACCTGACCGGGTGGCGCGACTTCAAGGACTCCCTCCCCACCGGCTGGACGGTCGTGGACGGGATGATCCACCACGACACGGGGGGCGGGCGCGACCTGATGACGGTGGACGAGTTCAAGGACTTCGAGCTCCGCCTCGAGTGGCGCATCGCGCCCGGGGGGAACTCGGGGATCTTCTACCGCGCCACCGAGGAGTATCCCGAGATCTACTGGAGCGCCCCCGAGATGCAGGTGCTCGACGACGCCCAGCACCCCGACGGCCACAACCGCCTCACCTCGGCGGGGTCGGCGTACGGGCTGTATGCCGCGCCGGCCGGCGTGGTGAAGCCCGCGATGGAGTGGAACGAGGTGCGCATCGTCGTCCAGGGTGACCACGTGGAGCACTGGCTCAACGGCCAGAAGGTGGTGGACTACACCCTCGGCTCTCCCGATTGGACCGCCAAGGTGGCGGCGAGCAAGTTCCACGAGTGGCCCGACTACGGGAAGGCACCGCAGGGCCACATCGGGCTGCAGGTGCACGGCAACCAGGTGTGGTACCGGAATGTGCGGATCAAGGTGCTGAACTAGTCGTTGGCTATTGGCTATTGGCTGTTGGCTGTTGGCCGATGGCTGATGGCTGGTGGCATATAGCTCCTACCGTCCCCCGGACCCCCGTATGTTCGTCGGCCACACCGCTCTCGCCCTTGCGGCCAAGCGCCGCACGCCCAAGCTCTCGCTCGCCTGGCTCTTCGCCGCGGCGGCGGGGCTCGACCTGCTGTGGCCCATCCTCCT